>NZ_JACOPS010000002.1:0-524443 GCF_014288065.1 Ruminococcus intestinalis | reverse complement strand
CCAGGTAGTGCCGTCAGAAAAGGAATATCTGAAGTTGGAATAGTTATCATTATTAAAATAATATTGGATGATAACCTTATCGTCAGTGCCTTTGATGCAAATCTCAAGGTTATTACCGTTTTTAACGAAGGCAATATCCTCAGGACTGATGCCTTCGCCGAATTTAACCGTATCAAGACCGTTATAATCATTGATTACATCAGTGCCGTAGCCTTTGTTGAAAATGTAAGTATCATCACCTTCACCGCCGTAAAGATAATCATTACCTTTGCCGCCGTCAAGAATATCATTTCCGTATCCTCCGTAAAGATAATCATCACCTTCGCCACCGTCAATAATATCGTTTCCACCAGAGCCGGAAATAGTATCGTTGCCGCCGTAACCGTACAATTCGGAATTGTTGTATATTGCATTAAGACTGTCATTGCTGTCTGTACCCTTTACTACCCTGAGCATAGCGGTAATATCTTCCTTAACCCAGGTAGTGCCGTCAGAAAAGGAATATCTGAAGTTGGAATAGTTATCATTATTAAAATAATATTGGATGATAACCTTATCGTCAGTGCCTTTGATGCAAATCTCAAGGTTATTACCGTTTTTAACGAAGGCAATATCCTCAGGACTGATGCCTTCGCCGAATTTAACCGTATCAAGACCGTTATAATCATTGATTACATCAGTGCCGTAGCCTTTGTTGAAAATGTAAGTATCATCACCGTAGCCGCCGTAAAGATAATCATTACCTTCACCGCCGTCAAGAATATCATTTCCGCCAGAGCCGGAAATTGTATCGTTGCCGCCCTTTCCAAAAACAAGATTGTTTTCGGTTGATGCAGATAAAGTATCATTGTCATCCGTACCGACAATACCGGTGGAAAAATCTATTATAGTATTTGCGTAGCTCGGATTTATATTTTGGAAATACTCCTTAAAATCAAGAAAAGCGCTTTTATTGTTAAACGATAAAAAAGTAGCTATATCTGCGAGCTGTGTTTCCGTAATTATGCCATAATTGAGCTGAAAATTCGCATATGAACTAAAAAAACTTATGTCATAGGTCGTATTTCCGTTTTCGTCAGTATTAACATTAATAAAATTCAGAGATTCTTTGATTCCGTCATAAATAAGATCAATATAATAAGCATTAAACAAGTCTTCATATGCCTTCTTGAGTACAACTGCCGCCGCACTGTTTACATTGCTTCCTGTCTGAACGGAATAAAAATCCTCAGCGGTCATTTTTTCTATAACCGCAACCTGTCTTGCATCAATATAAGAGCCTCTGCTTGAGGGGGCAATATCGGATGCATCACAAATGAAATACAGAATATCAGTGAGAATACTTTTTCTATCCGCAAAATTTGTGCTTTCTGTAAATTGTTTTACAAGACTTGTAAGCGTTCCGCTTGAGTCCATAGCCATTTCGTAGTGCAAAGAATGAACATTGCCTACTGCACGGACATCCGGAAGATTTTTGATTTCATCGCTGATATCAATTTTAATGTTGTCTGCGGTATCTATTTTATTTAAATTGAATTTGAATTCACCGACAGCCGTTTCTGAGCCGTCGTCAAAAACAACACTTGAAATGTTTGCGAGAAGCGAGCCGGATTCTTCATCGGTTGAGTTTACGCTTTCATAGCCGAGATTGATTGCGGAAATTCCGGCGTTGCTCAGTGACATAAGCTCGTCCTCTGTAGAAATGCCGTCATTGTTTTTGTCCTGCCACAAAAGAAGCCGGTTATAAACCTCGTCATGAGCGTTGATGATTCCGTTGAGGTCATCGTCATATTCAGCCAGAGCCTGAAAACCTGAATTTGCATAATTTCCGTTTTTCAGGTATGTTCTGTCGCCGAACAGCTCGCCGCTGTCGTTTATTATTCCGTCGCCGTTGCGGTCAAGAGCGAGAAAAGCGTCGGCTCCGGTTATCCAGCCTGTTTTTTCGTCAATACCGTTTCTGTCCATATCAAAATGCACGCCGTTTTCAACATCGGTCAATTCAAAGCCGTTTTTGTCTAAATCTATTATAAGCGGGTCAACACGGAGCCTTTGCGCAGAACTAACCGATAAATATGTATTTATTGCGTAATTTACTATAGCGTCGGCGGATTTTATTTCAAATCCATCGCCTGTTCTGAGCTTTTCTCCTATTTCTTCAACTGTCATTCCGTTAAAGTTATATCCTTGTTTCTCCAATTCTGTTTTACAGTATTTTCTTAATTCGTCTGCGTCAGTAATGAGATTATATTTTTTATCAATAAAATCCAGCCATTCTTCATATGATAAGTCTTCTGAACAGGTATTAAGCATAAGGCTCGCGCGGTCAATATTCATTTTTTTCAAGCCGAACATAACCATAGCATTTTTGTCAAGCAATAAGTTGGTCTGTGAAAGCAGATAAAATAAAGAACATTTGTCACCGCCCTCAAGCAGTGCTAATTCTGCAATAGCTGTATCTGTTCGGGTTTTGTCCTGAACAATATAATCATACTGTGATTCAAAAGCGTTTGAGACGCATTCTATTACAAAGCCTATGTAATCTCCTACCAAGGGTATAGCTACAGCCATTGATTCGGCAAACTCTAAGAAAGCGTTGGTAATATCTTTAACTTTCTTAAAATATTCAGAATCACTGCATTCCTTTAAATCGTTACATTTAGCAGTTAACGAAGCAGCATTTGCCGCAATGTCAACAGCAGTTACTAATTTTTCACCGTTTGTTAACCCGTGTATATCTAATTCAGGAGCATCAAAATCAAAAATCGGAGCATAACCTTTTACCCACAAAAATATAGTTTCACAGTTTTTATCGCTTAATATCGTATTATCAAATACGGTGGCGGCAGTAGCCTTTATTATTTCTATAATCAGTTCCTGAACATCAACTCCGGAGTTTAATGTAATTGCGTTGGCAACCTTCTGCTCAACAAGCTCCTCCATTGCAGTTTTTAAAGCCTCTTTTTTTACTTCATCTAAAACAAATTTGGTTGTATCAAAAGAAAATCCGTTGCTCATTTTTTCCTCCATATCATATTTCATTTACAATGGATATTGTGTTGATTGTACTGTCCTCATTATACCAGAAATCTATATATGTATTATCATTGCTGTCCATTCCGTAATATAATACTCCGCTTCCGTCATCAAAAGTTTCTATTCTCGAAGGCTCTCCGAATTTGCTCAGTATTTCCCCCCTTTTACTTTTTCCGCTTATACCGTCAATTTCGACCAGACCGGCATAATCTTCTTTTAAAAAAGTATAATCTAAAGAGGACGCAACAATTTCATCGGGAGTGATGTTTTCCTTATAATTACTTATATTCATGCTTGAAACTTTTTTACCATTTAACAATAAAGTACCGTATGCATATGTATTGCCGTCTTTTTCATATACTGACACATCATCATCAAACGAAAACCCTTCCGGCAAATCGCTTTGTTTATAAGGTATCTTCATTGGTTTTCCGTTGAGCGTGACTTTATCAAGCATCTGTAAAACCTTGGTGTCATTGTCATCTGAATACCCCGAACCGTTTTCCTGCGAAACCTGAGAAACTGAACTTGTATCTGAAACAGAGCCGTTTCCGCCTGCACATCCTGCCATGCCCGCAGCCATAGATAAAGTAAGTACCGCTGTAATTATAATTGTTCTTATTTTCATAATAATAAACCTCCATTTGTATCATTTTACATATTTTAACATAACGCTGTTGTGATTACAATTAACATAATGCAGAAAAATGTCAAAATAAGCCAATCCTATATGTATGTTTTTACTATTATATTCTATTATGTAGCAATGTTTTGGTCAACTCCGCATAACGGCAAAACAGTTACATAAATCAGATTAAAGTTTACATTCAATATATTTGCGAAAGATTACTTACCTATTCTTTGTTTATAGTTATGCAGATTTTGAATATATGCAATCGGCTATAGTAAATCCTGACAAAACCTCCGAAAAGTTAGTAATAACTTTCAAATTGAAATTAGCTTTTTATTCAGTTTTGAATCTATAATATACAAATCCTTCCTTATAATTATTATATTGTTCTTGACAGTTGCATTCGCTTGGACATTTTCTGATTACAATAGGCACATTGATTCCGTTATCTTTTAAAGCATTTTCAAACGCACAATACGCAGGATTAAAATACTTTTCCAGACTTTCACCGGGATAATCTACGATAATTTTAGTTAGATACTTAAAAGAAAGGGCTTCTCTAATATTTCTTACAGTAATATGCTGCATAAAATTGCCTTTAACAAAGTTAGAATTTAACTCTTCGTAATATGTAAAATATCGTTCATTATAAGTCATGTCTTTCTCCCAGCGAATAGGATTATCTCTTGTAACACATATATCATAGTTTTCAAGTTCATCTAATACATCTACTGAATAAACAAATGTTACCGAACCATAATCATTGATTTTCCTTGCTCGTTTGTGTATGTCGACCGAGTCAAAAAAGATATCGTGATATCCTGTAATCTTCAAAATGAAGCACTTCCTATAATTCTATGGTAGTCACGTTGAAATTCATTGCGCATATCTGTATCGGTACTGGTGCTCGGTTTACATTGACGTTTTTCACAGAATAAATTTTCCCATTTCATAATGCTTCTCCTATACTATTCTCCGCTTTCAAAGACGTATAAGTACAAATCCTCAAGCGTTGGATTGACAGGGGACATGGAATAGCCCTCGGGCGGATTGTCGGTTACTGTGCGTACGATGATTTTATCATCGCTGTGATACAGATTTGAAACTCTATAATTTTCCTGAAAATATTTCGAGTCGTCCTTGCCGATTTCAATTTCATATACCTTGTTTTCAATCTCTTTGATAAGATTATTGCAGGTATCGTGAGAAACAAGCTTTCCGTTTTTGAGCAAAATAATTTCCTTTGCGATAAACTCAATATCCGATACAACGTGGGTTGAAATAAGCACAATTTTATTCTCCGCAATTTCGCTTATGAAGTTACGGATTCTTATTCTCTCCTTCGGGTCAAGTCCTGCCGTCGGCTCGTCAAGAATTAAAATTCTCGGGTCATTCAAAAGCGCCTGTGCTATCAGGGCTCTTTGCTTCATACCACCTGAAAATCCACCGAGTTTTTATGTGCTGCATCAGTAAGATTTACCGTATCAAGAAGTGAGGCTATTTTTTCCTTTGCCTCCTTCTTATTCAATCCCTTTAATGCCGCCATATACCACAAAAATCTGTTCAGCGTGAAATCATCATATAAACCTTGCTGTTGGGGCATATAGCCGAGCACGGAACGATAATCCTTGCAGAGCTTTTTAATGCTTTCTCCGTCATACAACACTTCACCTTTATCCGAATTCAGATTATCAGTGATAATATTCATAAGTGTTGATTTGCCTGCGCCGTTCGGTCCGAGCAAGCCGTAGACACCGGGAGTAAGAGTGACGGAAAAATCATCAAGCGCCTTAACCGTTCCCTTTTTGTAGGTTTTGTTTATGTTTTTTATTTCAAGAGTGTGCATAATAACACCTCCGCTTTATCTTTATATTAGCCCTGAGCAAAACTCCAAAAGTGTGATAAACACTGGATTTTTGCAGGGCGTTTTTTAATTTTATCACTACAAAATATAGAAACAGCCAACCAAATATCGTATAATTAAATTGCAACAAACCAACGAAAGGGGTTGGCTGTTATCTATCGCCAAGAAATTTTACAGGATATTACACTTTTCACTTCACAACCGAAAGCAAATTTCTATTCCGATTTGTTTTTACATTTGGATTTATCAGAATTTTCGGAATTTAATGCAAATATAGGTCGCAAAGGCTTTCAAATCAAGCTAAACTTCGTGCGGCTATCGTTATGAAATGTGAGTGTTTTTCCTGCGTTACAGACCTTCTGGATTATCTCCAAAATAATCTTTTGATTGCGCACTATTGCGGTTTTAATATTATGAAACCGTTACCGTCCTATTGGACTTTAGATCGTTTCATAAACAGTCTTGATAACGATTTATTGCAAAATCTTATGCATTCTCAGGTTAAAAAGCTGTATGAACTCGGTGTTATTGACACTTCTTTTATCGTTCTTGATTCTACCCCGATTATGGCTAATACTTCTCAGAACAATCCAAAATTCTTTAAGAAAGATAAATTCAATCCCGATAACCAGCCAAAGTCAGACAAAGACTGCGCCCTGGGCGTTCATACTGCTTCTAATCAGCATAATGAGAAAAAATGTGAATTCTACTGGGGTTACAAGAACCATGTGCCGGTTGACTGCATTACAGGCTTACCAATTTTTGAGCTTACCACTACTGCCGATGTCTCAGACAGCACAGTTGCCCTTGATATTCTAAGCCAAACCAATAGTTTTTTACCTGTTAATGAATGTACTTTTATTGCCGATAAGGCTTACGATGTAAAAGCTATTTACAATACCGTCAAGGATGTTTACGAAGGTGATTGCGTTATTCCTCTCAACAAAAGAAACACCAAAAACCCTAAAAAGCTTTCATCAGGTCATCCTATCTGTGAAGCCGGTTTAGCTATGAACAAGGACGGAAAGTGTCGCAGTGAGGGAAGAATCAGGCAAAAATACTGCTGTCCCTTTAGAAATTCAAAATCCGGTTGTTGCCCCTGCAATCATAAAAACTGGAACAATGGTAAAAAACATAGAGGATGCACAAAATACATTACCGTTCACGATGATTACAGACTTTCCATTGACCGTGACTGTATTTCTTTTAAGAAAATTTATTCTCTCAGAACCGAAGCCGAACGATACAATGCTCGTTTCAAACAGACCGGTCAGGAACGGCTTTGGGGTCACAGTGAAAATGCTGCAAAAAATCTCAATACCATTGCTCATATTGCTTTGCTTGCCGTTGCTTATGCTGCTTTCATCACTAAATCGAATTATTCTGTTCGTTGCTTAAAATCTGCTAAAAGAATTGCTTAGCTCGAAAAACTCAATATTTTAAGGTAAGTTTTGAACATTTTGTTCAAGGCTTGCTTTTCTGTGCACTTGTGT
Source organism: Ruminococcus intestinalis (assembly GCF_014288065.1). NCBI lineage: Bacteria > Bacillati > Bacillota > Clostridia > Eubacteriales > Oscillospiraceae > Ruminococcus > Ruminococcus intestinalis. Next base: position 517,422 of record NZ_JACOPS010000002.1, on the reverse strand, counting down.
TTGCTTTTTATCCCATATGCTATATATTTCGTTTTAAACTCCTGCGTTTTGCTCATCACTAAAATTTTAACAAAAAATAATCATTTTTTCAATACAATAACATATTTATCTATGCAGAATTAAGAAATTATTAAAATTTCTTCTGTAAACTATAACTGGCTGAATATTAAATTCAAATAATTTTTATCTCAAAAAACAAAATATCTAATTGAGCTAATACACTAGGTAAGTATCAGAAACGCCATATCTATTAAAAGTATGTATTTGAATTGATATTATAATTTCTTGACTAATTACGCAATTTTGAGTACAATAAATTTAAGAGAAGGAGGTATTTCAATGCTTGATAAAGATAAAGAAAAACGCCTTAGAGCCGTTAAAATAGCAAAGGCTATTAACAGCATTGAAAGCGTTCCTATTCCTGAACAAACTGAAGATGTTTTTTAATGTGCATTGAAGGCAAAATCACTGATGAGCAGTTGACTTCTGCTATGCTTTCTATATGCGCAAATGTTTGATATGAGTAACTACGATATTTATCTTCAAGATAGCAGCAAGGTTTTGAAAAACAAACTTCGAATTACTGACGAAAGTGCTCTTGATAAGGCTAAATCAGTTATGGCAAGCACAAAAATGGCCCTGCTCTACAACAGCGAATTTTCAGATTTCTCGCCTGAAGGAGTTTGTAAGTTACACAAAGCACTATTCGGTGATGTGTATGATTGGGCAGGACAGTACAGAATTATTAATATTCAAAAAAAGGAAGAAATTCTTGCCGGTAAAAGTGTTTGGTACTCCTACCGGGAAAAAATAGATAAAGATTTGCGTACAGTCTGGAAGAAAATAGCCGCAGTTAATTGGAGTAATCTGACACGGGAAGAGTTTGCACATAGTGTAGCACATCTTTTTTCTGCTATATGGCAGACTCACCCATTCAGAGAAGGCAACACAAGAATAACCGTATTCCCTATTGCAATGTTTGTTGAAAGCTATGGCTATTACTTTGATTATGAGCTTATGGCTAAAAGTGCTGGATATGTACGCAACGCCTTTGTCCTCTGCTGTTTTGGCGAGCATTCAGAATTTGAACATCTCGAAAAAATACTGCTCGATGCAATTTGTGCTGAGCTGATTAAAGAATCCAATGATGCAAATATCATTACAGAAGAAAAATCATCAAAATACGAAAAATATTATACCGGAGATTACAAACCTACACCGCATGAATATATTGAGGATAATAAAATCGTTTTTCTTTGTTTAATGGCAGAAAATTTTTAATAGCATCAAAAAAGCATCAAAACCACAAAAATGTAATTTTGATGTTATGAATTTGGCTTAAAAAGTGGCTTATCTATGCGGTTTTGAGCTTTCAACAGTCGCTCCAAAACCGCGTGCCGAGGGTTCAAGTCCTTCTGCCCCTGCCATCAAAAAACGGCTTAAACACTGCATTTAAGCCGTTTTTTGATATGTTTTTATGTACGGAGCACGGTCTGAATTTCCGCTTTTGACACTCATTTCAGGCATCAAAATGTTCAACCGGCGCTAATAATTCCAACGTTTCCGTCTGCTACATCATCAAAATAGCATCAATAATCTTTTATATTGTATTTTCAAATTTATCAATATTAACACTTTAATGGAGGCTTTTTATTTGAATAGATATGTATATTTAAGCGATTTGGATTCTGTTTGCAATAGTCAAGAAGAAATTAAATATGCTTTAGATAAAACATTATATGAAAACATAGTTTTAAATGGAGATATTGTTGTACTATCCTTTAACCAACTGGCTGACTCAAATTTCATTATATCATTTTTGAATGATAATGTAATGAAAGAGGTTTTGATAAATCTTTTTGAATGTGGAAGAATTGTAGTATCAAAATATAAATCTAAAGACATAATTATTTCATCTGCTGTCAGATATATAATGCAACAAATAGACAAACAAATCAAATCCTTAGAATTATCTGAAAATAACGATTTTATTTTTTCTGCTATTAACTGCCTAAACATAGAAAATAATAAACAAAAGATAATCATATTAACGATATTAAAAGAAACACTTATCTATAACGACTTAAATTATCTTTGTAAAGAACTGGGTTCTAAAAGTTTATCGAATGAAATAGATATTTCCGAAAACGATATCCTACTGCTAAAAAACTATGCTGAATTTTTAGTTAGGATAAGTTTAGGTAATATTAGTTACATAGATGAAAAAACTGAAAAAATTACTAAATTTACTGAATGTGTTGATATAGCTTGTTCGGCTTTGAAAAGTACAGATTTAGATGTATATAAAGAATTATCTGCGTTAAAGGAAAAAATCTCATACCAAGAACAATCACGCTCTAAATGGATAAAAGAACACAATAAGAATATTAAGGGGCTACAAGAGGTTGAAGCAGTAATAAATACTTGTTATAACTTGGCTGTTGAAAGCAGTATTTCTACTATTATTTCAATTGATGATACAGAAGATAAAGAGAAGTATTTTTTAAAAAGATATAACCAAATACTAAATAACTATCAGTTAAACAATCATCAATATTTTTTATCTAAACAAAAAGATGAATTGTATGAATTTACTGATACTCAGAGAGAATACTGGGAAAGTGCAATTCGTATTATCAAAAATGAGAATTTCAATAACAACAGTAATAGTTCTTGGCAAGAAAACATTAAAGAATATAGAACAGCACGGAAAACCCGTTACTTTGTTGTATGGCTGCTGACATTGTCAATACTTTATTTTTCAGGACAAGTAATTGATGCAACACTTGATACATTTAATGGTTATGTGAGTATTTCGGGAATCATACTTGATATTATTGCGATAATTTTTAGCGATGCTGTTGGATATTTCTTGAAGGTTTCAAACTTAATTGAGTTATTTTTTGATAAAAAACAAAGGTTTGACATGAGAAATTGCAACAATATTGTAAAACACAAATACTATGATAAGGAGGTCCCAAAAGTATATGTCGCTAACAACAATAGATAAATATCTTAATTTAGTACATACTCGACCACAGTCTTTTACTCAAGGAAAATTGAAAATAATCACAAACAAAAGCATTCTTATTAAATATGAAAATCAGAACAAATGTGACCTTGGATTATTATATGAGAGTACATATCATTTATTGGTTAAAGATTTAGTAAGTGATGGCAATAGTTATTTTGCTTACGAAAGAATAATTAAACAAAATTCTGACAATGCTGTTGTAACAATTCCTATATATCAGGGTAAATTTGTATTACTAAACCAATTTAGACATTCTATGAGAGATTATCAGCTTTGTTTCCCGCGAGGTTTTGGAGAACCCAATCTCTCTATTAACGAAAATGCCATTAAGGAGTTGCGTGAGGAATTGGGAGTTAATGTATTATCATGCTCCGTGATAGGTAAGGTAATTGCAGATAGCGGATTGTGCGGTGAAAAAGTAAATATTTGTCTTTGCAAAATCACAAAACCAAAATTAATGTATAACTATGAGGGTATCAACAATATTAAAATTACAAATACTGAAGAATTAGTTTCATTAATTAATTCTGAAAAAATTAATGATGGCTATACTCTTTCTGCCTTTAGCTTATATATTGCACAAAAGAATTTTAAATATAATCATTTATAATTCAAACCCATCCGTTATGCCATTCAGCTTTGTTAAATCTCTTTTTACATAATACATTTCTGTAATCTCTGATGTGGTGTGACCGAGCAAATCTGCAACCTGTCTTGGAGTCAGAGATTTAATTGAACCGTCAGGTTGCTTTATGCCGTTTACAAGGTTTGTAGCAAAGGTGTGGCGGAGTGAGTGCAAGCCTTTGGTTTCTATGCCTGCGGCTTTAAGGATTCTGTAATAGCGTTTGCGGAAATTTACAGGCCGGGTGAAATTGCCGTTTTCATCGGGTATCAGGGGTGAGTTATCTCCTAAATAGAATTCTTTTCTAAGGTCGAGTATCATTTCGATTGCCGTATCGTTCAGCGGAACATCTCGCTTGCTCGTGGCACTTTTCAGCTTGCCGACTTTTACTTCTCGCCCTTTTTCTGCTGTAACTCCATCACGTTTTGATATTTCCTTGACACCTCTGTTAAGGTGCATAACCCTGTTTTCAAGGTCAATGTCGCTGTTAAGGAGTCCGAGCACCTCTCCTGTTATCAAGCCGGTATTTAGCATAAGTATATATGCGGCGGCTTGCTGATATTTTCTCTTGCCGTTTGAAAATGTGCTGAACGCTTCATCTTTGAATATTTTAATTTCTTCCGGCGTGAATACCGTTATGGTTTCGCTCGTCGGAAGATTTTCTTTGTCCTGCGCCGCCATAAAGTTGCTCTTTTTTATCATCGGAGCACTTATCATTGGATTTCTGTCAATATATTCCTGTTGGGTAAGATAGCGGAAATATTCATTCAGGACATTATGAACTTTCTTAACCGTAGTGTAGGCATATCCCTCGTTCATCTTATCGTTGAGTAGCTTTTTGATATTTGCCGATTTAATGTCCCCAACTACTTTATCGCCGATATACGGATAGATTTGATTTTTCGCCGTACATTCGTATCTGTCGTAGGTGGTGCGTTCAACAGACGGAAACTTAAACACCTCAAGCCAGTTCTGCATACTGTCTTTCAGCCTTTTCTTTGTTTCCTGCGACTCAATTATTGAGTCGTTGAACACCGCAATATATTCCGTCATTTTCTTGTTGACTTCGGCTTTTGTCGTACCTGAAAAGCTCTTCCTTTTCCGTTCGCCTTGCTCATCCATATACCAAACAACACCGCCCCAACGGTTATCCGTCCTTTTGAAAGCATTGCCGTTAGTAAGTAATTTCCTTGTTGACATAATATCAGCTCCTTTTCAAGTACAATAACATACCATAAATGAGTCTGAATAGGATGATGTGTTGTATTATGAAATGCTCCGTACCATTGCAAGTCGCTTGGCTCTATTTTATGAGCTTTGGCAATCTCAAGAGCATTTCTTCTGATTAAACTTTTCCAAGCATTTGCGTTATTGTAGCCAAGTCTTTCGGCATCTTCTCTTTTAAGACTTATCACATGAGTCCACACAATTCCGTTGTGACTTGAAACTTCATCCGCTACCTCATCAAGATTTATTTTCTCATCAGTTTGAGAAAACAATCCGTGTTTACCTAACTTCTCAACACCCGGTCTTTCGGCATAATATGAAACTAACTTTTTAACACCGCCTATCCTGTCTGCGTTGCGTTCAAGAAATTCGTTGAGGAATTCTGTTGCGTTAGACTTTGTCTTATTTTCAAGATAAGACTTCATCTCGGGATAATCCCAAGCTTCAGGAACGGTTTTAAGTGCAGTACATATTAAATCATTTTGTCTCTTGGTAGCAGGAGAGTTATTAATACCATTCGGTAGTTTCTCGACACTCTCACGAGTGCCCATATATTTTATCAGCTTACCTGCATTTGATGATGCAGGATTTTTAATGTACCGACTTGTAAAAATTATTTTAGGCATTTATTAACCTCGTTGGAATTTGTACGCATCTTCAAAAGTTATAATGCCATTGTTCCTTGCGACTTCTTCTGCACAGAGATTATTCAGTGCCGACAATGAAACTTTATCAATCTGATTTGTTGCTGATATAACATTACTTAGTTTTGCTTGTTCTACAGCCACCTTGAACAGCATCTCAGAAATATTTTTCTCAACACTTTCAATTTCACTTTTAATGGTCTGAGCAAGGATTGGCGAAAGATAATCAATACATTTTTTCTGATGAAGATAACCGATGTAAAACTGAACAGCCTGACAGACAAAATCACTTTTTGAAGTTGCATTTGCTGTATCAAGCATTTCTGTAATCTCTTCAACCATTGAAGGTTTCATCCAATAGGCATATTTTTTCTTGTTTTCGCTCATTTTTGATAGACTCCTCAATTTCTGATTTTTGACATACTGTAAAACCCCATAACAGTCGGCTCTGCCGTCTAATGTGACGCCGTGGGGAGACGCCCCACTTTAACCTGCTTTTCATAGTTTTTTCTAAAAGGAGGTTGTTTGATTGTTGGGTAAGCATAAGAAAATGACCATTTCCGAATTTGAGAAATGGTCACGGTTTGCGTCAAGTTTGAGGGATAAGGCGGTTGCAGGCGAGGTCGAATTTGCACAGTATTATGCCAATATACGGAAGTAACTTTTCTTTGTTTACTGCTATGCAGATTTTGGATATGTATAATCAGGTATTATATAATTATAAAAATATTACAAACGTTTGAAACAAGAATTTGATAACACAAAAACAAATATACTACTTATCAATATAAAAATATATGGACATATTATGTCCATGGTGCTGCTTGGAATATCAGATGAAAGCATATTAATAAACTTAAGAAAGTCAATATTGGCAGTCATGCAAAATATTTCGTAACACACACTGATAATAAAAGGAATTGCTATATTTTTTAAAATTATAGATATTGAAAAACTAATACTAAAAAAAGCAAATGCCTGAACAAAAAATATAAAAATATAATTGAAATAATTAAAATTTAGTATTATACAATATAAGCCAAGCAATACACATATATGCAGGAAATAAAAAACAAACACAAGAAAAAGTTCAACTATAAGACTTTTTTTATAAACAAGCAATAGTTCTCTGATCCTGCCCTCTACATACTCTCTGAAACCAAATAAAGTCCACCATACAGCAAAAAATGGGCAAAAAATTTGTAACATTATGTATGTTGAAAAATAACATTGTTCGGGTGAATATCCTTTAGCAAAATCCAAATATGTTAAAAAAGGAAGTACAAGAAATAAAAAAACAACAGGTACAATATAGAGAATTCCCATTCCTTTAAGTGTTAATTGTATTAATGAAAGGCGGTTTATATATCTTTTAAGGCACATAAATATCCATCCTCTATATCAGCGTTAATACTCACTCCCTGCTCAATAAAATTACTTGAGAGAACGATTATATAATTTTTATTATCCTTACTGATTCTGTCTTTAACATAATAATTTCCCTCTAAATTATTTTCATATTCTTCGTCTAAAAGAAAAACTTTTTCATTTCCGATAGAAGTAATATCGCTGCAAGTTCCCTGAACAACATTTCTTCCCTCATTAATTATAACAATCTCATCACATATTGATTTTACGTCCGAAACAATGTGAGTAGAAATAATAATAGTTTTATCATTTTTTATTTTCCTTAAAAGAGATTTAAATCTTACTCTCTCCTCAGGATCAAGACCTGCAGTCGGTTCATCAAACAAAACAATTTCAGGATTTCCCATTATAGCTTGGGCTATTCCCAATCGTCGAACCATACCTCCTGACAGCGAACCCACTTTGTTTTTAATTTTATCACTTAGGTTGACCAAATCAATGCAATATCTGATTTCATTGTCTTGATTTGACTTAGGTATTTTCTTTAATGTGGCAAAATATCTCATAGTTTCATATACAGTCAATGACTTCATAGCACCAAACTGCTGAGGCAAATATCCTATATTTTCACAATCGCACTCAATGCTTCCCTTTTCGGGAGAAAGCAAACCGCATATACATCTCATCATAGTAGTTTTGCCGGAACCGTTTGGCCCAAGCAAGCCATAAATACCGTGCTTAAATTCGCAGGAAAAATCATTTAAAGCTTTTGTTTTCTTAAAAGACTTGGTGCAGTTCTTCAAAATCAGCACAATTATACCTTCTTCCTTGTTAATTATCATTTATACTTTCGGAGTCAACCACGGCTTTTTCTACATATTTAGAATAGCCCATATCTCTTTGAGCAAGAAGTATTTCAGCAACTTGCTTCTTTGTTTCCTCATCAGTTGCTTTATTAATAAAAACTGTATCATCTCCTAAAAATATTCCATCATAAATACAATTAGAAGAAAGCATTTCATTTATCTGAATAATAGTATATTCTTTGAGATTTAATTTATTGCTGCTATTGTTATCCAACTCATTAATGTATTTCTGAATTTCGTCTATATATTCTTCATCTATTTCGCTCAATCCCCACCCCTTTACAGTAATTGCATAAATCTTATAAATATCAGACGAATTTGATTTATAAAATCCACTAAAAAGCGTAGGATAGCTTGTAACCCCGACAAAACAATTTTTCTCATTCTTTACCTCATCAAGATTTGAATAAAACTGCCTTGCTGAATCAACTCGAATATTAAATTCTGTTCCGGATTTTATCTCAATCGGATTATATGTGGTATAATCACCCGTAATTTTGTGAAATCCGGGAATAGGGTAATATGCAAAAAAGCCGGGCAGAGAACACGCCTGATAATTACTGTATAATATAGGTGAATAACCGCTGTACTTTATGCTTATAAGTTGCAGGTTTCCGTTCCCTATTACAGTAACATAATCTCCTTCACGATTATATTTTAAAGCATTTCCTTCAATATCAGTTATCTTTAAAACATTGTATCCATGGTACAATGTAAAATTGTAATACTCTAAACCTGTATCAGATAAAGTCATTGATACTTCGGCATCTAATTGTCTGTAAATGCTTAAATCCATATCGTATGATGTAACTTCAAAATCCGGATCTTGGTTCTTTTGCTCATTTTCAGTATAAAACAAATAATCTGACATTGAAATACTGTCAAGCTGAGCTCCCTTTTCAATATGGCTTCCGCCATAAAAGTAGCCAACCAGATTAAATGTTGAAATTAATAGTGTTAATGACAGTAAAACAGCTTTTAATGCGGTTTTCTTTATTTGACAAAGTTTGAAAAACAAAAATGACAGTAGAGAAATCCAGAAAATAATTAAATTCCATCTATAAATTTCAGCATACATACCGTAATCATGGTTTATGTACCACTCTAAATCATTTGGCAGAATATATGCAAGAAAATATTTTGCTTCCCAAAAATTAATTTTGGTAACCTGGCTTAAACCCCCCGGAATAAAGTCAGATGTACTTGACACAAGGAAAATTATAAGCGCCATAAGAGCATATGAAACAATCCTTTTCGTCTTTTGAGCAAAAAAAACGCCAAGTAAAATCGGGATTATTCCACCCAGAAAAACATATAAAAATAAAACTGAAAATATATGATACAAATAACTGTAGTCATTCATTCCGGATGACAAAAATATAACAAAATTAAATACAAATGCGCTAAAGAACTCTAAAGCCGGAATAAACAACAAAACTGTTACAGTACTTGTTAAAATCCTAGTCTTACCATTTTTGTGTGAATACAATGCTTCATCTATATAACAACGCTTATATAGGTAAAAGAATTCATATGATGTAAAACATAATATTACAAATGATAGTAAGCATAATTTTATAGAATTCTTTAAATATATTAATACATCATTATTGAGTGAAAAGCTATAACAACTATATACAAGATTCCCCAAAAAACATACTAACAGTATGATAACCGGAATAAATATTATTTTAGTTTTAAAAAACAATTTTAAATTTTGTTTTATCATTTTTACTCACCCTATTTCTTGTAAGTACGGGTCTTACAAGGAAATAATAAATCCTTTAGTATATTTTTTTAGTAGTCCATCAACAATTATTTCTTCACGCATGCGAGTGCGTTCTCCTGCTGTTATTATACCATCTCTGTATTTTTTATTCAAGCTGTTAATTTCATCAGGGAATAACTTATCCCAAAAAGAAACATTTTTTAGTGTTTCAGTTTTTTCGGTAACATAACATACTCCATCAATTCTTATAGCCACAAACATAGTAATATTATCGGTGGTTAATGAATAATATTTATATTTGAAGTCAAAACCGCCAAATCAATTCAATTACCGATCCTTTATCAGACACATCAATATCAACAGCATATTCTTGATTTTCAGACCCTTTTGAAGCTTCTAACAAATGCTTTCCTTCTATAGGTTTCCAAGCTACTGTGCCATTTTTGTCAGACGTTCCAACAACTTCTGCAATATCTGTATGTGCGCTGCCTTCATTGGCATGCGGTTGAATAACCACATCAATCCCTTCTATAACATTCCCGGAATTATCCTTAAAGATAAAAGTGACTTTATCTTTTGAATAAGTGGCATTCTGTTTTGATGATTCACTTCCGCTTGTATTTTCCGATGATTGAGTTTTTTCTTCGTTTGAAGTTTTAGATTTGGTAGTACTCTCCGGTTTCGTAGTTTCTGCAGTAGATGAATCAGGTTGTGTTGTACTTTCCTGACTTGCTGTTGTTTCATTAGTAACTTTTTCAGAAGCAGTAATTTTAATATTATCTTCTGTTTCTGTCAAATTCGCATTTCCGGAGCAAGCTGTACTTATTAAACAAGCACAAATTAAAACACAACTGAATACAATTGTTTTTATAATTTTTCGCATATGTGCAACCATAAATCATCATCCTTTTTACTTTGTTGAAATTAATTATGCAAAATTAAGCGATTGATTAATACAAATTAGTTCCCATTGGCTTCATCTCCTTATTATGATAGTGATAGTATTCAATAAATATATAAGGCAACCGATATTAACTTATATATTATAAGCACACACTTTTTCATCAAAAAACACTAAGCCTATTAATTATTGCTTAATTGTGCATTTGCTTAAATGTTACAAATTAATCTCATTTTTTATTTTACCCAACAATGTTGTAATTTTAACACGTATTTAAAATAAAAACATAATTTTTGCAAAAATGATGTCAAATTCGTTAAATGTGATGTATTTTTCATATTGACTGATAAAATAATAAAAAACAAAAGATTTATAATGACTATTTTTTCATTGTATGTTATACTTATGATGTGATTTATGGGAGGTTTTTCGGTTGAAAATTATGATTTGTGACGACGACAAATATATTGCCGATGAAATACAAAGCAAGCTGACTGAATTTACGGATAAGCATAAAATATATTTTGATATTGATGTGTTTTACAACGGCGTCGCTCCTATGAAAAGCGATGCCAGTTATGATATGGCGTTTATCGACATTGAAATGCCGCAGGTAAACGGGCTTACTTTGGCGGCTCATTTAAAAGCTTTTAATCCCAATATAATTATTTTCATAATTACTTCCCACGAGTCTTATCTTGACGACGCAATGGATTTGGATGTGTTTCGCTATCTGTCAAAGCCTATTGACAATGACCGTTTTTTCAGAGCATTAAATACGGCTATTAACTATTATCATTCCAATACTCAAATAATAACTCTTGAATACTATGACGAGTATTATTCTGTTTTCACAAGCGATATAGTATATATAACTATTGAAGAAAGAAAGGCTGTTATTATAACACGGCAGAAGAAGTATTATACAAATAAAAAATTAAGTTATTGGAAAGAAAAACTAAAGGATTACGATTATTTTGCACAACCGCATTACAGCTATCTTGTTAATCTGAGGTATGTCTCGGATTTTAATAAGACTCAGCTTAATATTAAAGTAGATTTAAAAACTGAAACTCTACCTATATCTCGAAGGAACTATTCAAACTTTAAAAAGGCATATTTTGCATACATAGGGGTATAAAAATGGTATATACAATTTGCTATGCATTTATTTTTCTTGCAGAAATTCTGATATCACTATTTTATTTTGAAAATAAATTTGAAAGAAAGGCAAGTAAAAAGTTTCTGATAATCTCATTACTGGCAACTTATGCAATTCTGTACTTTGCAAGGCTGTTTAATATAACCGTTATAAATATGCTCACATTTTTTGTCTGCAATTTCTTTTTGCTTCGTCTTTGCTACAAGACAAAAATAAAGTCCGCAATATTCCATTGCAGTATACTTTTAGTATTTAATGTTACTACAGAATCTGTTGTTATGTTATTCTCAGCTGCCATACTCGGGACTGAACTACTCGCCTGTCTTGATAATTCGGTAAACCTTATTTTTCAATCAACCATCAGCAAACTGCTTTATTTTTCTTCAATGTATATACTGTCTAAGGTATCATCAAATGAGCGTCGTAAGGAAAGTCCTGCTACATCGCTTATACTGTTTCTTCTGCCAATATCAAGTACTCTGATTATATATGCAATATTATATTCACTTGCAGAATATGAATTAGGACAAGTCTTTTTAACCTTGCTTTTAATCGGCATAGTGGTGTTGCTTTTTTCAAACATAGCGGTGTTCTGGGTTTATGAATTCACTCTAAAAACTCAGAGCCGCAATATGGAATTGGAATATGAAAGGCAAAAGGAAAAATCTACGGCTGAGTATTATGATTTACTTAATGAGCAAAATGAAAACTCAAAAATTGTTATGCACGACATAAAACGGCATTTAAACGCAATTAAAAGTATATCCGGGGACGATGCTGTTACCGAGTACATAGATAATTTTATCGAAGACTTCAGCGTAAACAAATCCGTTGATTACTGCAACAATCCTATGGTCAATTCAATCGTCAACAGGTACAAATCCTTCTGTGACAAGTTCGGGGTGAAGATGAATATTGACATCAGAAACGCCGATTTTGGTTTCATGAGCCAACCCGACATAACTGCTCTGCTTGACAATCTGCTTGAAAACGCAGTTGAAGCGGCACAAAATACAGAGAACGGATTTATAGATTTTTCGGCTTTCGTCCGCAAAAATAAGTATCTGTCAATACAGCTTACAAACTCGGTCAAGAATATTGTAGCCGTCAAGAACAACCGAATAGCATCGTCCAAAAAATCAGGCTCAATACACGGAACAGGACTGAAAAGCATTAAAAGAGTAGTTAAAAAATATGACGGTGAAATAAATATGAACTTCAATGAGGATGATATGACCTTCACATCAAATGTTGTGTTTGAAATTCCTCGACTAAACTATGAATATTGATTACAAAAACATTAATAAGAGGAGTTTCAACGCCTGATAAAGACAAAGAAAACACTTTAGAAATGACTTCGCTCTACAATAGCGGATTTTCCGATTTCTCTCCTAATGGGGTATTCAAGGTTAACTGAATTATATTTGGTGATGTATATGAATGGGTGGGTAAACACAGAAGTAATAATATTAAGAAGCGTTAACCGTTGCTTTTAGTAAAGAGTGTATGGTATTCTAATTGGGATTGTATTGATAAAGATTTGAATACTGTGCGGTAATATCTGCAATGCTTTTGTTATCTGTTGTTTTGGCGAGCGTTCTGAATATGAATACTTCTTACCGCTATTTATTCTAAGCCGATTTAAGAGTCTGCTACTACAAATATCATCACAGAGATTACAATCCTTCACCTCATGAGTATATTGAGGATAAACAAAAATCTCTATTCTTTGTTTATTGCGGTGCAAATTTTGAATGCTATATTTGCTTTACAATGAATTTTTATTATGTTATTATATGAATAATAATGAGAGAGTTAAGTTGGCAAGAATTTTCTAATAGCATCAATAAAGCATCAAAATTACAAAAATGCAATTCTGATGCTCTAACTTTGGCTTAAAAAGTGGCTTGTCTATGCGGTTTTGAACTTTCAACAGCCGCTCCAAAACCGCGTGCCGAGGGTTCAAGTCCTTCTGCCACTGCCAAAGGAAACGGTCTAAGTAAAGGCCGTTTTTTATTTAAAAGAATTTTCAAAAATCCCTTGCAATCTCATATTAATGGTGTTATAATTAAATACAATAAGTATTGTAAAGTAAGGAGTGGGAAGTAAGCCCACTCCTTTCTGTTTGCAACTGCGGTGTTATTGAGTGGTGTATGTTTATTGTATTGTATCGGCTTATACACTTGTAATCGGTCGGTTATAGCTTGCAACATTAAATTAACCTGCGCTTGATTGCTTTACGGTTGCTTACGGCGAAAATAATTTGCAACTGCGTTATGCTTTGTTGCAAACGCTCATAAGGAGGTATTTATGGCAAAGAAAAAAGGCGGTCTTACCGTGACTAAGGTTTGGGAGCTTTGCGAGCCTATTGTTAAGGATTTCGGACTTTCACTTTGGGATGTGCGCTATGTTAAAGAGGGCGCCGACTGGTTTTTAAGAGTTTATATCGACAAGCCTGACGGCATTGATATTACCGATTGCGAGAATGTATCCCGTGCTATTGACAAGCCGCTTGACGAGCTTGACCCTATTGAGAGTGCATATTGCCTTGAGGTATGCTCTCCGGGGCTTGAGCGTGAGCTTGTGCGTGACGAGCATTTTATGCAGTTTATCGGCGCTGACATCAAAGTCAAAATGCTCCGTCCTATCGAGGGCATAGGCAGAGAATTCGGCGGTGTGCTTGACGCTTATGATAACGGCGAGGTAACAATCTCCGACCACGACGGAGAGAACCATATAACTATCAATAAAAAAGATGCGTCTTGGATTAAACTTGACGACTTTGATATGTAACTTCAGTTTATTAAAACAATTTTAAGATAAGAGAAAAGGATGATCAGAAAAATGAATACTAAGGAACTTTTTGCTGCTCTTGAAATGCTTGAAAAAGAAAAAGGCATTCCAATGGACTATATGATTGAAAACATCGAAAAAGGTATTGAAGTTGCCTGCAAAAATTACTACGGCGGTAATGACGAAGTGGTTTTCAAAATTCTTCCGGACAGAAATGTCTTTGATGTAAGACTTATGAAAACTGTTGTTGAAGAAGTTTTTGACCCTGATTATGAGATTTCGCTTGAGGACGCACAGAAGGTCCTTAAGAGAAAAGCAATCAATATTGACGATAAGGTTGCTATTCCGCTCGACCCTAAGGACTTAGGCAGAATTGCAATCGGCGCAGCGAGAAATACTATTCGTCAGGGTATCCGTACAGGCGAAAAGGGTCAGACGCTTTCAGAGTTCAAGAGCAAGCTCGGCGAACTCGTTACAGCTACTGTTGAAAGAATTGACCCTAAGAGCGGTGCGGCAGTTATCAGAATAGGCAAGAGCGAGGCTATGCTCCCTAAGAGCGAGCAAATCGGTCACGATAACCTCAAGGAGGGCGACCACATCAAGGTTTATATCGCTGATGTAAAGACAAGCGAAAAAGGTCCTCGTGCTATAATTTCAAGATCACATCAAGACCTTGTTAAAAGACTTTTTGAGCAGGAAGTACCTGAAATTTTCGACGGTGTTGTTGAAATCAAATCGGTTTCCCGTGAGGCAGGTTCAAGAACCAAAATGGCTGTTGTCAGCAAAAATCCCGACATTGACGCCGTAGGTGCTTGTATCGGTACAAAGGGCGCTCGTGTAAACAGCATTGTTGACGAGCTTGGCGGTGAGAAGATTGATATTATCGAATACAGCGATGACCCGCAGAAATACATTTCAGCCGCACTTTCTCCTGCAAAGGTATTGAGCGTTGAAATTACAGACCTTGAGAACAAGAACTGCAGAGTAACTGTTCCGGACGGTCAGCTTTCTCTTGCTATCGGCAACAAGGGTCAGAATGCCCGCCTTGCCGCAAGACTTACAGGCTGGAAGATTGACATTCGTCCCGAAAGCGGTTTCTTCGGAGAAGATGAAGAGGACGAAAAACTCGAAGTTGCCGAAGATACAACAGCAGAAGATACACTTGAGCTTGACGATACGGCAGAAGAGAATACAGAGGCACTCGACCTTGACGGCGAGAAAACTGCCGAGGCTGATGTTGAGGCTGACGAGAATACAGACGAAGAATAATTTTATATAAAATATAAATATATAAATGCAGGGAGGGATTTTATGACACAGAAAAAACAGCCGCTTAGAAAATGCACAGGTTGTGGCGAAATGAAAGAAAAGCGTGAGCTTATCAGAGTAGTAAAAGCTCCCGATACCAAGGACGAGAACGGCAATTTAACCGCAAAGGGCGAGATAAGTCTTGACCTTACGGGTAAAAAGTCGGGAAGAGGAGCGTATATTTGCCACGACATAAAATGTTTTGAAAAAGCGAGAAAGGCAAGACGGTTTGAAAGAGCGTTTTCCTGCAAAATCCCTGACGAAGTTTATGAACAGCTTGAAAACAGCTTGAAAGCGGACAGCTAAGGGAGGCAGTCGGATATGAATGACAGAATATTGTCGTTGCTCGGATTGTGCCGCCGTGCAGGAAAGCTTGTAATCGGAGCTGACCCCTGCATTGACTCAATGGCAAAGAGCAAGGCAAAACTGATTTTGTATGCAAATGATTTTTCACAAAACAGCTTAAAGCCTGTTTTATTGCAGGCGCATAAGCAAAATGTTCGTGTACTTGAAGTAAACAGAACCAAAGATGAAATAAGTTTTTCACTCGGCAAACTTTGCGGAGTTTTATCGGTGGAGGACAAAGGTTTTGCAGATAAGCTTGCTATGCTTATTGAAGGTGAACAGAGAGGAGAATAATATGATAAAATACAAAGTAAGAGATGTTGCCAAGGATTTGGGCGTTAGTGTAAAAGAAATTTCAGATATTCTTGAGAAAAATTGCGGTGTTACAAAAAAGGCTATGGCTACTCTCGAGGAGAGCGAACTTAATATCGTTTTTGACGCCGTAACACAGAAAAACAATGTAGCAAATTTTGATAAATTTTTTGCGTCAAGAAATAAAACCGCAGAACCTGCAAAGGCAGAGGGTAAAGCCGAGAAAAAGGCTAATAATAAAGACAGCAAAGACAACAAGCCGAACGGCAGAAAGAATGACCGCAAGTCTGACAATAAGGACAACAAGGCAGAGGGCAAAAAGCAGAATAAAGTTCAGGATAAGCCTGCAAAGCAGACAAAGGCTGAACCAAAGGCAGAGTCAAAGCCTGTTGAAATTACAAGCGAGGAAGAAACTTCAACCCGTAAGCGCAGAGTAATTGATACCCGTGCCGTAAATGTTGATGTTGAGCGTTACAATCAGAAGTACGATGACCTTGCAAACGCATCTTCAAAGATGAGAAGTACAGACAACACTGTTAAAAAGCAGAAGTTTACCAACCGTTCTCAAAAGCAGAAGGGCAGAAGACAGGGCAAGAGAGAAACAGAGCAGGAGCGTTTGAAGCGTATTGCGCTTGAGCGTAAGCAAAAGCAGATGACAATTCAAATTCCTGATGAAATCGTTGTTCAGGAGCTTGCTTTAAGACTTAAGGCTACAGTTGCCGAGGTTGTTAAAAAGGCATTCCTTATGGGCACAATGGTAACCGCTACCGATACAATCGACTTTGATACAGCGTCACTCATTGCAATGGAGTTCCATGCAAAGGTTGAAAAAGAAGTTGTGGTTACAATCGAAGAAAGAATTATTGACGACAGTGAAGATGACGATACAAATCTCGTAGAGAGAGCGCCGGTTGTAGTTGTAATGGGTCATGTTGACCACGGTAAAACTTCAATCCTTGACGCTATCCGTCATGCAAATGTTACAGCAGGCGAGGCAGGCGGTATCACTCAGCACATTGGTGCTTACAGAGTAGAAATTAATGGCAAGCCCATCACCTTCCTTGACACACCGGGTCACGAG
Organism: Ruminococcus intestinalis; assembly: GCF_014288065.1. Taxonomy (NCBI): domain Bacteria; kingdom Bacillati; phylum Bacillota; class Clostridia; order Eubacteriales; family Oscillospiraceae; genus Ruminococcus; species Ruminococcus intestinalis. The sequence goes on along the minus strand of NZ_JACOPS010000002.1, from coordinate 500,030 downwards.
GCTTTCACAACTATGAGAGCAAGAGGCGCACAGGTTACTGATATTGCTATCCTCGTTGTAGCTGCCGATGACGGTATTATGCCGCAGACAGTAGAGGCTATCAACCATGCTAAAGCCGCAGGCGTATCTGTAATTGTTGCTATCAACAAAATGGATAAGGTCGGCGCAAATCCGGAGAATGTTAAGCAGCAGCTTACAGAGTATGAGCTTGTTCCGGAGGAATGGGGCGGCGACACACCTTGTATTCCTGTATCTGCAAAAACCAAAGAGGGTCTTGACGACCTCCTCGAAATGGTAACACTTATTGCAGAAATGAAAGAGCTTAAGGCTAACCCTGACAGAGCCGCAAAAGGTACTGTTATTGAGGCTCGTCTTGATAAGGGCAGAGGCCCTATTGCCACTGTACTTGTACAGAACGGTACACTTCATCAGGGTGACATCGTAATTGCAGGTACTTGCGTAGGCAGAGTAAGAGTAATGGTAAACGATAAGGGCGAGAGAGTAAAAGAGGCAGGCCCTTCGGTTCCTGTTGAAATTACAGGTCTTGCAGAAGTTCCGCAGGGCGGCGATATATTTAACGCTGTTTCTGATGAAAAACTTGCAAGAGAGCTTGTTGAGCAGAGAAAGGCATCTCAGAAAGAGGAGCAGTTCAAGGCACAGACAAAGGTTACACTTGACAACCTTTTTGACCAGATGAAGTTGGGCGAAGTTAAGGAATTACAGATTATCGTAAAAGCCGATGTTCAGGGTTCTGTTGAGGCTGTAAAGCAGTCGCTCGAAAAACTCTCTAATGACGAGGTAAGAGTAAATGTAATTCACGGCGGTGTAGGTGCTATCAATGAATCCGATGTAATGCTTGCCGAGGCTTCAAATGCAATTATAGTAGGCTTTAATGTTCGTCCTGACAGCGTTGCTGCCGCAAATGCGGAAAGTGCAGGCGTTGATATGCGTCTTTACAGAATTATCTACGATTGTATTGAGGAGATTGAGGCTGCTATGAAGGGTATGCTCGCTCCTAAGACAAGAGAGGTAGTTCTCGGAACTGCAGAGTGCAGAAATGTAATTAAGATTAAGTCCGTAGGTACAATTTCGGGTTCTTATGTAAAGAGCGGTAAGATTGTAAGAAACGCAGGCGTAAGAGTTATTCGTGACGGTATCGTAATTGCCGAGGATACAATCGCATCATTACAGCGTTTTAAAGATGCGGTTAAGGAAGTAAACGAGGGCTACGAGTGCGGTATCGGTCTTGAGCGTTTTAACGATATTAAAGAGGGTGACCTTTTCGAGGCTTACACAATCGAGGAGTATCGTGATTAATCAGTGATTAGCGGTTAGCGGACAAAGTGATGAAAATTGCTTTGCCGCTAATCGTATTATTACGACATAGCTGATTAAGAATATTAAATTATGGTTTAGCGGAGTGTCGGTCGGGCATTGAAATTTAGCTAACGCCGTTGTGTTCAAGCCGCCAAACAGCGAGCTGTTTGGCTATCGTTAGATTGCATAAACGGAAAGTATTTGTGGGCTTTGCCCACACCCACGACCTTTGAAAAGGTCGACCAAACTTTTATAATTAATTGGCAAATCAATTTGCTAAACAATAATTTATTTTATTATTTTACTTTGAGTTACAGTGCTCCGAATTACGAATCACAACTATGGAGGATATTATGGCAGGACATAGATTAGAACGCACTACCGAGGATATAAAGCGTGAACTTACGGCTATTTTTCGTGAGCTTAAAGACCCTCGTGTGCAGCAGGCTTTTTTATCAATCATTCGTGTTGATGTTACTAATGACCTTTCTTATTGTACGGTTTATGTAAGCGCTATGGAGGGACTTGACCGTGCCAACGAGGCAGTTAAGGGACTTAAGTCCGCAGCAGGCTTTATTCGCCGTGAGCTTTTTCACCGTCTTACACTCAGATATGTTCCACAGCTTATTTTTAAGGCTACCGACAGCATTGAGTACAGTGCAAACATCAGCAGAATTTTAAATGACTTGGACATTCCCGAGGACGAGGTGGACGAAGATGAATCTTTATGATATTTCCGTTTTCCTCAGAGAACACAATAATTATGAAATATTAACTCATAACTACCCCGACGGCGATACTCTCGGCAGCGGATATGCGCTTTGCATTGCTCTTCAGCAGCTTGGCAAAAACGCAAGAGTAATTACCGCAAAGTTACCGCCAAAATTCGAGTATCTTACAGAGGGTGTGGAGGAGCAGAATTTTACCGCCGATTACATCATAAGTACAGATGTTGCGGCAGACAGTCTTTTAGCCCCCAATATGGAAAAATATCTCGGTAAAATTGACATTTGTATTGACCACCACGGTTCAAACTCCGTTACCGCAAAAGAAAAGTTTGTCGATAAGTATGCGGCGGCAAACTGTGAGATTATCTACAAACTTCTTATGCGTATGGGCGTAAACTTTACAAAGCAAATCGTAGACTGCCTTTATACGGGTATTTCTACCGATACGGGTTGTTTCCGTTATACAAACACCACCGCCGATACATTCAGAATTGCCGCAAGCCTTGTTGAGCTCGGCTGTAATTCGGCGTACATCAATAAGGTGATGTTTGAAACCAAATCAAAAGAGAAAATTATGCTTGAGCGTGAAGTTTATGATACCATTACCTATTGCGCAAATGAAAAGTGCGCCATTGTGTGGGTTACTCTCGATATGCTCAAAAGCCTTAACATCGGCGAGGATGAAATAGAGGGACTTGCCTCTATTCCTCGTCAAATTGAGGGTGTATTGATAGGCATTACTATGAAAGAAAAAGAGGGCGGATTTTTCAAAATTTCCGTTCGTACCAACGGCGATATTGACGCCGCAAAGTTCTGCTCAAAGTTTGGCGGCGGCGGACATAAGGCGGCGGCAGGATGTTCTATAAACGGCAGTCTTGAAGATGTGCGCAGTCAGCTTATAAAAGCAGCGGAAGAAACTTTATGAACGGTGTAATAATTATAAACAAGCCGCAGAAATTTACTTCGTTTGATGTGGTGGCTGTGATACGAAAGCTGACAGGTCAGCGTAAAATCGGTCATACAGGCACACTTGACCCAAACGCAACGGGTGTGTTGCCCATACTCCTCGGCAACGCCACAAAAGCTCAGGATATAGTGCCGAATCACGATAAATCATATACCGCAAAATTCCGCCTCGGAATGACAACCGATACCCTCGATATATGGGGTGCCGTAACATCACAAAGCGATAAAACCGCAACCGAGGCAGATGTTTTATCGGCACTTGAAAATTTCAGAGGTGAAATCGAGCAGCTGCCGCCGATGTACTCGGCAATCAAGGTAAACGGTCAAAGACTTTACGACCTTGCAAGACAGGGAAAAGAAGTTGAACGAAAGCCGAGAAAAGTTACGGTTTACAGACTTGAACTTAAAGATTTTGACGAAGAAAGCCAGAGCGGAACATTGAATATAAGCTGTTCAAAGGGAACATATATCCGAACAATAATTGACGATTTAGGTAAAATTCTCAAAACGGGTGCAGTAATGACTGCTTTGTGCAGGACGGCTGCGTGCGGCTATAACCTTGCTGACAGCATTACGCTTGAAACTGCAAGAGAATTAGCCGAAAAGGGAGAGATTTCAGAGCATATTATGCGCACGGAAACTCTTTTTGCAGGTTATCGCAAAATATATGTGTCTGACGCACAGGCAAAACGCTTTTCAAACGGCGGTGAACTTGATATGTTAAGAACCGCACTTGCAAAAGCAAAAGCGCAAGATAAGGAAATAATCAGAGTAAGCGACAGACAGGGAAAATTTTTAGGTCTTGGCATTGCCGATAACGAAAGCGGTCAGTTGAAAATTCTTAAATTGTTTTTGAACTGATTTTTTTAACATTCTGTTATAATAATGTTGAAGAATTTAGGTCAAGCCTTTTTAAAGGCTAACGCCGTTGTGTTCAAGCCGCCAAACAGCGAGCTGTTTGGCTATCGTTAGATTGCGTAAGCGGAAAGTATTTGTGGGCTTTGCCACACCCACGACCTTTGAAAAGGTCGACCAAACTTTTATAATTGCTTTAAAAAGTATTTTGCTAAACCATAATTGCCAAACTTTTGACAAATAACCGATTATTAATACATTAAAAATTAATCCGAACGGAGAATAACTATGGAAGATATTAAACTTTGTCCATTTTGCGAAAGTCCTATGCTCATCGTAGATGACGGAAAAAACAACGGCAAACCGTACTACGAATGTTCAACCTGCGGACTTCGTTTTCAAATAAAAGGCTTTGACGAAAAACCTGTGGAGATTAAGGAATGAAAATTACAGTAGTCAACGGTCAGAGCCATAAAGGCTCTACATATCACATCGGCAAAATGCTTGCCGATAAACTTGGCGGCAAAGTTACAGAGTTCTTTTTGCCAAAGGATTTCAGTGATATGTGCATTGGCTGTACAAGCTGTTTTATAAAAAATGAACATCTTTGCCCTCATCACGCAAGGCTCGAAAAGCTGACAAATGCAATTGATGATGCAGATGTGCTTATTTTTACAAGCCCTGTTTATGTTTACCACACCACAGGCGCTATGAAAAGTTTTCTTGACCATTACGGCTACCGTTGGATGGTACACCGTCCGGAAAAGAAGATGTTTTCAAAGCAGGCAGTTTGTATTTCTACCGCAGCCGGAGCGGGTACAAAGTCAACCAATAAAGATATTGCCGACAGCTTTTTCTTTTGGGGAATACCAAAAATTTATAAATACGGTGTGAATGTCCGTACCACATCATACAACGGAATCAGCGAAAACACTTTGAAAGCAATCGACAAAAAGACCACCGCTCTTGCAAAGAAAATCAAAGCAAAAGACGGCAAGGTGAAGGTCGGAATCAAGACCAAAGCCTTTTTTGAACTTATGCGTATAATTCAAAGGAAAAGCGGTTGGAACGAGGCTGATACGGACTATTGGCATAACAAAGGCTGGGACGGTAAAAAGCGCCCGTGGAAGTAAGGAGTTTACTATGAGAAAATGCTTGATTACAGTTGATTATCAGGTGGATTTTGTAAACGGTTCACTTGGATTTGACGGTGCGGAAAAACTTGAAAATGCAATTGCCGAAAAAATCGAAAAATACAGGGCAGAGGGTGCAGACATTATATTCACTCTCGATACCCATCAATGCGATTACTTAACTACTTTTGAGGGTAGAATATTGCCGATTGAACATTGCATTGAGTACACAAAAGGTCACGAACTTTACGGAAAAATCAAGTCTATGGTTCAGCCAAACGACAAAGTGTTCAAGAAATGCACCTATGGCAGTGAGGCTCTGTTTGATTATCTAAGAAAGTGTGATTACAAAGAAATCGAGCTCTGCGGACTTGTATCAAATATTTGTGTTATTTCAAACGCCGTGCTTGCCCGAACCGCTTTGCCGAACGCACAATTAATAGTTGACAGCAATGCAACCGCCTCAAACGATGAGTCGCTCAATACTTCTGCACTCAATGTTATGCGTGGACTCGGAATTACCGTAATTTAACTTGACAATAATTATAACTTGTTGTAAAATACTGAATATAATGTCATTTCGACATTTCAGGGTAATAGGTAGTTTGTCAGAAGTCCTTGTGGGCGTATTATAGGACTTCTGACACCGCCTATTTTGGTTTTATGATTTGTGCAATACAAATTTCGTATTATACGGAACATTTCAAATTTTTATCAAGAAATTTGAAAAAAATTAAAAAAACATTTGAAATTGTAAAACATATGTGATATAATACCAATGTTGCTTAACGCTGATTAAAAATTTAATATGCTGATATAGCTCAGGAGGTAGAGTGCGTCCTTGGTAAGGACGAGGTCACGGGTTCAAATCCCGTTATCAGCTCCAAGGAAAAGATATTATCCGAATTTGTGGGTAATATCTTTTTTGATTAAAGATGAAATTGTAAAACGGGATTTGAAAGCCCGTAAAGAAAACAGTCCGGTGGACTGTTTTTAGGGCGTAGAGTTGAAGAAAATATGACTGTGAACAAGCCGCAGTAGGCGAGGCAAAGAGTTTGAATAATTACAATCACCCGTTATCAGCTCCAAGAAAAAGATATTATCCGATTTTGTGGGTAATATCTTTTTTGATTAAAGATGAAATTGTAAAACGGGATTTGAAAGCCCGTAAAGAAAACAGTCCGGTGGACTGTTTTTAGGGCGTAGAGTTGAAGAAAATATGACTGTGAACAAGCCGCAACAGGCGAGGCAAAGAGTTTGAATAATTACAATCGCCCGTTATCAGCTCCAAGGAAAAGATATTATCCAAATTTGTGGGTAATATCTTTTTTGATTAAAGATGAAATTGTAAAACGGGATTTGAAAGCCCGTAAAGAAAACAGTCCGGTGGACTGTTTTTAGGGCGTAGAGTTGATGAAAATATGACTGTGAACAAGCCGCAGTAGACGAGGCAAAGAGTTTGAATAATTACAATCACCCGTTATCAGCTCCAAGGAAAAGATATTATCCGAATTTGTGGGTAATATCTTTTTTGATTAAAGATGAAATTGTAAAACGGGATTTGAAAGCCCGTAAAGAAAACAGTACGGTGTACTGTTTTTATGGCGTAGAGTTGATGAAAATATGACTATGAACAAGCCGCAGCAAGCGAGGCAAAGAGTTTGAATAATTACAATCACCCGTTATCAGCTCCAAGGAAAGACATTATTCGTTTATGGATAAGGTCTTTTTGTTTACGCAGTTTTATATATTCACTGTTTTTACAAACAGACATTAATTTGGTATTATAAAATTAAAAAATTTTAAAATTATGCACGAAAATGTGTGTTTGCAGTTGTATTAACAGTGGAAGGAGGTTACAAATGAGTGATTCATTCGGTACCGAAAAACAAAATCGAACAAGTAATTGTAAAATATGCGGATATGATATTTCGCATTGCATATCAAAATTTAAAATCAAAAGCTGACGCCGAGGATATTTTTCAAGAGGTTTGCGTTACATTACTTACAAAGAACCCGCCTCTTGACGATGAAAAACATTTAAAATATTGGCTTATACGGGTTACCATAAACAAATGCAATAATTTTCATAAGTCGTTTTGGCATAATAAGATTGAGTCAATCGACAAATATACAGAACTTGAACAGCCGCAAACAAAGGCTGTAATGGAAGAAATTTGGCAGCTTCCAAAGCAGTACAGAAATGTTATTTATCTGTATTATTATGAGGATTATTCAATTGCAGAAATAGCCCGTATAATGGACAAAAGTCAAAATACAATCAGTTCGCAGTTGCAGAGGGCAAGAAAAAGACTCGGCAAAATTCTATCCGAAGGAGGACTTTAGTATGCGTAAAAATTTATATACGAAAATAATCAATGATATTAAAATCTGTGAGAATGCAGTTAATTCTGCGATAGAAAATATTTATAGCAAGCAAAGCAATGACAACATTATTGACATTAAGAAAAGTAAAAATAAAAAAGTAAATAAAGTTATTGCAGCTTCTCTTGTTGCGGCAATGCTTGTTTCGGGAGGTGAGTTCAATGTATTACTTTAGTGACAAAGGTATAAAAATTTTGGAGGATAATTTTATGAAAATTAAAAAATATTAGTATCAGCAATAAGCGCAGCATTAATATCAACATCAGATAAATAATTAAATTGTGAGAGGTATTCCAATGAAGAAAACAACTGCAATGATGGCATTATTTTTAACAATTTGTGCTGCTGTATTTTTTTATGGCTGTACGAATAAATCTTCATACTCAAATTCCGATGATGCATATATAAATTATGCAACAGATATGCAGCTAATGTACCATATCGGCGGAAATGCACCTATGACAAAATCAGATAAAGGTTATTATTATATCGGTGATGACGGAATCGTGATTTTTATTGATAAAGAAACAAAAAAGGCTACTCCTCTTTGTTCAAAACCAAATTGTACTCACGATGACCCTGAAGCTTGCGATGCCTATTTAAACTTAACGGAGAAGCCCCAAATACAATATAATGACGGATATTTGTATGCTTTATGCGGAGAGTATGACAAGAGCTATATAAATTACAATACATATCTTATGCGTATGAAGCCTGATGGAAGCCAAAGGGAAAATCTCACGGGAAGCTTTAATTTTTATGATTTTGAATGGTTCATACACAGGGGATATTTTTATTGCTCTACTGATTCATCAGTAATCAGAATACCTCTTGATTCACCTAAATCAGAACCGCAGATTCTATACAAAACGGATTACTATATTGAGTCCGGCTTGAGAGCTGTTTCTCAAATATGTGCGTATAAGAATTATTTTTACTTTACTGCCGACGAGAGAAATGAAAAAGAGGAAGGACCCGGTTTAAGTATCAAATGTATCAATTTGGATACATTAGAGATTAATGACATTCCTAAAGCTAAAGGCTATCAGGTGTCTTATAATTTCTTTTTAGACAACACAATGATTGCGTCCTATTACGATAAAAATTCGGATGAAAATGTTTATCTTAAATGCGATTTGGATGGAAATGTAAAGGAAAGCTTTTTCACAATAGCTCATAAAGATAATTTGCGATATTCAACCGATGGAAAATACATATATGGTGATAATTGTGTGCAGGTCACCAGAAAAGATGCAGAAAAACAGATTATTACGGTTTACGATTTAAATATGAATGAGATAGATTCGTATGCTCCGCCTGAATTTGAAAATATAGTATGCAATAATATTAATCCACAGGATAATGAATATTTTATTTTTGAATCTGTAGATGATAACGGAGAACGAATTTTAGCTATGGCGGATAAAAGTCAACTCGGCTCAATCGGCGGCGAAACTATAAAATTCACAGAGCTTTGCAAGCTGAAATGGGCTGAAAAGAAGAACAGTAATTACTATGTAGAGGGACAGGCGGGAGTTGTATGAGAATTGCAGGTAGCGAATATTTAAAGCTGTTTTCAAACAAAATATTTCTTATTTGCATCATCGCCTTTTTCTGCGCCGATTCTCTGTTTTTCGTAATGCTTCAATCCTCTGATTATGAAAATTCGGCAATTTCAAGTGATGTCGGGGCATATGAACAGCTTATTCGGGAATGTAACGACGCAGAGGATAAAAATGCGTTCTTTGAAAGCAAGAACACGGAGATACAGATTGCACAAATTCTTTTGCACAACGGAAATGCAGATGAATACAAGGAAAAATATCCAAAGCTGTATGACAATGCGGCAGGCTTGGACTTGAACGATGATGAGCTGTTCAACCGCTCGGTTATGCTAAGCAACATACAGGCTCAGCTCTCTCACATAGACAGCTATGAAGAGTTTATTTCCAATATGAAGTCGAGAGCCGAGCAACAGAGCAGCTTTTCCATTTTTGCAGAGCCGGACAGTTTTTCGTTCAGAAATATTGAAAAAACTCCCGTGGATTTTGCCGAGGTTAAAGGTGTTAAGCCCATCCTCGGCAACAACAAGGCGGTTGAAGCCGCAACCTCATATGAGGTTTCAAGCTATATTTTGCTAATTATCGTATTGCTCGTCAATATTTTGATGTTCTCCGTTGAAAGAGAAAAGGAGCTTTATATTCTTGTGCGGTCAACGGCAAAGGGCAGACTGCAAACAATAGCCTGCAAGCTCTTGGTTGTTTTGAGCGTTACGGCGGTTGTTAGTCTGCTGTTCTATGCGAGCAACATTATGATGGCAGGCACAGTCTACGGCTTTGGAGATTTGAGCCGCCCCGTGCAGTCGAGCAAGCTGTTTTTAAACTGCGCATTAAATGTTACAATGCTTGAATACCTGATTTTGTGGGTACTCGGCAAAACGCTTTTGCTCTGCTCTCTGTCAATGCTCACGGCATTTTTATTCGTGGTTATCAAGTCCTCCGCAAAGACCTATTTAATCTTGGCGTCGGCACTGATTTTTGAATTTTCCTGCTTCATTTTCATTGACGGCAGCTCTGTGTTGGCTTCGCTAAAATTTATAAATATTTTCTACCTTATCAGCGGCAACAATATTTTCGGCTGTTATCAGAATGTCAATATTTTTTCACAGCCGATTAACATAATCACCGTTTTCATCGGCTTAGCTATAGCTCTCTCCGTTGTCGGAGTTTTGGGAGCGGCATTGGCGTTTTCAAGGCTGTCACAGCATAACGGCAAGCTCGTTTTGCTCGACAGGCTTATGTCACGGCTCGGACGGTTTAAGAAAATCAACGGAAGTGTGAGAATATACAGCGGCGAGGCTTACAAGCACTACAAAACCTCCTTCGCCCTTGTCGCAGTAATTATCCTCGTGGCTCTCGGCTTTGTCAGCTACAATGATGATTTGAGTATTATATTCATAAGTCCTCAGGAAAGCGCCTATGACACCTATATGCAAACACTTGAGGGTGAGCTTGACGAGGAAAAGTATGATTTTATCGAGAGTGAAAGGGCTTATTTTGACGAGCTTACAAGAGAAGCCGAGGAGCTTTCAGCCGACACCACGATTTCGGCTGAGGAAAAAACGAACAGGCTCAATACCATTGATGGTATTTTAAGCATAAGAGGAATGGCATTTGAGGACATTTGCGCTCAGCTTGAATATGTTAATGGAAAGGCTGAGCTGACGGGCGAAAAGCCTGCACTTGTCAATGAAGTGGTGAACAAGCGGCTGACTATGGACACCTTTAGGGAGTGGGAGTATTTTGCTCTGCTCTTAGCCGTGGTTATCTTCTGTACCTCTAACATTTTGGCAATTGAATACAAGACCTCTATGGTTAACTTGATTTCGGCAAATAAGCACGGCAAAGCGAGGCTGTTGATTATAAAGCTCTTGACCGTCCTGATTACCACGGTGATTTCCTATATCTTAATCTATCTGCCGTATATGCTCAACTTTATCAAGACCTTCGGCACGGCATCATTTGATTTACCGCTTGCATATTCAAGAAATTTTTCGGCTCTGACAAGCGGCATAACCGTGGGCGGATATATTCTTGCTCTCGGCTTTGTTCATCTGCTTGCGGCAGTCGGCACAACGACTTTGGTCTATCTGCTCTCCTACATATTTAAAAATCAGTTTGTGACAATGATAATTTCAAGCGGCTTGCTCCTTATACCCTGCGTGGTGTTCATTGATAACAACAAAATCCGTATGGTATCGGCATTTTCAAATAATGCTCAGACAGCCGTTATCGGTATAATCACCGCCGTTTGTCTGCTGATAATCGCAGTATCGGCTCTGATTATCTTTGTTCCCAAGCGCAAAAGTACGAAATTTATAATTTAAGTTTCAAAACAAAAGAGGTTGTAAATATGGAATTAGCTTTAAATCGTATCAGCAAAACCTATAAAAAGGGCTCGGTAAAGGCGCTTGATAATTTCAGCGTTATCTTAACTCCGGGAGTATACGGCTTGCTCGGACCGAACGGAGCAGGCAAGTCCACGCTGATGAACATTATCACCGACAACCTCAATGCCGACGGCGGAGAGGTGGTTTACGGCGGTGAAAATATCAAAAAGCTCGGCAAGGATTACCGAGCCGTACTCGGCTATATGCCCCAACAGCAGGGCTTGTATGATGATTTCACCCTCAACCGCTTTTTGTGGTATATGGCGGCTTTAAAGGGCTTAAAAAAGAAAGAAGCCAAGGAAAAGATCACTCAGCTTCTTGAAACGGTTAATCTGACAGATGCCGCACATAAAAAGTTAGGCTCGTTTTCGGGCGGTATGAAGCAGAGAGCCTTGATTGCTCAAGCGCTTCTGAACAATCCCGAAATTCTCATACTTGACGAGCCAACGGCAGGACTTGACCCGAAGGAGAGAATACGCATACGCAACTTCATCAGCGAGATTGCCGAGGATAAAATTGTCCTAATCTCCACCCATGTTGTGTCGGATATTGAGTTTATCGCAAAGGAGATTATTTTGCTTAAAAAAGGTCAGCTCATCTCCCACGATTCCCCGAATAAGCTGACAAAGGAGCTTGAAAATAAAGTCTTTGAGGTCGAAATTCAAAGGGAAGATTTAAAATATTTTCAAGACAATTACCGTGTTTCAAATCTCTGTCACAACGACAACAGCATAATAGTCCGCATCGTGACCGATAACCCGCCGACAGACTTCCAATACACAACCGCAAAACCAACCCTTGAGGACTTGTACCTCTACATTTTTGAACAGGGAATTTAAAAATATTTTAATTCGGAGCATTAAACATAAATAATATGTTACCGGTAGATGAGTCTTTACTTACTCCAATAGATATGAAAGTACGCCCTGATGATACACCGAGGGATATAGCTTATAAGGAGCTTTTAAAGGATCAGCTTGCTTTTTGTCAAAGTAATAGTGAGTTGATTTTAAAGAGAGCTAATAAGCTTTATGACATTGTAGTAAATTATCCTGATAAAAACATTAATCTCGTAAAAAGATGCTGCAGGTTTGATAAACTTGAAAAGGTGTTACAAAAATACTTAAACAATTAAATAATAAATTCATTGTTAAGCTGTTACAGAAATGTAGCAGCTTCAGCCTGTAGAAAAAGTCCAGTAAAAGCTGGGCTTTTTCGACAAGCTGAACAGTCCGCTGGACTGTTTTTATGGCGTAGAGTTGAAGAAAATATGACTGTGAACAAGCCGCAGCAGGTGAGGCAAAGAGTTTGAATAATTACAATCACCCGTTATCAGCTCCAAGGAAAGACATTATTCGTTTATGGATAAGGTCTTTTTGTTTACGCAGTTTTATATATTCACTGTTTTTACAAACAGACATTAATTTGGTATTATAAAATTAAAAAATTTTAAAATTATGCACGAAAATGTGTGTTTGCAGTTGTATTAACAGTGGAAGGAGGTTACAAATGAGTGATTCATTCGGTACCGAAAAACAAAATCGAACAAGTAATTGTAAAATATGCGGATATGATATTTCGCATTGCATATCAAAATTTAAAATCAAAAGCTGACGCCGAGGATATTTTTCAAGAGGTTTGCGTTACATTACTTACAAAGAACCCGCCTCTTGACGATGAAAAACATTTAAAATATTGGCTTATACGGGTTACCATAAACAAATGCAATAATTTTCATAAGTCGTTTTGGCATAATAAGATTGAGTCAATCGACAAATATACAGAACTTGAGCAACCGCAAACAAAGGCTGTAATGGAAGAAATTTGGCAGCTTCCAAAGCAGTACAGAAATGTTATTTATCTGTATTATTATGAGGATTATTCAATTGCAGAAATAGCCCGTATAATGGACAAAAGTCAAAATACAATCAGTTCGCAGTTGCAGAGGGCAAGAAAAAGACTCGGCAAAATTCTATCCGAAGGAGGACTTTAGTATGCGTAAAAATTTATATACGAAAACAATCAATGATATTAAAATCAGTGAGAATGCAGTTAATTCTGCGATAGAAAATATTTATAGCAAGCAAAGCAATGACAACATTATTGACATTAAGAAAAGTAAAAATAAAAAAGTAAATAAAGTTATTGCAGCTTCTCTTGTTGCGGCAATGCTTGTTTCGGGTGGTGTGTTTGCCCTTTTTTCTCAACCTGCTCAAAATCAAAACGGATTTGTTATTACGGCCGCAGCTGCTGAATTAACTAAAGATAAACCGGTACAGGTTGCCGCTATAGATAGGGCTGATAGATATTCTTACGGCTACGAGAGCTATGAGGAAACTTTTAATTTGTTGCTTTCTTGCAAGGGTGATAACATAAGTACAATTACATATAATGCAAAAGGCAATTCATATTTTACTTTTAATACAGATGACAATGAAAAAGTATATTGCGGTAAAGTATTATCGGATTTTGAAAACAAAAATGCCGATGAAACTATGAAAATATATATGAATTCGGGTGCCGATTATTTTTACTCGGGTTTTACCGTTGATTATGATAAGCAGGATGAAAGCGTTAAAGTGGATTCTGACGGAGTTGCTCCTGTTAGTATGAATGTTTATCTTATGGCAAATGACAGTGAAAAAGCGGCTAAAATTTTAAGTAAATATAATGCGTATAGTCTTTACTGCGGTGAAGCCGTGAGCGATAGTGTGAAAGCTGAATACATCGAAAAAAACGGTGAGAATTTCGATAAAGATTTTAATCCCGAATATGATGAATCGGATATCATTGATATGTATAACGAGCTTTATTCACAGCTTTTTGAAGGAGTATCGGTTGATGTAACCGTTAAGTACAATGACGGCACAGAGGAAACCCAGACCGTTGATTTTAATGTTGAACCGATTACCGAAGAAACGGCAGACGAACATCTCAAAGAAAACGGATATAACGGTGAGAGAAACAGCTTGTATAATTTACTCGGTTCATGTGCTACTATCACGGCAACTCTAAGATGATTGCAAAATTATAATAAAAATTAATAATCAACATACTCCATTGTTATAACATAAAACTCTCGGGTCAAATCTGTCCGAGAGTTTTTGTTGTTTATGCGTGTGAAAGAGTGGGGAAGAACATTTGAAATTATTTCATCTTTAATTTTGCAAGTGTATTGATTTATGGTTTTGAATCCGAGCTTTTTATAAAAATCAACGGCACCGAGGTCGCCAAAAAGATAAAATCCGTCACAGCTGTTTTTATATTCGTTTATAATTGCGTTTATAAGCGTGAATTCCCAAAGTAAATTCCACTCCTTTCCTACTGTGGAATTTACTTTGGGAATTCACTAGGAAAAGATATTATCCGTTTTTGAAAATTATTACTTGACTTTAGTTCGTGATACATTTATCATTATAATTTATCATTATATATGTACACGAGTAATAGAATATAAGGAAGACTGATGGGATGATTGTAGTTGTTTTTTAGATACATAGTTGTTCTCATAGGATTATTTGTAAAGTTTTTATGATTTTTAAAAAACTTACACACTTTTCTTGACAAAGCCAACTTTTAATTGCATTATAAAAGCGCTCAAGGTACAGTACCCGAGCGCTTTTATCCATATGAAAAAGTCTGTTATTATTGAATTTCTGCCAAAGCATTAAATATTACAGCATACACATACGATGAACCGATTGCCGCATTCTTTGCAAATGACGGATTTTGCAACATTTTTACCGCACCTTCAAGCTCTGATTTTGTAATTTTCCAATTCGCTTTCGGAATAAAAATACTGTTTTCATTTACAACATATGTAAATTTTGTATTCTCTTTTGTGGTAATTACATTGCCTGTGCATCTTACGATTTCTTCCCAGATTTCATTAAAAGTCATTTTTATTATTCGGCAACTTCTGCAAGTTTTTTAGTAACTCTTGCTGTCACATCAATATAATAATCGTAATCTGCTTTTGAAAGAGAATCCTCGTCAATATCGTCTATCTTCTTGCCCCAATCAGCATACTTCGACACAAACTCCGTGTAATCTTTCATAAGTCCTGCAGGATTGTCACTGCTTGAGTACTTCTTCATAAAGTCAACATAATCATTCATAAAGTCCTCGTAATCGTCCATTACTTCCTTAAAATCAGGATTAACGGTGTCGGAATCGTTATTCTCTTCTTTAGAACTTTCTTCATCTTTTTGACTTTCTTCTGCCTTTGAACTTTCCTCCTCAGAAGATTCATCATTCTTTGAGCTTTCTTCTGCCTGCGAACTTTCCTCTTCCTTAGAACTTTCAGAAAAAGTATAGTCAGGAATACTTACGTCGCTTGTGGCTTTTTTTGAGCCACAACCTGTAAAAACCAATGTAGAAGTGACCGCCGCAACCACTGCAATAAATGTACATAAAACTTTTTTAACGGTATTTTTCATAATAAATTCCTCCTTTTATTAAATTCGTTGACATTATTATATAAAAAGTCAAATAAAAAAGTGTATGCTGACAGCATACACTAAGAAAAAAATTTATGTTATAATATTGTTGTACTATGGAAAATAATACCATAAATAAGATACCGTTGTAACGGCACGGAAAATCGACATACCGACAAACATACTCACAACGGCTAATGAGTAAAAAATAAGCTTCCTTAAAGTTTTAGGCATATCCCTTATTTTGGGAATACAACTCTGAAAGCCGAAAAGGTCAGAGAAAAATGAAATGGGAATAAAGAAAAGCAGTATTACCATAAGCGTGACGGGAAAAAAGTTCAGTATATTTATTACGCAATACTTGCTGTACATACCTATAATCCATAAAAACATCCAGCCGTACATTACGCATGCAAAAACACGCACACCTTTCTTTTCCGAACGGAGTCCGGGGAAATTTTCCATAAAATTGTCGGCAAAGTTAAAGCCGTAAACTCTCTTCCTTTTCAAAGCGGCGTCTAAATCTTCTATCCGTTCAAAACGCTTTTCAACATTGTATTCTGTACATTTTTTAATAATATCCGCAACATCACCGTCACGGTACATAACTTCTGACGGAATATGACCTGTTAGCATATAATTAAGCAAAACTCCCAGAGCATAAATATCTGTTTTGCAGTCGCTCTGCTTAAAGCCGAATTGTTCGGGTGCGGCATAACCCTCTGTACCGAGAACCTGCGTATCGTGTTTGGCGTTTTCTTTATGCAGTCTTGAAATTCCAAAATCAATTATCTTAACAACACCGTCAAAACCTATGATAATATTGGACGGAGTAATGTCACGATGGGTAATTGAATATTTGTGCAAAACACTGAGTCCGTTGCAAATCTGACGGGCAATATTTATGGCATAATCTTCCGCAAAAGTACCTTTTGACAAATACTGCTCAATGGTATGACCTTGTACATATTCTTCAAGAATAATGCAGGCATTGCGGTCAGTTATAACATCAAAAACTTTTGCAATATGGCAATTATTAATTTTACTGACAGCGTTATGTACCTCAAATTCGTAAGCGGGCATAATCTTTTTCACCATAAGCCGACCCGTGCTGCGATTGCGCACAAGCTGTGTCGTTCTGTTAAAATCTGTAACAACATCAAATTGCCAAAGTGAAAATTTATATTCAAACTCGTTCATTTTTGCACCTCCCCTCTTGTAAATATTAGCATAAATTTGTATAAAAAGGAAGATATAAATTGAAAAAATCAACTGATGAACTTCTCAATAGCTTAAAATCAAAAAGTAATCTTGACGATTATTTTAAAGAAAACTCGGATCAGCTGAATTTTGCGACATTACCTCAAATGCTTGAAAGTATTATACAAAGCAAAAAGATAAGCAAATCAGAAGCTATAAATAATTCTATGATAGAAAAGCACTACGGCTATCAGATATTCCAAGGAATAAAGACACCGTCAAGAGATAAGCTGATAATGCTCTGCATTGGAATAGGTGCGGATCTGACCCAGACAGAAAAACTGCTGAACCGTATAAAAGCGTCACCTCTGTATGCCAAAGACGGCAGAGATGCGGTAATAATGTTTGGACTGCTTCACAAACTAAGTGTAATTGATATTAATTTAATGCTGTATGACAGAGGCTTTGATGTACTTGAATGATAAACGAAAAATCCGACTTCATATGAAAGAAGCCGGATTTTTGCTTAATCACTTAAATTTAACAATAAAAACAATAAAAAATGCCCACCCTATTGGATGGACACTTTGATGTTGGCATCTCCCTATCTTTCCGGGCCGTCACCAGCCAAGTATTTTCGGCACCACTGAGCTTAACTTCTGTGTTCGGTATGGGAACAGGTGGACCCTCAGCGTCATCAACACCAACTGTTTAATTGTATTCTCTCTTGAGAACAGTATTGATTATATCACTGTGCGTTCACTTTGTCAACACTTTTTTACAATTTTTTCACAAACACAAAACATATCAATTAAAGACGATTATTGACAATTAAATAATTCAGTTTAAGTTATTTTTACTGTCAGAAAGCTTTTATTATAAAAACAAATTTTGTCTAATCTATCTTAAATTTGAGAAGTGACAACTTATTTACAACAATATTACTCCGAAAAGATTGTTTATTGTCAAAGCTTGTGGTATAATTTGTACATATGTTTACTTGAAACGGAGAATTGCGATGAAGAGAAATATTGCAATAAAAATCACCGCTTTTTTGCTTTCCGCAATGAGCGCTATAACTTTGATTTCAGGCTGTGGCAAAAAAAATGACATTGCCGATGATTTCCGGGAAAACAGCACTGCAACAGTATCAAGAGCGTCAAGGGACAGTTGCGTTATTCAAAATTTCGATATAATATATCAGGAGCCTGAACTTCCTACGGGCTGCGAAGTAACCGCCCTTACAATGGCTATGAACTACAGCGGCTGCAATGTTGACAAATACACTATGGCTACCGAATACCTCCCCTGCACTCCTTACGACATTGAGTACGGCGAGGACGGAAACCTTTACGGCTCAAGTCCCGAACAATACTTTATCGGCGACCCTACAAGCGTTTACGGCTATGTCTGCGGCACAACTCCTATTGTAACGGCGGCAAATAACTATTTTAAATACACGGGCAGCAAACTGAAAGCCATAGACATTACAGGTTCTACCCCGCAGGAACTGTACGAACTTGTCGATAAAGGCTACCCGATTGTGGTATGGGTTACTATAGGTATGGTTGAACGCAGTGACATTGAATCCTGGACAGGAACAGACGGCAAACAATACGATTGGTGTATGGACGACCATGCAGCTGATTTGATTGGCTACAGTGCCGACACGGTAACCATAGCAGACCCTATTAACGGACTTGTTGAATATCCGAAAGAAAATTTTGAATCTGTCTTTACATCAAGAAATAATAAATGCGTTGTACTGAAAAACGGATGAGATTATTTTAATACTACGAAGTATTAAGTACTGTGTTATAATAAATATTTGTAAAGGAACGGCGGCTGTTTTACCGACGATTTTAAAAAGCTGAATTCTGCCGACAAAGCTATGAGAAATAAATATTTATCATATGTAAAAAGCAGTGCGGTAAACTCCGAACTTGAGCAAACCAATAAATTCAGTTTGCAAATGCTTTACACCGCCGAACTTGAAAATGTATATTACAGTGAAAAATCGGATTGCTTTATCGTTGCAGACATTGAAAACAACAATGTATATTTGCACAGTGTGCTTTGCAAAAATTACATTCCGCTATTTTTAAAAAACTTACACACTTTTCTTGACAAAGGCAAATAGTTTGGCAAGTTTCAAATTTGATTTTTAAAATAGTAATTTGCTAAACAATATTTACATTATTATTTTTCCCCGCAAATTTTTTCAAGACCTGCTTTGTCGAGTATTTTTATTCCTCTGTAATGTGTGGCAAGTATGCCTTGTGCGGATAATCTGCTCAATGCTTTTGTAACGGTGATTCGTGACACGCCTACCGTCAATGCAATTTCCTCGTGTGTGAGCGATACTTTGCCGTCAACCATATCGTCAAGCAAAAGTTTTGCTATTCGTGCGTCTGCCTGCATAAATGTCATTGAGTCAAGCTGGGTGGTAAGCAGTCTTATTCTTGTGGCGAGAATTTCAAGCAGTTCAAATGCAATCGGAGGATTTTTTTGAATAAGGTCGAGGAGAATTTTTTTATCAATAATGGTCAGCTCGCTTGCGGTTACGGCTTTTGCGGAGCTTACCCTCGGTTTGTGGTCAAAAAATGCACCTTCGCCTATAAGTTCGCCTTTTGAGGCAGTGTTCAGAGTTTTTTCCATTCCGTCGGGAGAAATCATAAATACGGTTGCTTTGCCTTTCTTTATATAGTAAAAGCTGTCTGCAATGTCGCCTTGGTGATAGATTATTTCGCCTTTTGCAAAAGATTTGGTGTACGGCAAACTGTCAAACAGAGTTTTCATATCGTAGTGTATGTTGTAAAGTTGCGTGGGAGGAGTGTTAAGATTTTTTTCCATAGTTTCACCTCGGTTGTCGATTGGTAAATGCGGTTTATAAAACTTTTGCCGAGCAATTATAAAAGTTTGGTCAACCTTTTTAACGGCTTGACCTAAATTTTAAAATTATTTGGCTAAAATTGAGCGATAAACCATATTTTAGCGACAAAGTTCTTATTTTATTTTAATTGTAGCATACTTTACAATCTTTTTGCAAGCGGTATGTAATAATGATATTAGAAAAAATATAAGGAGTGATATTTATGGGTATGACTATGTCACAGAAAATTCTTGCGGCTCACGCAGGTCTTTCAGAGGTTAAGGCAGGTCAGCTTATTGAGGCTAAACTCGATATGGTACTCGGTAACGATGTAACATCACCTGTTGCAATCAATGTTTTTGAACAGAACGGTGCAACAGCAGTATTTGATAACACTAAAATTGCTATGATTATGGACCACTTTACTCCTAATAAGGATATTAAAGCGGCTACACAGGTTAAGCAGGTAAGAACTTTTGCAGATAAATACGACATCAAAAACTACAGAGATGTAGGACAGATGGGCATTGAACACGCACTTTTGCCTGAGCAGGGACTCGTTGGTCCGGGCTGCTTGTGCATTGGCGCAGACTCGCACACCTGTACATACGGTGCACTCGGTGCATTTTCGACAGGTGTCGGCTCAACAGATATGGCCGCAGGTATGATTAGCGGTAAGGCATGGTTCAAAGTCCCTGCCGCTATTAAATTTAATCTTGTCGGCAAGCCACAGGGATTTGTAAGCGGTAAAGATGTTATCCTCCACATTATCGGTATGATAGGTGTTGACGGTGCGCTTTACAAATCAATGGAATTTACAGGCGAGGGCGTTCAGTACCTCAACATTGATGACAGACTTTGCATTGCAAATATGGCTATTGAGGCAGGCGCTAAAAACGGTATTTTCCCTGTTGACGATGTAACCCGTGAATACTGCAACGGCAGATATCAGGGTACACCTGTTGAATATACAGCAGATGAGGACGCTGTGTACGATGAGGAATACACAATTGACCTTAGTGAAATTCGTCCTACCGTTGCTTTCCCGCATCTTCCGGAAAACACAAGAACAGTTGATGAAATCGGCGAAACAGAGGTTAAGATTGACCAGTGCGTTATCGGTTCCTGCACAAACGGCAGAATTACCGACCTTAGAGCTGCCGCAGAGGTATTCAAGGGCAGAAAGATAGCAAAGAATGTAAGATGCATTATCTTCCCGGGTACACAGGCAATCTGGTTACAGGCTATGCACGAGGGACTTTTTGATATATTTATTGAGGCAGGCGCAGTAGTTTCTACTCCGACTTGCGGTCCTTGTCTTGGCGGACATATGGGTATTCTTGCCGCAGGCGAAAAAGCTATTTCAACAACAAACCGTAACTTTGTAGGCAGAATGGGTCATGTTGACAGTGAGGTTTACCTCGCAAGCCCGGCTGTAGCTGCCGCAAGTGCTGTTAAGGGTTACATTACAGACCCTGCAAAGCTTTGATTTTTTGAAAGGTAGGTACTGATTATGAACGCTAAGGGTACAGTCCACAAGTTTGGCGACAATGTAGATACAGATGTAATTATTCCTGCTCGTTACCTCAACACAGCATCTCACAAAGAGCTTGCCGCTCACTGTATGGAGGATATTGACGCAGAATTTGTAAATAAGGTTCACGAGGGCGACATTATGGTTGCCGAAAAGAACTTCGGCTGCGGTTCTTCAAGAGAACACGCACCGATTGCAATTAAAGCAAGCGGTATTTCCTGCGTAATTGCTTCGACTTTTGCAAGAATTTTCTACCGCAACTCAATTAATATCGGTCTTCCGATTCTTGAGTGTGACGAGGCAGCAAAGGAAATCAAAGAGGGCGATGTTGTTTCCGTAAACTTTGATACAGGTGTTATCACAGACGAAACAACAGGCAAGACTTATCAGGCAGAGCCTTTCCCGGAGTTTATTCAGAACATTATTAAAAAAGGCGGACTTATTAAGTCTATTATGTAATTTATGGGCAACGAAGGCAAAACTTTGCCGCTTTTTTGCAAAATTAAAGGTTCTGTCCTAAATGTTGGAGTAGTATTAATAAATTATTTAGCTAAAGCTATGCGCTAAACCATAATTTCCAAAACTTTTGACAAAGAACCTTTTTATCGGAAATTAAAAAAGCTATACATTAACAAGATTGGTGAATTATGGTAAACGAAATTTTTGAAAAACTTTCCGCATTGCCGCAGGTAGAGGCTATTGCTCTCGGCGGTTCCCGTGCAAACGGTATTTTTGACGAAAAATCAGATTATGATGTTTATGTGTATGTTACAGATAACATCGACAACGGTGTAAGAGAAAATATCCTTGCGCCTTACTGTTCACAAATGGAAATCGGCAATCATTATTGGGAGTTTGAAGACAATATTATACTCAAAGTCGGTGTTCCTATGGACATTATATACCGTCCTATGGATAAATTCGATAAATTTATCAGCTATACTGTTTTTGAACATCACGCAAACCATGGTTATACAACTTGTTTTTGGCATAACATTATTACATCGCAGATCGTGTATGACCCAAGCGGTAAATATGCGGAGATTAAAAAGAAGTTTACCGTTCCGTATCCCGAAGAACTCCGTCAAAATATTATAGATTTAAATATGAAGATGCTTTCGGGTATTTTGCCGTCATTTGACAAGCAGATAAAAAAAGCGATTGACAGAAACGATTTTGTAAGTGTAAATCACAGAACAGCCGCTTTTGTTGCAAGCTATTTTGATGTTATTTTTGCATTGAACAGACTTACCCACCCGGGAGAAAAAAGACTTGTTCAAATTTGCAAGGAGCGCTGTGAAATTTTACCAAAGGATTTTGAAGAAAATCTTGACAAATTGCTTAAGGAAAAACCGACTGAAAAAATTATGGAAGTTATTGCCGATATGGTGAAAAACCTTAAAGAGATAATTTAGATTTAAATTTATTTTTATTTAGTTATAGTTGCCGCAACATTTAAACAAACAGCTTTGTTTTCGCTTATGCCGATTCAAAGCTGTTTTTATTTATTTCAAACCGTTGCCAAATAACCTAATCTTGTAAATGTAATTTATAGATGCTATAATTATCATATAAATAAAACGGAGATGAAACGGAGATGAAGATTTGAAAACAGCGGTAATCACAGGAGCGTCGGGCGGTATCGGCTCGGCAACGGCACTTGCTTTTGCAAAGGACGGATACAATGTTGTTTTACAGTATAACAATTCACAAGACAAGGCGCTTGCGCTTGCAAAAAAGATAGAGAACGAAACTAACTCGACTGCATTACCTGTTAAAGCGGATGTTTCATCTTCGCAAGAAGTTACTTTCCTTTTTGACGAAGTTGAAAATCGGTTCGGCAATGTTGATGTGCTTGTGAATAACGCAGGAATAGCACAGCAAAAACTTTTTACGGATATAACGGATGAGGATTGGAGAAGAATGACAGGCACTAACCTTGACGGTGTTTTTTATTGTTCAAGAGAGGTACTGAAACGCTTTATGATAAAAAATCACAGCGGGGTTATACTAAATGTCAGTTCAATGTGGGGGCAGGTAGGTGCGTCCTGCGAGGTGCATTACAGCGCCGCAAAGGCAGGCGTAATCGGACTTACAAAGGCGCTTGCAAAGGAAGTCGGACTTTCGGGTATTCGTGTCAATTGTATTGCACCCGGAGTTGTGATGACCGATATGATGAAATCGTTTGACGAGCAGACTGTGAATGAATTAAAAGATGAAACTCCGCTCAATATGCTCGGCGAACCTGATGATATAGCGCAGACCGCATTGTTTTTGTGCTCGGATAAGGCAAAGTTTATTACAGGACAAGTCCTCGGTGTAAACGGCGGATTTGTGATATAAATTCAGATTAACAAAGAAAATATAAAAATCGGTTTTTTATACTCTGTTTTATGATTAAGGTTTGTTTATTACGAAATTTTTAATCAATCTTTTAACACTATTATATAAAATGTTGAAAACTTCGTTCAAAGGAGAATATCAATGAATCCCAAAATGGCAATACTCCGCAAAAGAGCTATGGCACTGCCTCTTTTGCCCGGGGTATATATTATGCATTCCGCTGACGGTGAAATTATTTACATTGGAAAGGCAAAGGCTTTGAGAAACCGTGTCAGCCAATACTTTGGTTCTCAAAACAACCACGCAGAAAAAGTGCGCCGTATGGTTGACAATGTTGACCACTTTGAATACATTATCACAGACAGCGAGTTTGAGGCGCTCATTCTTGAGTGCAGTCTGATTAAACAGCACACCCCCAAATATAATATTCTCCTTAAAGACGATAAGGGCTACAGTTACATCAAGGTCAGCGGCGACAAATGGCGCAAAATTTCTTATGTTCTCCAGAAAAATGACGATAATGCCGAATACATCGGACCGTACAAAAGCAGTTACTATGTAAAGAGCGCAGTTGAGGAGGCTAACAAAATTTTTATGCTCCCAACCTGCAATCGCAAGTTCCCGCAGGATTTTGGCAAGGGCAGACCGTGTCTTAACTATCATATCAAACTTTGTTCCGCTCCGTGCACGGGAAAGGTGAAATTTGCCGATTATAACGAAAGCGTAGAACAGGCGCTTGCGTTTTTAAAGGGAGGTTCGTCAAATTCGGTTAAAGACCTCACTAAGAAAATGGAGGAGGCGGCAGAAAATCTTGAATTCGAAAGAGCCGCAAGAATCCGTGATAAAATCAGCTCAATTAAAAAAATGGGGGACAAGCAAAAGGTTGTTGCAAACAAGGTTCTCGACGAAGATGTTATCGGCAGTTTTTCGGACGGAAAAAAGACCTGCTATCAGGTATTTCGCTTTGAGGGCGGCAGGCTTTTTGACAGAGAAAGTTTTGTTTTTGATTCGGGCGACAGTGACAGTGAAACCGAGGAATTTATCTTGCGCTACTATACTATTCGTGACGATATACCGAAAAATATTGCCATTGACAAAGATTTTGACGGTTTGACCGCAATGCAGGATTGGCTGAGCGAAAAGCGTGGCAGTAAGGTGTATGTTACAGTTCCGCAAAGGGGTGAGCAGGCACAGCTTATGGCAATGTGCCGTTCAAACGCCGCCGAAGAACTTGCACAGCGCAAGGGTGCAACAGTCAAGGAATACAGTGTACTTGAAGAGCTTAAGGAATTGCTCGGACTTGAAAAAATACCGCAATACATTGAAAGCTACGATATTTCAAACCTTGCCGGTACGGAAAATGTTGCGGGTATGATTGTTTATAAAAACGGCAAGCCGTACAAGTGCGCCTATAAAAAATTTAAGATAAAGGGTTTTGAGGGACAGGACGACTACGCATCTATGGCGGAGGTTATCGGCAGACGATTTGACGAATACTATAAAGCCGAAAAGGCAGACGAGGGCTTCGGAAAACTGCCCGACCTGATTTTGCTTGACGGCGGTAAAGGTCAGGTTGCGGTAGTAAAAAAAGTTTTGCGGGAAATGAATATTGATGTGCCGCTTTTCGGCTTGGTTAAAGATGACAAACACCGTACAAGGGCGGTTACGGGTGACGGCGGAGAAATTTCTGTCAGCTCACGCAGGGCACTGTTTACTTTCCTTAGCAAAATGCAGGACGAAGTGCACCGCTTTGCAATCGGCTATCACCACAGCAGGCGAAGTAAAAATACTTTTAAAAGCTCGCTTACCGATATTGACGGCATAGGGGAGAAGAGAGCAAGGGCAATGCTCAAGTATTTCAGGACGATTGACAATATTTCAAAGGCAGACCTTGAAGAACTTGAGGGATGTCCGCAAATGACAAAAAATGCGGCAATAGCAGTGTACAGATACTTTCATTCAAATGAAAAAACGACAGAAAATTGAATTAATAAAAATGTTGTAATTTTTGTAATAATATGTTATAATTATGTAATATTGAAGAAAATACATTCGTAATAAGTGCTTTTATGCTTTATACGAAAAAAAGGAAGATATTATGAGGGTAATAACAGGAACGGCAAAAGGCAGGCGACTTGAAACCCTTGAGGGAGAAGATGTAAGACCTACCACCGAAAGAATAAAAGAGGCCGTATTTTCAATTATACAGTTTGAAATTATGGGACATACATTTCTCGACCTTTTTGCAGGCTCGGGACAGATGGGTATTGAGGCAATAAGCAGAGGCGCAAGCTCGGCGTATTTTGTTGACGCATCAAAAAAATCGCTTGATGTAGTGCGAAAAAATGTTTCTGCGGTTAAATTTGACAAAGAGGCAAAGCTGTTTGCAATGGATTACCGCAGCTTTCTTTCTATGAACTCAACCGAGTTTGACATAGCGTTTTTAGACCCGCCGTACAAAAAAGGAATTTTGCAGGACGCACTTCCTATTGTGGCAGAAAATATGCGTGAAACAGGCATAATTATTGCAGAAAATCCCTTTGACGAACAAATTTCTGCAAATTACGGCGATTTTGTACTTGACAGAGAATATCGCTATGGTAAAATAAAAATAAGCACATTCAGACATAAGGATTTTTTGTAATGGAAAAAACAGTTATTTGTCCGGGCAGTTTTGATCCGGTTACGCTGGGACATATCGACATTATCAAGCGTGCCGCAAATATGTTTGACAAGGTTATAGTCGGTGTGTTTACCAACGAAAAAAAGACTCCGAGCTTTTCTGCGGAGGAGAGAATACAGTTTTTAAAGGAATCAACCGCAGGTATCGAGAATGTTGAAATAGTAAGCTACAGCGGCTTGCTTGCTCAATATTGCAAAGAGCGCAAGGTTGACGCAATAGTAAAAGGATTAAGAGCTGTGTCTGACTTTGAATATGAATTTCAGCAGGCACTCACCAATAAAAGGCTTAATCCGCAGCTTGAAACAATATTTCTGACAGCGGAGTCGGAGTCAATGTATTTAAGTTCAAGTATGGTGCGTACGGTAGCTTCTCTCGGCGGTGATATAAGCAATTTTGTTCCCGAGATGATTCATGACAGAATTGTTGAAAGACTTTATAAAAAAGAAAAGTAAACAAAGAAAAGTAAACAAAGAAAAGTAAACAAAGAAAAGTAAACCTTAAATAAAGGAGATAATAAATTATGAAAATTGATGATTTAATTTTAGAGCTTCAGGATATACTCGGCTCGGCTAAGTCTGTACCTTTTTCAGGCGGCAAGGTAATGGTTGACAGCGATGAGATGTACAACATTATTGAGCAGATTCAGGACGCAATGCCGTCTGAAATCAGCCAGGCTAAGAATGTAGTTGCCGACAGAAAGGCAATTCTTACAGAGGCTAAGAAAGAGGCAGAAAACATTATTCGCAATGCCGAAGAGCGCAAAAAGACAATCCTCAATCAGAACGAGCTTGTTCGTGAGGCAAAGGTTAAGGCTAAGGAAATTGTTGACGATGCAAAGGCAAAATCAAAGGAAATCCGCACAGCTACAAATGTTTACTCTGACAGCATTTTAAAGACAACAGAAGAAACACTTTCTTCACAGCTTGATATTGTAAAGAAAACAAGAGAAAAGTTTTCAGAACAGCAGAGAACGCAGAAGAAAGCATAATTCAAAATTGAATTACAGTTAAGTAAAGCCCTGTCATAATTTAAACTATGACAGGGCTGTTTTTGTTTTTAAAATTAAAAATCGCAAAAGAAAAAATCCATCTGAATCAGATGGATTTCATTATGTTGGCATTTCCCTATCTTTCCGGGCCGTCACCAGCCAAGTATTTTCGGCACCACTGAGCTTAACTTCTGTGTTCGGTATGGGAACAGGTGGACCCTCAGCGTCATCAACACCAACTGTTTAATTGTGTTCTCACAAGAGAACAGTAGATATTATACAGCATTAAATTGTATTTGTCAATACCTTTTTTAAAATTTTTATAAATTTAAAAAGTTTTAAAATAAGTGCGAAAGGTTTTTAAGACCTAACGCACTTATTTTTTATGGCTTTTGCTTATAGCGAGGATAGAGCAACGCAGAGGTGCGACTCGAGCGCGTTATAAGATTTTAGCATAAGGGAATAAGAAAGCGGAGGGCTCGCCCTCCGCTTTCTTGCTCTCACCTACAGAGAAAGAAAGGAGTATAGCGCGTATGACTTGCCGATACCTCACCTATGAGGACAGAAAGAGTATTGAGGCTCTTTATACAGCAGGCGTAAGCCTCGCAGACATTGCCTCCGAGCTCGGAGTACACCTTGCCACTATTTACAGAGAATTAACGCGAGGCGGGACGGGTGAGCTCGACGGTAACGGGCGCGGCGGCTATAGTGCCGAGCTTGCACAAAAGACCGTACAAGACAATATCAAACGCCGAGGGCACCGAAAGCCCGTAACGGCGCAGTAAAAAAGAAAAATAAAACGGAGTGATTTTATTATGTTTAGTATGGATAAAAGCGATTTTATCGAGTTTAGTTTACAGCCGTTTATACAACGGCTCGACGAGGGCGTGGAGTCCCTCTCTTACGAATACGACGACGGTATCGCCGAGGAGTATTGCAATATCAAATATAAGAACGGGTATAAGCACAGAGTTTGTATTACTGCCGACAGCGAGAAAGCTATTATAAATGATGTGCTCAAAGCACTATGAGCTCCGAAAGAAAGCTAAATATTATATGTTGGAGCGGTGGGAAAGACTCGACGGCAACTATAGTATTAGCTCACGAGCTCGGAATACCTATTGACCTTATCGTTATTTCGCTTTTATGGTTTGACAAAAAACGGCGGATATATGCCGAATATCCCGAGGTTATAGAGTGGATATTTAGCTATGCAATACCGCTCTTTGAGTCTTGGGGCTACAAAGTAAAGGTAATCGAGTCCGACAAAGATTATATGCATTGGTTTTACCACACTATCGAAAGAACAGAGCACGAGGACAGAAAAAGCAAGCTCTCGGGTTGGTTAATAGGCGGTATGTGCGCTATGAACAGAGAAAAAATTAACCCAATAAAGCGGTACCTAAAGTCCCTCGGCAGAAACTATCAAGAATATATAGGAATAGCCGCCGACGAGCCCAAGCGACTCGAAAGAGTACACCGCAAAGGGCAAATATCACTCCTCGAGCAAAAAGGAATTATCGAGGAGCAGACCTACGACATATTAAGGCCTTATAGCCTTATATCCCCTACATACAAATTTTCAAAGCGTGGCGGTTGTTGGTTTTGCCCTAATCAAAAAGTAAAAGAATTTGCATACTTAAAGACTAACCACCCCGAATTATGGGCGGAGCTCGTTACTTTTGATAGCGTACCTAACAAGGTATCGGAGGGCTTTAAGTACGGAAAAACATTTAAGGAAATATCCGACAAGGTAGACGCTTATATAGCTAACCCGCCACCCGTACAGTTATCTCTATTTGACTTTATATATGAGGAGATGTAGCAGATGTGCAAACCCGTAAAGTGCCCGCAATGCAGACACGAATTTACGCCCGAGCGCGAAGTGGTTAAGACGGGAGCCTGGACTCCCGAGGAGGACGAGCTGTTATTGAGCGGGTACCAAAAGGAGCGTAAGACAATCGCACAGCTTGTGGAGGAGCTTAACCGCGCCGAGCTGCAAGAGCTTATAAACAATTACGAAAATTATTAAGGAGGCTGCATTATGAATAGCAGTATTTTAACGGCTATCGAGTCGCTTTGCGACGATATAGCTACCAACACCAACCCCGACGAAAACAAGAAAAGAGCCGAGGCGGTTGTGAGCCTCGCTTTTGCAGGCGTTTTTACTCCGTCCGAATATGAGGACGAATACGAGGACGACGAAAACGAGCAGGCTACCGCTCCCGCTATCAGCGGAAAGGTACCGCAGGCGGGTACCCGTTTTGGTTACAACGGTATCGAGTTTGTAGTGCTCGGAGAGGAGCAAGGCGGCGTACTCGCTGTCGTGGCGGAACGCCTTAAAAAGGAAATGCCTTTTGACGAGAATAATTGCAACGATTGGCGCGGCTCTACCCTGCGAGAGTACCTCAACGGCGAATACCTCAAGAAATTCAACAAAGGCGACCTCCTCCCGTTTGTTTCCGACCTCACAAGTGACAACGGTATGACCGATTACGGCACCTCCGAGGACTATATCGCTTTGCTTTCGGACAACCTCTACCGCAAGTACCATAAGTTTGTACCTAAATATGATACCAGGGTATGGACTATTACGCCTTGGAGCTGCGTCCCTGGGTACGCGTACACCGAGCGCTCTGTGACTACCTCGGGGGCGTTAATCAACAGCTGTGCGTACGCCGCTTACGGAGTCGCCCCCGCTTGTATTTTCAATCCTAAAATCTTTGAATAATCTGCGCTGTTAAGCGCGTGAGGAGGCGACTTTATGGAAAGTATCAAAATCGAAAAAGACTGCTCTATGACTATTCCTGCCCCTGGCAATATGAAAATAACGGTTGAAATGACCGAGGGACTCTTTGAGGAGTTTATGCAATTCCGAAAGAGTAAAGACGAATACGAAAACCGAGCCTCGAAAGAAATTGCTTGCCTGCGCGGGCGTATAACGCATTTAGCCCAGGCGGTAATTGAGTCAGTAGAGGGCAAAACACCTAAAGCAAAAAAAGAGGCTAAAGAGTACGCCCTCGAGCTTGCTAACGATTGGTTTTGTTAGGAGTTTGTTATGGGATATAGGAAAGTATCGGCGGCAGAACAGATTTATTACATTATTAAATATAAGGCAGCGGAGGCTACAGCGAGCCTCCGACTCCGCCTTAAACTTTGGCTCACAAAGAAAGCAGATTGTAAAAGTTGCTGCCTCCGCTGCGAATTTTACGAGGAGTGCGCTTGTGAGGACCTCTCTACCGAGGTTGAACACAGAGGTTACATAGTAGTACAAAGCGGGCTCAATAATCATATTAGCATATATGACGCAGAGGGACACGCCGTATATCACGTACAGCAATCAAAGAAAAAGACCGAGGAGCAGCTACGCGAAACGGTAGACTTTTACCTATATATAAGAGAGGAGGGCACGAAATGAAATTAAAACAAATTGAGGCGATATTAAAAGCCGAAAAAACTATTATTGTTTCCGAAACGCCCGCCTGCCAATGGCTCGGAAACGGAGCAGCTTTTTACCCCGTTTACAATTTACCGAAACTCACGCAAGACAACATATTTACTATGTTTGATATTGCAGAGGACAAGCGGGACAAATTCTATTTTAAGGAGCGGGAGTTACCGTCTTTTATAAATTTCGAGGACGGCGACGAGTCCGAGGAAATGCTCGACAGAGGAACTATTGCATTTTACGCACAAGGTAGAACGCTCGAGCCTCTTAAAACCTCGCAAGGCATAGCTTTTATAAATACAAGATACTTAAAACCGTTTGCAGACTCGCAAGCGGGTTACGAACTGTACGAGCGTACCGACAAACTCGGCAGACTGTATATTGTGGTTAAAAGCGGCTTTGTACTCCTCGGCGTTTTTTCTCCTTATGACCTGGTAAATGAGAACTTTATACAGACTCTTGAGGAAATATTAAACCTCTCAAAAGTAACGCTCTTTAATAAACAAGAAAAGAGCCGCTCTGCGGACGGTTACAAGCAAATTGAACTTGACGAGGAGGTGGACTAAATGAACGACAGCGTTATTATTACGGCTATTATTTGCTTAGCCCTGGCTATTATTAGCATTTTCGGCAACAAAAAGAAATAAGGAGGCGGCCTTATGACAAACGAAGAGTTAAAAGCGGCTCTCTTTAGCTGTTGCCCCGTTGAGCATAACGGCATTGTATATAAATATGTGTCGGGCATTATCTACCGCAACAAAGGCGGCAAGCTCGATATTTCGGCAGAACTATTAGACAAGAATAACAACAGCGTTTCTATTGTCAACCCCGCGAAAGTAAAGGAGGTTACTTTATGACAGCCACCCAAAAGAAAAACGCCCGCAAAAAAGTGGAGCGTAACTTACTACTATTTATTATATGTATATTCCTTATCGGTGCAATTATCGGGAGCGGCGTTGTGGTAGTCGCTCACGCTTTCAGCAGAAAAGACACTGCAGCGGCAACAGGCAGCACCCAGGCGGCGGAGCTATACGGTACCAAGGACGGCAGATACATAACCGAAAACGGCGGCGTTACTTTTAATTATGAGCTCGGCGAGAGCTTTACCCCTATTGATTGCGATTTACCCGTAGAATTGCAGGAGTTTACATATTATCTCTGCGAGGCGTACTATATCGACTTTTATTTTGCTATGGGGCTTATGTATACAGAGTCCTCTTTTATAGCTGATGTAGTCAGCGGGACGAATGATTACGGCTTAATGCAGATAAACGAATGTAACCACGCGGAGCTCTCCTCCGCTCTCGGCATTACCGATTTTACGGAGCCGCACCAAAATATCCAAGCGGGGCTATATATCCTCCGCCGCCTTTTTGAAAAGTACGACGAGCCCGCCCTGGTTTATATGGGCGAGTATGGAGCCTCTACCCTATGGGAAAAAGGCGTATACGAAACGACCTACTCAAACAAGGTACTCGCTAAAGCAGACGAGTACGCAGCCCTTGCAGATGTAAACGAATAAGAAAAAGCGGCTACCACTCCGCCCGAGTGATAGCCGCCGTAGCCGCTCTTGTGCTACTCAATTACCTTTAATAATTGTAGCATAAGGGCAACGAAAAGTCAATAGAAACGGGAGCTATAGGCTCTATTTCGGGCTCGTAATGGATAATAACTTAATGACCAAATAGAGAATAAACCCGAGCGGGTTATATATACCCTCTCTTTGTTGGCTTTCGTAGACAACCCGAGTAAATAAGGCTTTTGCTTATAACGAGGATAGAGCAACACAGAGGTGCGACTCGAGCGCGTTATAAGATTTTAGCATAAGGGATAAAGGGCGGAGTGAGTGCGTGCTGCCCTCTCCGCTCTTTTCTCAATTCCCTTATGGAAAACAAAAGCGTTAAACCTCGGGGTTTGGGGCAGAGCCCCAAGAGTAAAACACGGAGGTTAAAACTATGCGTTGCCTATACAGAGAGAAAAAACACTATTGCGGTGAATATCTCGAGGTAGATATATTCCCCGTATTTGAGTATCAGCGAGGACGGAGCCGAAAGCGCAAGCCGACCACCGAAACGCAAAAGAAACTCAACCAAAGAAACGCCGAGCGTAAGTTAATACGCCTGCTTAATACGAACTTTACCAAACACGACATACGGTTTGATTTGACATACAGCCCCGAGAATGAGCCGCCGACACCCGAGGACGCACAAAGGCAGCTACAAAATTTCCTCCGCAGAGTCAAGCGGTACCGCAAAAAACACGAACTGCCCGACCTCAAGTATGTAGCGGTTACAGAGCAAGGCTCTAAGAGCGGGCGTTTACACCACCATATCGTTATGAGCGGCGGTATAGATATTAACACTCTTGCGGAAATATGGGGAAAAGGCTACACAACCGCAAAGCCGTTACAGTTTGACGAAAACGGTATAGCAGGTATTGCTGTTTATCTCGTTAAGGAGCCTATACTCGGTAAGCGTTGGTGCGCGAGCCGCAATTTAGAGCAGCCGAAAACCTCCGAGAGGGACGGCAGATTACCGCAATACAAGGTTAAGCAATTTCACGACAGCGGCTACGATAACCGCGAGGAATTAGAAAAGCTCTACGAGGGCTACGCTCTCTCGGATATAAGCCCATACTACAATGAGATTAACGGCGGCTATTATTTGACCGTCCGTATGTATAAAAAACCCGCTCCGAAACGGAGCCGAAAGCGAGGCAAATTATGAAACGGCTACAAATTCCCTTGTGGAAAACTAAAGCGTTAAACCTCGGGGGCTTGGGGGCAGAGCCCCCGAATACAAACGAAGGAAAACCTAAAACAACGGAAAAGGAGAAAAAGTCAATGTATATGCTTATTTTCCCATTTATCCTTATCGCGCTTGACGTAGGAGCGGCGGTTATGTGCCTTATCGGCAAAGATTATAAAAAATGCGTCTATTGGCTCGCCGCGGCGGTGCTCAATTTGTGCGTTACACTTTAGGAGGTTTTAAAAATGAAAATTGTACTTGATAACGGAGCAATTATGCCTACCAGGGCTCACTCCACCGACGCAGGCTATGACCTTTACGCCAGGGAGCGGCAAATAGTGCCAGCTCAAGAGTCCGCTCGCTTTGATATTGGCGTACATATCGAAATCCCCGCAGGCTATGTCGGATTTTTGAAAAGCAAAAGCGGGCTTAATGTCAAACACGGTATTACAAGCGAGGGCGTTATCGACGCGGGCTATACGGGCTCTATCGTCGTTAAGCTATATAACAACAGCGGGTTTGATTACACGGTAAACGCAGGCGACAAAATAAGCCAAATTGTGCTTTTACCGATTTTCACGCCCGAACTTGAGCAAGTAGACAAGCTCGAGGAAACCGAGCGCGGAGCGGGAGGCTTTGGCAGCTCGGGAAAATAACTAACTTTTCGGAGGTGATTTTATGAATTACTTTAAGGCGGCGGAGCAAGTGCTCGCCTCCGTACCTACACTCAAAAGGGCGTTAGAAAATTTGCAAAAAAGAGAGCAACGCCTAATTGAGCAGGGCAAGTCGCGAGAGCCTGGAGCTATCGACTATAGCAAGCCGTTTACGGACTCGCATTTTGTGAGCGATACTCTTAACGAACTTTTGGAACTTTCGGAGTGCTCCCGAAATATCAAAGAAACCGAGCGAACACTTGCGGAAATAGAGGGCGTATTAGAGCAGCTCTCCGACGAATACAAAAAATGCGTGATTTTGTGGTATGTCGAGAAACGCCCAAAAGAGGCTATAGCGGAGGCTCTATATATCGAGTCGCCGACGACAGTATATAACCTCCGAAATAAAGCCGTCGCAGAGTTTGCCTTACTCTACTACGGAGCGGCTGCTTTATCCTCAATTTAGAGCATTTGAAAAAACGCTGTATAGAAACTTGCTTTTTGCGGTGGTAAACTGATACCGTAGAAATTAACGGTTAAGCGGGCTGCTGCAAAGTGGCTCGCTTTGTCGTTGTATTGGGAGCAGATATAGCACTACAACGGCGGAGAGGGCGGGACGCTGCTATATGAAAGAATTTGCACGCAAATTTTATTTGAGCACAGCCTGGCGCGAAACCAGGGAATATATATACAAGCGAGATATGGGGCTATGTGTACGGTGTGGTAGACCTGGCGAAATAGTCCACCACAAAATACACCTCACGCCGCAGAACATAGACAACCCGAGTATTACGCTATCCGAGGACAACCTCGAGCTTGTGTGCCGTGAGTGCCACGCTGTAGAGCACGAGGGACAGCCTGCAACAGCAGCGGGGCTGATGTTCGACGACGAGGGAAACCTCGTAGAAAGAGAGAGCTACTTATGAGCAGAGTATGCGAGGTAATTATATACACGAGTAACGCGGCATTGTCTTTCAATGTCGAGGCAACTACTACAGACTTTCAAGAGCGGCTCGCGTCGGCTCTTGAGGAGGGCACAGTTATTCTCGACACTGTCGAGGGTACAAAGCTAATACTTAACGCTATCAATGTTGTAGCGATTGAGGTACACGCAGCGACCGACGCGACAGCCGAGAACACGCAAACACTCCCCCCCGTTAAAAAAGTTTGATGTTGTTTTCTATGAACCGAGGTTAAGCCCCTTTTATGACCGCCCCTTGCGTATATTACCCCCCTACCCTTAACGACCAAAGAAAGGAGTTTTAGCTTGGACGATACATTATATACGCGACAGAAAAAAGAGCAAAACAGAATTAAGAAAATTTACAAAAACCTACCCAAAGAACAGCTCGAAATCGCTAAAAAATTGATTGAAAGAGCGGCTTATATGCTCGTTTCTTTGGAGGATATGGAGGCAAAAATTAACGAGGACGGGCTCGTCGTTAAAATGCCGCAGGGTGCCTATACAATCGAGCGAGCGCACCCTCTTTTACAGCCTTATAACGCAATGGTAAAGAATTATAACGCCACCATTAAACAGCTTTCCGAGCTTTCGCCGACAACCGAGGCGGACAAAGCGGGGCAGGCTCTTATGATGTTTGCCACGAAACCCACAAAGGCAGCTAAAAAGGCTTGAATTGGGTTAAAGAATACTACCGCCGCATAGAGTGCGGCGACATTATCACGAGTAGGCGCGTTAAAGTTGTCTACTCTCGGCTTATTGCTGAAATGGAGGCACCGCCTGTCGGTTTTCCGTACTATTTCGACGAGGAAACGGGCGAGCGACCTATACTCTTTATCGAAACATTTTGCAAGCAATCGCAAGGGACTATCGGAGCTCCTCTCGAGCTCGAATTATTCCAAAAAGCATTTATACAACTGCTTTTCGGTTGGCTTGAAAAAGAAACAGGCTACCGCCGTTTCCGCGAAACAATGTTTTTATGCGGGCGAAAAAACGGCAAGTCTACTTTGCTTTCGGGCATTGCGTTATATATGCTGATTGCCGACTATGAGGGCGCAGCGGAGATATACTCCGTAGCGACTAAAAAAGACCAGGCAAAAAAGGTACTTACCGAGGCTGTCAATATGATTAAACAATCGCCCGAGCTGCGAGCGGTTGTTAAAAAGCGGCGAAATGATGTATATTTCCCTGCTACCTCCTCAATATTTGAGGCTCTCGCCTCGGACTCAAACACGCTCGACGGCTTGAACTCTCACGCCGTTATTATTGACGAGCTCCACGCTATCCGCGATAGAAACCTATACGAGGTTATGAAACAATCCACCTCGAGCCGCCGTCAACCTCTTGTCGTTATGATTACGACAGCAGGTACGATACGCGAGTGCATTTTTGACAATATGTACGAGCTTGCCTGCGACCTCGCAGACGGAAAGAAAAAGGACGACACCTTTTTACCTATCCTCTACGAAATCGACAGCCGCGACGAGTGGACTAACCCGCAAATGTGGATTAAAGCTAACCCAGGGCTCGGAGCTATCAAGCAATATAAAACCCTTGCCGCCTTTGTCGAGAGGGCTAAAAACAACCCCGCCGACCTACCAGGCGTACTATGCAAGGACTTTAACTACCGCGAGAACGATAACAGCGTATGGCTCTCTTACGACCAAATTAAAAATGACGCTGTTTTCGATATGTCGGAGGTATACAACACCTACGCAATAGGCGGTTGCGACCTCTCGGCTACTACCGACTTAACGGCGGCAACGCTGCTTATACGCAAGCCTGCCGACGATACGGTATATGTTTTACAGCATTATTTCCTCCCGCAGGCGCGTATAGAACATCTCGAGGAAAAGAATACAAACGAGGCTCCCTACCGCCTATGGGCGGAGCGGGGCTTGCTCACTATATGCAGCGGCAACCGCGTAAACTTTTCCGAGGTTACGGGGTGGTTTTGCCAAATGCGGGACGAGCACAAAATAGACGCTTTCAAGGTAGGCTATGACCGAGCGTTAGCGGGCTATTGGGTGGAGGAAATGAAAAGCAACGGTTTTACTATGGAGCCCGTGGCGCAGGGTCCTTTTACCTGGAGCCAACCTATGCGAGAAATGGGAGCGGCTTTCGCGGACAAGATAGTAAACTACAACAAAAACCCCGTTTTAGTTTGGTGCCTATCCAATACGGCAGTAAAGAAAAGCGGAGTTAATAATATTCAACCCGTTAAGATAACCGACAAACGCCGCATTGACGGGGCGGTATCGCTATTAAATGCCTGGGTTATCTATGTAAAATATTACGACGACTTTATGTATAATGTGGGGTGAGAAAATGAAAGAAAGACGAGGACTATTTGAGGCTATCTTTGGCAGAAAGCCGCAGACTCTCGACGGCTATACCGAGTATAAGCTCCTCAATTCCTACCAATCGAATTTTGTACCGTTTTCGGGCAATGCCTGGGAGGTAAACACCGTCCGCGCTGCTATTCACTCTTTCGCCCGCAGAGCCGCACGAGTGCAGCCGCGACATATCCGAAAAGGCGACGGAAAATTGCTTGATGTTGAGAGCAGCTCGCTTAATTATATATTGCAGTATCAGCCTAACCCGCTGACTACGGCGTATAAATTCTATTACCGCGTGGCGGCTCAATACAAGCTCTATAATAACGCTTTTATTTTCCCCGTGTGGAACGAATATACGGGGAAACTCGAGGCTTTGTATAATATCAACGCCCAAGAAATAAAGCTGCTTGAGTACAAGGGCGAGCTGTTTTTGAAATTCCGTTTTTACAACGGGAAAACCTATACTTTCCCGTATGCGGATATTATACATATCGGCTCTATGTTTGCGGATAACGAGCTTTTCGGCAGCAATAACGAGGCGTTAATGCCCGTTTTGAAAACAGCAAACACCTTTAACCAATCTATGAGCAAGTTTGCCGAGCTTGTGGCTGTTGTGCGCGGCATTTTGAAAATAGCTGCCTCCACCAAAAACGAGGACTTAAACGCCCGCCGCGACGACTTTATACGGGATAACCTCAAAATGGAGAACAACGGCGCGGGCGTTATCGTTACGGACAACAAGTACGAGTATACCCCTATCCAGGACAAGCAAACTCCGCTACCGCAGGGGCAACTCTTGTATATAAAAGCCGAGATTTACGACTATATCGGCACTAACGAGGCTATCGTGCAGAACAAAGCGACACCCGAGCAAGAGGACGACTTTTACGAGGGCGAAATTAGACCGTTTTTTATGCAGCTTGAGCAGGCTTTTACAAATTGTTTCTTTACCCGCAAGGAGCGCGGCTATGGTAATTTGATTGTTGCAGAGGGTAACAAGCTCCAATATGCGAAACTCTCCGACAAATTAGCAGCAGTTAAATATCTATCCGAAATCGGCGGCTTAATGCTCGACCAGGCATTAGTAACGCTCGGCTTTCCGCCTATCGGCGGCGAGGAGGGCAAACGCCGCGTACAAACGCTCAATATGGTTAATGCCGACAAAGCAGACGAGTATCAATTAGGCGACAAGGGTAAAGAAAAAACACCACCCGAGGACGGTACCGAGGAGGACGACGAGGGCAACGACGGAAACGACGGCAACCCCGCACCCGTTGCGGCACCGAAAAAGGGTGAGAATGACGGAGAGGAGAAGTAATTATGCCATATAAGCCAAACGAAAGAGAGTACAGAGCGGCAACACCATTTACTACTCTTGACGAGAACGACAGCAAAGAACTTATTTTGCGCGGTACCCCTATTGTATTTGATACGCCTACCGTTATTTGCGAGATTGACGGCGTACAGTACAAAGAGGTTATCGCTCGCGGTGCTCTTGATAACTGCGATATGTCGGATTTTATCTTTAACCGCAACCACGGGCAGAACGACGCTACCGTATACGCCCGTACTCGTAACAAATCCCTCGATTATTCCATTACGGATAGAGGGCTCGATATTGCGGCACACCTCGACAGCGAGGACGAGCGGCACCGCAATTTACACCGTGATGTTATGAAACGCCGCGTTGATAAAATGAGTTTTTCGTTTATTGTGAGGGAGTGCTCTTACGACAGAGAAACACATACAAGGACGATAACTAAAATAAAAAAGCTGTTTGATGTTTCGGCGGTGGATTTTCCCGCATACAACGAAACAAGCATTACAGCGGCAAGAAGTTTTTTCTCGGAGGAGCACGAGAAAGAGTTTAGGGCATTGGAGGAACGCGCACGCCGTCGTAAACTAATAGCTTTGACCTACTGTTAAACCCTAAAAAACTATCAAAACAAAGGAGTTATCACTATGAATTTTATTAAGCGTATGAAAGAAATTAACGACCGCAAGGCAGAGCTCCGCGATATGCTCCAGGGCAGCGGCGAGGTAGACCTCGACGCAATCGAAAAGGAACTGCGCAACCTCGATACCGAGTATAAGAACTTGGAAAAGAGAGCCGCAACTATTGAGGGTATCAATATCGGCACTATTCCCGCCGTTGAAATTCCCAACCCCGTAACCGCCCGCGCTGCGGACACTTTCGACCAGGACAAGGAGTACCGCTCCGCTTGGCTCAAGACTTTGCAGGGCAAGGCTCTTACTGAAAACGAGCAGAGAGCCTACAGCACCGCCGCAGGCTCCGCACTGCCTGCTATTCCCGAGAGCACCGCTAACGAAATTATCAAGAAAATGTACGAGGTTGCGCCTATTTTGCAGCGTTGTAAGATTTTCCACGTACCTGGCAACTTTAAGTTTGCCGTAGAGGGTGCCAACAATGACGCAGCTATCCACCAGGAGAACAAAGCTATTACCGTTGCTGCCGACAGCCTCGGCTCCGTAAGCCTCACGGGTTACGAAATTGTCAAGCTCGTTAAGGCGAGCCGCGCTACTGTCAATATGACTATTGCAGCTTTCGAGTCCTATATCGTGGAAATTATCGCCGAGGCTATCGCCCGCAAGATTGAAAACTTTATTTTCGTCGGTACGGGCAGCAATCAGCCTGGCGGCGTAGCCCAGGGCGGCAAGGGCACCAACGGCGCATATACTGCGGGTACGGATATGGTGGAAACCTCCGCCGTTACCGAGGCAAACATTACTGCCGTTTACGGTATGTTGGCAAGTGGTTACGAGCGTAACGCTGTTTGGGCTATGAGCAAGGCTACTTTCTTTGCTGATTTTTACGCCCTTATGAACAAGAGCAAAAACAACCTCATTGAATTTGCCAACGGCAGATACTACATTATGGGTTGTGAGGTTTACTTTACGGGCTCTCTCGCCGCAGGCGTTTCCTACCTCGGCGACTTCTCGTATATCGTGGGTAACTATTCCCAGGATATTGCGGTAGTTAAGTCCGAGCACAGCGGACTCGCTACCAACAGCGTAGACTACCTCGGCTCTTGTGTCTTTGACAGTAAGGCTATTGCGGGCTTGGGTGCTTTCGTTAAGCTCGTTAAGAAAGCTGCCTAATTAACGGAGGGCTAACCTATGGCGAATATCTCAAAGCAATTTGTTTATGATGTTCGCCGATACCTACGCATAAGCCATACTCATTTTGACGCTGAAATTACCGACCTAATAGGGGCGGCGCAAGCTGACCTCTTGTTAGGCGGTATTAAAGCGGCAAAGGTTGAGGACGAGAGCGACGCACTTATAAAGCGGGCTATCGTCTGTTATGTAAAAGCCGAGTTTGGACTCGATAACGCAGACGCTGAAAAGTACCGCGATAGCTACGAAATGCTCAAGCGGCATTTACAGCTATCTAACGAATATATCGAGGAGGCGTAGTTATGTATTGGCGAGAAATCGGCTTTTTGTGCGTGGAAACAGAAAAACTCGACAAGCTCCGCAAGCCGTATAAGGACTACGAGAAACGCGAGGTTTTTTGTAATTCTAAAGGCGTAAAGAGAAACGAGTTTTACCAGGCACAAGCCCAGGGCTACCGCCCAGAGCTTTGCGTAGAGATTAAAGAGCTTGACTATAACGGAGAGGGACACTTTGAGTATAACGGCAAGATGTACCGCGTTATCCGTACATATCCCGTAAAAAATGAGTGCCTCGAGCTGATATGTCAAGCTCTCGTAGTCGAAACCACTTAAAGAGAGAGGAGGTAACGCCCGTATGAAAGTAAATACCGAGGCATTTATAACAGCTCTCACGGAGCGAGTTAATACTATTCTGCCGACAACCTACGAGGAGGCACCCATAAAAAACGCGCCTCCGCTTTTTGCGGTAGTCAGCGGCATTAACATTATTGACCTCGAGAGCGGCGACCTCGCCTCTTTTTATATTGATGTTTGGGCGGACGAAAAAGCCGCCGACGCAACAATAAAACTCGAGAGGGCGTGCGACAGCCTCCGCAATGGGCTTTATAACGCCATTATAGCCGCGCCTGGTTTGTACGGGCATATCGGCTTTGACAACCAAAACACCGTAGCCGACAGCGAGTTTGATATAGCGCACCGTCGTTTGGCTCTGTCGGCAAGACTATTCTACTATTAGGAGGTAACGCAATGGTTACTAATCTCACTAAAAAGCAAATCGAGAATATCCAGATTGACGAGTCGGTAATTTTCCTCGACTATGGCGAAACTACCGAGCGTTTCCTGGCTCCTACTCGTGGCGGCGGCGAGTTTGCCGCTACCGTAACCGTACGCGACATTGAATTTGACGGCAGACACGGAAAGACGGCGGGTACCCAGGTTATCGAGGAGCAGGGAGCCTCTATTAAGGTTACTACTCTTTGTATGAGCCAGGAAAACCTCGCGCTCGCAATTCCTAACTGCACAATCTCGAGCAAGGACGACAAGGTAATTAAAAATCCGAAAACGGGCGTAATTCCGCTTGAGGCATACCTCAAGAATATTACTATGTTTGCAAAGCTTATCAGCGGCAAATATAAGAAAATTAGCATTTATAACCCTATGCACGAAACGGGCTTTACCGCAAAGGCGGTACAGAAAGCCGAGGGCGAGCTCGCCTTTGAGTTTTTGGCTCATTACGCGCATACTAACCTCGACGGCGACTTGTGGAAAGTGGAGGAAATCGAGCAGCCGCCCGTTATGCCTACTGTCGACGCAGCAGCGGCAGCAGTAAACAAAACCGCAGAGGAATAATAACCGAATTTAAGGAGGAGCCACACAATGCTTACTATTAAGACTATTCCTACATTGCTTAAAATCGTAGGCAAACTCGATATTAAGCCCGCTGTAGAAATGCTCAAAGGGCTTGATATTTTCGAGGACGCAAAAGACGCAAAGGACGCTATGAAACAGTTTTCCCGCGAAAAGGTAGGTATTTTAGCCTGCGAAATCTTATGTGAACTCACACCGCAGCTCGGCAAGATTGCCGACGACCTACCGCCCCTCGTGGCGGCTTACTACGATATTTCCCTCGAGGAGGCGTACAAGAAAGACGCGGCCGAGGTAATTAACGACCTTATCAACGACGAGGGTATCGTAAGTTTTTTCAAGCGTGCTCTACGAAAGAAAGTAGAGCAAGGAGCTTAACGCTACTGCATAAATACTACGATTGGCAGCTTATCGAGAGTCTACCTTTACGGGCTCTCGGTGAGCTGCTTTCTTTCGCTCGCAAAGAG
The DNA here is from genome assembly GCF_014288065.1 of Ruminococcus intestinalis. NCBI lineage: Bacteria > Bacillati > Bacillota > Clostridia > Eubacteriales > Oscillospiraceae > Ruminococcus > Ruminococcus intestinalis. The sequence goes on along the minus strand of NZ_JACOPS010000002.1, from coordinate 457,242 downwards.
GAGGAACGCCTGCAAAAGGCAGAAATCGAAAAGCGGCTTTTCCCTTTGTGGCTCGTAAATTATGCGGTATCAAAAATAAAACCAGGGCTCGAGGTTATGGACTACGCCGAATTTGTAGCAAGCGTGCTTTCGGACGAGCCCGCCCCGCAGCCTAAAGCAGAACAGAAAAGAACACCCGAGGACATTATGGCGGAATTTATGCCAATGGTTGAAACTGATAAAAGAAATATGAGAGGAGGCTAACCTATGGCAAATATCTTTACGCTTTTCGGCGAGGTGCTTATAGACAACAAAAAAGCGGACGAAAGTATCGACAAAACAACCGAAAAGGCGGAAAAGAGCGGCTCAAAGGTAGGCTCCACTTTCGCTGCTATCGGTAAGGGAGCGGCTGCAATGGGTACTGCTGTTGTAGCGGGTGCTACCGCTGTTGGTACTGCCGCCTACGGTATGGCAATGAAAACCGCCGAGCAAGCCGATTATATCGACAAGCTATCCGAAAGAACGGGAATTAACCGCGAGGAGCTCCAACGGTGGAAACACGCCGCCGACCAAAGCGGCGTAAGCGTTGACTCATTCAAAAACGGTATTAAAAAAATGTCTGATGTTGTGGACGACGCAAACAACGGCTCAAAGACAGCAGCGACAGCTATAGAGCGTTTAGGGCTATCCCTGGACGACCTTAACGCAATGTCAACCGAGGAGAAATTTAACACCATTACCGCAGCTCTTGCGGATATGGAGGACGGCGCAGAGCGTAACGCCCTGGGTAATGACCTTCTCGGAAAGAGCTATACCGAAATGCTGCCGCTACTGAACGCAGGCTCCGAGGGTATGGCGGCACTAAAGCAAGAGGCGGACGACCTCGGTATAGTTATGTCGGAGGACACAGTAAAAGCGGGCGTGGTCCTCGGAGATACGATAGCGAATATTAAGGACGCTTTCGGCGGGCTTATGAACAGAATAGGCGCGTCAGCTATTCCGCTTATACAGCAAGTCGCCGATATGATTATAGAGAGTTTACCGAAAATTCAAGCCTTATTTGATAGGCTGATACCCGTTATTACAAGTATTTTCGAGCAGCTTTTACCGCCTTTGTTTACGCTGATTGAAACGCTATTTCCCGTCCTTATGGATTTAGTAACGGCTTTACTGCCTCCTATTGAGTCGATTATTACGGCAATTCTGCCCGTTATAATTAGCCTATTTCAGCAGCTCCTACCGTTCCTTATCCAAATTATAGAGCAAGTGCTCCCTATTGTGGTTGACCTTATCAACGGGCTTATGCCGCTTGTAATGCAGATTATAGAAACGGTACTGCCTGTCACCATTCAGCTTTTGCAAGCGTTGCTACCTCCGATAATTCAAATTATCGAGGCTATACTCCCCGTGATAATTCAGCTATTACAGATGTTGCTACCGCCTATTTTGCAGATAGTAAATACCATTTTGCCCGTAATTATAAACCTCATAAATTTAATTATGCCGCTTGTGGTACAGATTATCGAGGCTATACTCCCCGTGATTATTCAGTTAATCGAAATGCTGTTGCCTCCGATACTGCAAATCATAGACCAGGTATTACCGATACTCTTAACTTTAATCGAAACTCTCGTACCTATAGCGGTACAGATTATCGAGGCTATTTTGCCCGTAGTTATCTCGCTGCTTGACGCGCTCTTGCCCGTTATTCAGCCGATACTCGATATTTTAATGATACTGTTAGAGCCTCTCCTGGACTTGCTCAACCTCATTTTACCGCCGTTGTGCGACTTTATTAAAATGCTGTTTGACAAGCTCTTACCGCCCTTACAAAAGGCTTTCTCGGGCGTGGCGGAAATTGTCGGCGGCGTATTCAAAAACGCCTTTGACGGTATTAAAAAGGTTTTCGAGAATGTCAAGGGAATTTTTAACGGTATTATCGACTTTGTTAAAAATGTCTTTACGGGTAATTGGCGCGGAGCCTGGGACGCGGTAGTAAAGATATTCTCGAATATTTTTGAGGGTATCAAAAACGCCTTTAAGGTACCTATAAATTGGATAATCGACGGTATCAATGTATTTATCCGAGGGCTTAACAAGCTAAAAATACCCGATTGGGTGCCAGGTGTCGGCGGTAAAGGGCTGAATATAAAAGAGCTTTCCCGCCTACGTATCGGTATGGAATATGTACCGTATGACGAGTACCCCGCATTGCTCCATAAGGGCGAGCGCGTCTTGACCGCAAGCGAGAACAAGGAATACTCTACCGCTGTTTCGGCAACGGCAGCAGGCGACGACAAAGAAGGACGGCTCGTTATTAAAATCGAGCTCGGCGAAAAGGCTATTTACATTGAAAACCTCAAAGGTGACAGCGAGCAAGATGTAGAGAGCTTTGTTGACCTCTTGTTAGAACTTATCGCCGAGAAAATCCAAAGAAAGGGAGCTGTATTTGCATAATGGAAAAACTACCTTTTTTGATGTTCAAAGACCACAGCTCCCTCGAGTTTGGGTTGCTCATTAACTCGAAAGGCTCCTACAAGGGAGCCTCTCGAGATGTAACCTATACGAGTGTACCAGGGCGCAGCGGCGACCTTATTACCGACAATGGACGGTATAAGAATATCGACATAAAATACAAGCTCACACTGCTAAACACTACGCAGCGGGCATTTACAGAGCTTACGCACCAAATTAAAGGTTGGCTCCTATCGGAGCAAGGTTATTTTCGCTTGTGGGACTCCTACGACGACAAATACTACCGCCTGGGCTCCTACTCCGACGAGGTAGACATAGAGCAAGAGCTCCGCGACCTCGGAGAGGTAGACCTCGCCTTTAACTGCAAGCCCTTTAAGTATTCTTTCGAGGGACAAAAACCCGTTGTATTTACAGCGGCGGGCTCTCTGTATAATGCAGAGTTTTACCCGTCCTCTCCGTATATCAAAATCACGGGGAGCGGTACGGTTACTTTAACCGTAAATAACGACTCCTTTACCTTTACGGATATTGACGGCTATATCGAGGTTGACTCCGATATTATGAACGCCTACAAGGGCACCGAGCCGCAAAACAACAAAATGACGGGCAGCGGCTTTCCTACGCTGCTACCTGGCAACAATGCTATATCCTGGGTGGGTGATGTTGAAAAGCTCGAAATAGTCCCGAGGTGGTGCTGCTTATGATACCTATTTTGTACGCAAAAAACGAAAGCGACTTTTCGCATAACGGTATCGGCTTTTTAAGAGATACCACCAAAGCAACCGTAACCGAGGAGCGCAACGGCGGCTATGAGCTTTCGCTGCAATATCCTATTACGGGACAATGGTACGACCAAATTACGGAGGGCTGCATAATCAAGGCAAAGGCTAACGAGATAAACGAGCCGCAGCTATTCCGTGTATATAAGTCGAGTAAACCCCTTAAAGGCGTTGTAACCTATTCGGCGGAGCATATCAGCTACGACCTTAACGGCATACCGACGCTTGGTTTTTCCGTTAAGAACACAACGCCGCAGGCGGCTATTACCCGCGCTATCCAGGACGCAGGCTTGCCTTGCTCCTTTACGGCGTTAAGCGACATATCCACACTTAACAGCACGACCATATTAACTCCTTGCTCTGTCCGTGCTCTCCTCGCAGGGCAGACGGGTTCTGTACTTGATGTTTGGGGCGGAGAGTATGAGTTTGATAATTTTGTTATTAAGCTACATAAGCACCGAGGAGTCGACAACGGCGTAACTATCGAATATGGTAAAAACCTAAAAGACCTAAAGCAAGAGGCAAATATAGCCGATTGCTATACGCACCTTATGCCCTATGCGGTTTATACCGAGCAGGGAGAGGGCGAGAACGCCGAGAGTACCGAGGTATATGTATATCTCTCCGAAAAGGTAATAGCTCTAAATAACGCCGAAAATATAGGACACAGCAAAGCCTATATTATGAATTTTACAGACCGTTTCGAGGACGGCGAGGAAATTACCGAGGACGCTTTACGGGCAAAGGCTACCGCATACGCTGCGGCGGTAGACCTCGGCGTACCAAAGGTAAATATAACCGTTTCTTTTATTCAGCTTTGGCAGACGGAGGAATATAAAAACATTGCTCCGCTTGAGCGGGTAAAGATGTGCGACACGGTAACAGTTAAGTTTTCACTCCTCGGTGTTACTGCCACGGCAAAGGTTATAAAGACCACCTACGACGCACTCGAGGAAAAGTACGAAAGTATCGAGCTTGGGGACGCTAAAAGCTCTTTTGCCGATACCGTGAACAAGCAGCAGGCGGCTATAGAGGAAATTAAAACCTCTGTAAAGAAAGGACAAGCCCAGGCAACGCAGCAGCTCAAAAAGGCTATAGCAAACGCTACGAGCCTTATTACGGGACACTCGGGCGGCTATGTAGTCCTTAACCCCGCCGAAAAGCCGCAAGAGATACTCATACTTGACGCGCCTACTATCGAGGAGGCGTTGCGAGTGTGGAGGTGGAATAGCGGCGGCTTGGGCTATTCCTCGACGGGATATAACGGCACCTACTCTCTCGCTATGACTATGAATGGGGCTATCGTGGCGGACTTTATAAGCGCAGGCGTGTTAAATGGTGCCTTATTAAAAGCAGACTCGGTACAAGCCTCGGCAATTTCGGTAGAGTATAGAAACTCCGTAGACACCGCAATAGAGAACGAGTCTAAAAGCATACGCCAGGCTTTCAAAGTTGCCGACGAGGAGGTAATAAGCTCTATAGAGAAAACTTTAGAGAGCTACTCAACCACAACCGAAACAAAAAGCCTTATAAGTCAATCGGCAAGCGAGATTAAACACAGTGTAAGCACAACGCTAAAGAGTTATGCAACCATTACGCAATTAAACACGCAAATTACGCAGACCTCCGACGAAATAATGACGGAGGTAAACAAAAAGGTTAATAACTCTGAAACCAAAACAAAAAGCCTTATAAGTCAATCGGCAAGCGAGATTAAAAGCAGCGTAAACACAACGCTAAAAAGTTATGCAACCACTACGCAATTGAACACGCAAATTACGCAGACCTCCTACGAAATAATGACGGAGGTAAATAAAAAGGTTAATAACTCTGATTTTGGTACAAAAATCACACAAAATTACTCCTCTGTCCGCATTGCCTGGAATAGCATATCAAAATATATAGAATTTTCGGGCGGTGCAATTAACATATATAAGTCAACCGCGCAAGGCTCCGACAACCTCTTAATGAAAATGGATTACTCGGGAGCCTGGTACTACTACTCGGGAACGACAATAGGCAAAATTGGTACAAATAGTTGGAACGGGGACGAGGATTTTAGAGGGCTCGTCTTTGACCTTGAGAATGACGCAGACTATATGTGCTGGGCTCGCAAGGCAAATGCCTCCGACACCGAGTATACGGTGCAGTTAATATATTATGCCAATAATTCAAAAGATAGTCAGGGCTTACATTTTTGCTGTAAAACATATTGCGGCGGCAATCTATATATTAACAACAATGTACGCACAGTATCATATACAGACGGCAGCGGCGGGCTTTATTCCACCACACACGAGGTATCTATGCGCGGCAAAGGTTGTACTTTTACTTGTGGCAGCGATTTTAAGTTTGGTAATAGTACAAATTTGTTAGTAGATTGCTATAACAATATTGACTTGCATAACTACTCTATATTAAACCAATCGGACGCAAGGTATAAAACAAATATAGAGTCAACAGAGGTAGAGGCTATACCGCTACTTTCAAAAATTGACTTAAAAAAATTCGATTGGATAGAGAGCGGCGAGCATTGCGATATAGGTATGATAGCGCAGCAGTTACAAGAGGTACTCCCTGCTCTTGTTAATGAAAACAAGGAAACAGGGCGGCTCTCTATCAAAAGCGACAAATTTATACCTTATCTAATCAAGGCAATACAAGAGCTCACCGAATATGTTACGGGAGATATTTCGGTAATGCCTGCCGACTCGGGAGCGTGGATAGATAGCTATACCGACGACGAAAAGACGGAGTTTATAGCTGCAAACGCATATAAAGATAATGCCGAAATAGCCGAAAAGCCCGAAATTTTAATACCGATAAGCAAGGAGGAAAAAGCAAATGGATAACAAAATACCGTTAAGCGTGATTATGGAAAATGCACGTGGCAAACTTATTCAAGCATATAATCAAGTGCTCGACGAAACAAAGCTACCCGCCTACTTAATGGAAGGTATGCTTTTAGAGTTGCTTTCGGAAACTCGTAACCGTAAAAATCTCGAGCTTATTTCCGATATTAACGCTATGCAAAATAAAGAAAATGCAGAGGAGGCTTAGTTATGGAAATTAGGCAAAAACTTTCTCTTGATTTTGGCAGAGATACGCACCCTATTACCGTTTTTGCAAAGCAGAACGACACAAAAACTCGTTTTCTCGAAATTACCCCGCTTAACTGCGGGCAGGCTTACGCCCTCGAGGACGGTATTACGCCTCGCTTGCAGCTTACCAAAGCTGACGGACATACGGTGCTTAACGACGTTACTATCGAGGACGGCGTTATTATCGCCGAACTTACACAGCAGGCACTCGCAGCCGCAGGCGTGGCGGTTGCCGAAATCGGACTTTACAGGGGAGAGGCTCTCTTGAGCTCCCAAATTTTCTATATTGATGTGGAGCGGGCGGCTTTTGATAAAGACGCACCCGAAAGCTCCGACGAGTTTAACGCTCTTGTGGACGCTCTCGGCAAGGTTGACAGCTCCGTAGAGGCGGCAGGCAACGCAGCAGCCGCCGCCAACACCGCCGCAAGCAACGCGGACAAGGCTACCGCAAAAGCGGGTACCGCGACCACTAACGCAAATAATGCAGCGTCAGCGGCAAACGCTGCCGCGCAAAAGGCGGGAAATGTGAATATTTCCGCCGTACAGACGGAAACGGGCGCAACCGTTACCGTAACTGATAAAGAGGGCGTAGAAACCTCCGTACATATTGACACGCTTACAGCGGTTAATACCTGGGAGGATATTAAAAACGCCGTCCGCCTCGGACTCGGAAAAAAGCTCTTTCCTGTTGGCTATGAGTTTACTACAGAGGACTCCGTTACGGGAGTGGTTATTACCTGGGTTGTGAGAGGGCATAACCACCACGCAGCAGTAAACGACAAGCTCAAATACACAATGACGCTCGAGGCTAAATATATGTACAGCTCTGCGAGCGGCACTTATAAGAGTTTTGTTTTTGACGCAATAGAGGCTCTCTACTATGCCGCCGAGGAACTCCCCGCAGGCACTTATAATTTTACCTTGCCTGCAGGCTATGACACCGCATACGGAGGCGGTAAAACGCTTTCGTTTACTATTACTCAACCCGTACCCGCAGGCGGCGTAATTATGTTCCCCTGGGGCTACAACAAACAGAGCACAGATACAAAAATTAGCACCTACGCAAGCAATACCGCTACGGCGACTATTGAGAGCGTAGCTGTTACGGAGTCGGCGGACGGTACAAGCCTCGGCACCGCTGACGGAAAGACCGAAAATGTCAACCACGCGCACCGTATGCGCTACGGCTCGAGTAACTACGCACAGAGCGCGGCTCGTCAATGGCTCAACAGCGACGCGGCAGTGGGCGCGGTTTGGGCTCCGTCGAATATTTTTGACCGCCCGCCCTCTTGGGCTACAAGCTATAGCGGTTTTATGCGAGGCTTGCCTGCCGACTTTTTGGCGGCGGTACAGCCTGCAATCGTTCCTTGCTACACGAACTCTATTGCCGAGGTAAACAGCCTTGACGGCACCGAGTTTACTATTAACCAGGTTTACGAGCTGCAAGATAAATTTTTCTTGCTCTCTCGTCCAGAGATTTACGGTAGCTGGGATAGCGCGACCTATAAGGACGGCGAGCTGTTGGAGTATTACGACGGCTTGACCTATACCGAGCGTATCAAATACGACGCGGCAGGCTCGGCGCGTAACTGTTGGCTCCGTTCCCCTAACCCTGGGTACGCGAACAACGAGCGCCTTGTGAATACCTCGGGAGCGTTGAGCAACAACGGTGCGAGCGGTGCTTACGGAGTCGCCCCCGCTTGTATAATCGCATAATCTAAAATCCGCCTCGGTAGAGGCGGTAAAAAGGAGGTTTTAATATGAGTGTTAGAAAAGGCGACAGAGGCGAGGGCAAATTGCAAGTGCTTAACAAAGCTCGAGAGCTTAAAAGGTACTCGCTCGCAGCCCTCAAAAACGAGAAACACCTTCCAAAGAGCACCCGTTGGCTTTATGCCTCGCCACCGACACGGGAGCAATTATACGCAAAATGGGTAAAAAGAAACAAGGCAAGCAACGCCGCAAGCTCAAAAAGATATACGCTAAAGAGCAAAGCGGCGACTATGCACCAGGGACGGCGCACGAGTCCCTCGTTTCTTGGCTTGCAAACGCTGCCCGTGGAGATACCTACCACGTGCGGCGCAAAATGATAAAGTTTTATAAAGAATTGGAGGGCTCTTGCCGTGAACAACAATTTTTACAAACGCCTCGCACAAGTTGAGGCAACGACAGCAGCTACCAAAGCAGAACTCGAGGAAACCTTAAAGGCGGCATACGCCAGGGCTTGCGAGGAGCAGAACGAGGAGGAGGCTGCAGCACTCGCCCGCAAAATCCGAAACAAGCTGCTTGATAATAGCGACTCGCAAATGACGCTTGACCGCCTCGGGCTCGATACCTCTACTGCTACAAAGTTTATTCACTCTCTCACAAATATCTTTACGGGAGCGTGGGCTACATACCGCCAGGCGTTGAGGGACTTACCCGAGCAAGGGGGTTTTCCTTTTAATATCGAATTTCCGACACCGCCCGACGCAGAGGAGGGCTCCGAAAATGAGTCTATTTGATGTTGTAGAGCAGTTATGTGAGGTTACGCGCCTGCAAGCCGATATTATCCGCAAGCAAGCCGAGGTTATCGAGCAGGCTAAAATAGCTAACTCCGTAGCCTCGGAGTTAGCGGCTATGCGCAATACGGTAGTGGCAGAGCTAAACCTCATTAACAAGGAGGGATATTAACAATGTGGGACATTTTTATTAAATGGCTTATCCCGTTTCTATGTGGCGGGGCTGTTTCAGCCCTGGGCGTAGTTATCGGGCGTATTAAACTCGGCAAAAAGAAACAAGACGCGCTCGCCCTGGGCTTGCAATGCTTGCTCCGAGCCGAGATTATAAGCCAATACGAAAAATGGTACGAGCGGGGCTATTGCCCGATTTACGCAAAAGAGGCGTTAAAGCGGGCTTATGATAGTTACCATACTTTAGGCGGTAATGATGTAGCGACGGGACTTTATGAGGAAACAACGGAACTCCCCGAACACCCGCCAAAGCAAAACTAAAGAAAGGAGGCGCACCCTATGAAAAAGGTACCTACAGAAACCATTATCAGAGCCGTTATGCTTTTTGTTACTTTGGTTAATACCATTTTGACAATGAGCGGTAAAAACCCTCTGCCCTTTGCAGAGGAGGAGCTGTATACCTGGCTTACTGCTGCCGCTACCGTAGCGGCTACTTTGTGGGCTTGGTGGAAAAACAACAGCTTTACCGCCGAGGCTATCCAGGCGGACGCGTATTTAGCCGAGCTCAAGGCAAATAGCACCACCAACACTGAAACAGAAACGGAGGAATAAGTATGCAGTTAAAAGAGAGTTACTTAACAAACAACCCGTGCTATAAGGCGGGTAAAACTATCACTGTAAAGGGGCTTATGCTCCACAGCGTCGGCTGTCCGCAGCCGTCCGCGTCCGTTTTCGTCAATAATTGGAATAAGAGTACATACGACAGAGCGTGTGTACACGCCTTTATCGACGGAAACACGGGCGTTATTTATCAATGCTTGCCGTGGAGCCGCAGAGGTTGGCACGGCGACGGAGCCTCAAATAATACGCATATCGGCGTAGAGATGTGCGAGCCTGCGTGTATCAATTATACGAGCGGTTCAAATTTCACTTGCTCCGACACAGCAACCGCAAAGGCGGCAGTTAAGCGCACATACGACGCAGCGGTAGAGCTTTTCGCTTTCCTCTGCAAGGAGTACAACCTTAACCCGCTTGCAGACGGTGTAATTATCAGCCACCGAGAGGGACACGCTCGTGGTATTGCCTCTGACCACGACGACCCCGAGCACTTGTGGAACGGCTTAAAAATGGGCTACACTATGGACGGCTTTAGAAAGGCTGTTGCAGCGGCTATGAACGCCACCGAGGAAAAGCCCGCCGAAACCGCAAAGACTCTTTACAGAGTGCAAACGGGAGCTTTCAGCAAGAAAGCTAACGCTACTGCCCTTGCGGACAAGCTCAAGAAAGCGGGTTTTGATACCTATATCGTACAGAGCAGCAACCTTTACAAGGTGCAAGTAGGAGCCTACAGCGTTAAGGCTAACGCCGACGCTATGGCGGCGAAACTGAAAGCGGCGGGCTATGATAACTTTATCACTACCGCAAGCGGCAACGCTGCTACAAACAACACAGCAGCACCGAAAAAGTCCGTTGACGAAATCGCCCGCGAGGTTATCGCGGGTAAATGGGGCAACGGCGCAACTCGAAAAGAGAAACTCGCAGCAGCAGGCTACGACTATTCAGCCGTACAAAAGAGAGTAAACGAGTTGCTTAAATAGTCCTCCTTAAATTCATATACAGAAAGGACGGCGGGAATTGCGGGCAACCGCGCCCGCCGCCCTTTCGCATTTAGAGAGGAGTTTTACAATGTCAAAGAGTAATGTAACCTTTATAAACACAAGTCCCGAGGTTAAAAAAACGCTTGTAGACCTATCGAAAACAGCGTTACGAGCCTCCGCTAAAGTGATAAGAAAAAAACTGCGCGACGAACTGCCGACACGCTCAAAAAGGTTAAAAAACCACATAGGCTCGTGGGCTATGATAAATTACAAAACGGGACAACCAACTTTACAAATAGGCTTTTACTCGTGGCAAAAAGTCAGAAAAAAGGGTAAGTTACCCTCCCACGCCTCGCCGCATTGGGTAGAATTTGGAACGACAAGCCACCAAATACAACCGAGAAATGCAAAAGTGCTTACTAACGGTGATGTTATATACGGACACAAAGTACAACACCCAGGCACAAAAGCGACTCATTTGTTAAGAAATACGGTAGAAAACAACATAGCAGAAATACGAGCAGCGCAAGAGGAATACCTCGCGGAAATCTCAAAAACAATAGAACAAGCAAAACAAAAGTGCTATATAGGAGAGGACACAGAGGAGGACGACTAAAAACAAAGGCAGGGGCTTTAATTAGCCTCTGCCTTTTTTGTCGTTTATGCTGCATATATTATAATATGTAAATTGCAACCGTAGTTCTTATCTCCGCCACCCGTGATATTGTTTATAGTAACACTCATAGGGTTATTTGTATATTTATTTTTCATTTCAGCGGCAAGCTCGGCGTTAAGGTGCCCGAGTTGCTGACCGCGTTTATTAAAAACGCCGATAGCGTCGGGATAGTCTGCCGTAGGTACGGGCTTAAAAATAATATCCTCTCCCGCTTTGCTGTTTTTTATGATTTCTTGACGGCTTGAGCCGTCGTCATTACTGAAGGTAACACCTACAACCTTTGTATTAAAATCTCTAATAACGGATAGCTTGGAGGAACCGACCGCGCCCGCTCCGCTTTTGTTACGGTTACAAAGCCAAACAATAAAATAGACAATGCCTACGGGATAAAAGATAACAAGTAATACTTTTTGCCAGGTTTTTAATTTTTTCATAACGATAACTCCTATAATAAAAAAAGTGCGTGCAACTCGCCGCTGCACGCACAAAAAACGCAAGCTCCGAATTGCTACCACACTAATTCTATGTTTTATGCTATGAGACGCAAAAACGAGCCCGCATTTTTACCGAAGTAAAAATGCGCACTTATACTTATTAAATTAGTGTGATGCCTACATTATAGCATATCGGCGCAGAAAAATAAATATTTTCTGCGAAAAAGTGCAAAATATTTATAAAAAGCTATTGACAAATGCGTATTAAAGGCGTATAATAGTAAATGTAAAGAGGAGGTGAGATAAACGAAACGAGCAGACTTAATAAAAATACTCGAGAGAAACGGTTGGTACTTAAAAAGGAACGGAGGCGGACACGATATATACACCAACGGAACGGAAACCGAAACAATCCCGAGGCACCGAGAAATCAAAGAGAATTTAGCAAAGGCAATAATCAAAAGGCGGGGGCTGAAATAAGCCCCGCCCCCTTGCCTCACTGCTTTTATATATAATATAGATTATTTGGAGGTTACTATATGAAAAATTCATATCCTATTATTTTGACACCCGAGAAAAAAGGCTTTACTGTATTTATTCCCGACTTTGATATTAACACCCAGGGCGACGACTTGACCGAGGCTATAGAAATGGCGCGCGACGCTATCGGCTTAATGGGTATTGATATGGAGGACGACGGAAAGATTATCCCTGCTGCAAGCTCCGCGCAAAACATTAAACACGCTGACGGCGAAATTATTTCGCTTGTAGATGTAGACTTTGCAGAATACCGCCGTAGAAACGAAATGAAAGTTGTTAAGAAAAATTGCACTCTCCCGAGTTGGCTTTGCTACGAGGCAGAAAAAGCAAATATCAACTTTTCGCAGGCGTTGCAGGCGGCGCTTAAAAGAGAGCTTAATATAGCAGACCGATAAACCTATAAACCATTGTAGCCCGCTCCAAACAAGGAACGGGCTATTTTTTTATCATATAAAACGGAGTGATTTTATTATGGCATACAAACATTTAACCTTTAACGACAGGTTAAAAATAGAGGCTTGGCAAAAGGTAGGTGTAAAGCCTGCTGTTATGGCGGCAGAGCTCGGCGTACATTTAAGCACTATTTACAGAGAACTCAAGCGCGGACAGTACGAGCACCTTAATTCCGATTATACCACCGAGCAGAGATACAGCCCCGATATTGCCGAGGAGAAAAACCAGGCTAACCTCCGCGCTAAAGGTGCGCCGCTTAAAATCGGCTCCGACCACGAGTACGCAAATTACATAGAATACAAAATAAGAGTAGAGAAATACTCGCCTCGTGCCGTCCTGGGTGAAATCAAACGCAAGGGCGTAGAGTTTAGCGTAACTATATCGGCTCCGACTCTGTACCGCTATATCGAGCAAGGCGTTTTTCTCACCATTACAAACGATAACTTACCCGTAAAAAGAAATAAGAGCGAGCGGAAATATAAGAAAGTGAGAGCGGCCCGAGCACCGAAAGGCGATAGCATAGAGAAACGCCCCGCAGAGATTGCGGAGCGTACCACTTTCGGACATTGGGAAATGGATTGCGTAGAGGGCAAAAAAGGAACGAAAAAAACTATGCTCGTATTAACCGAGCGTTATACCCGCTACGAGATTATACGCATTATGAAAGACCATACCGCCGCGAGCGTTGTAAAAGCTCTTAACGGAATTGAGCGGGCATATGGTGCTAATTTCTCTAAAGTCTTTCAAACAATCACAATAGACAACGGCTCCGAGTTTTCCGATTATAAGGGACTCGAGCAGAGCTGCCGCCGCAGCGGCAAACGCACAAAGGCTTATTACTGCCACCCGTACAGCTCATACGAGCGTGGCTCAAATGAAAATCAAAATAAAATGATACGCCGCCACTACCCGAAAGGCGTTAGCTTTGAGGGCGTAACCTCAGCCGATATGCGTAAACTTGAAAAATGGATAAACAACTACCCGAGAGGGATATTTGACTATTATACCTCTGCCGACCTTTACGAGGCTTGTATAAATAGTCTTATTTCGGCGTGATTTTGACTAAATTAAAATTTTTTGCACTTTTTCGCATTTACCTCTTGACTTTACAAAATTTTTATAAATTATGTTTTAGCGAAGTGTCGGTCGACCAAACTTTTATAATTAATTGGCAAAGCAATTTGCTAAATCATAATTTACCCCAACTTTTGATAAAGAACCGCTAAACTCAAATTTACCTAAAATTTTGCAAAAGAAAAATCCATCTAAATCAGATGGATTTTGTTATGTTGGCATCTCCCTATCTTTCCGGGCCGTCACCAGCCAAGTATTTTCGGCACCACTGAGCTTAACTTCTGTGTTCGGTATGGGAACAGGTGGACCCTCAGCGTCATCAACACCAACTGTTTAATTGTGTCCTCACAAGAGAACATATAGTATTATACAGCATTAAATTGTATTTGTCAACACTTTTTTGAATTTTTTTAAATTATTGCAAATAAAGCAAAAAAATAACAATGTGCAATACATTTTTTGTTTGTTTTTCACTTTTAAAAATTAAAACAAAGTCATATTTTTTGAGGAAATATTGACTTAAAACGAAAAAAGTCGTACAATTAAGAGGAATGGAATGATGATTATGAATAAAGCAAAAGAAATTTTATTTTCGCTTTCGTCCCTCTCAATTTTCAGAGGAATTTTAAACAGAAGCGTACCAAAGGCATATTACAAATTATTAAATTCTATGGACAAAAAGCCCGAGGAGTTTTTAAACGCATACGGCGAGTTTTTCTCTCTTATCAGTGAAAGAGGCTGCAGCAATCGCCTTGCCTATGCATTTACCGAGGCTGCATTGTTTGATGAAAACTGCTTTACAAGAGCTGCGGCTGCCGGTAAGTACAACACACTTCCCGACAATCTTTTAAAAGCCGTAAAGCGTGACTGTCAGGCTATTTTAAATGCCGCTTCACTTACTTCTCAAGAGCTTATTCAGTGCTATTGCGCATCAAATGATTTGGCAACCGTTGCCGATATGGGCTATGTTGCCGAGCATCTTCCAAAATGGGAGTGCGGCGAGTGTGCAGAGAGCTTTAAGATGTTTGACGGTTCGCTTGAAAAGGTAGCTAAGTATTATAAAGAAAACGGCTGCGGTATTTTTGCCCGTTATAAGGCGTTTATTTGGCGTGACGGCGATATTCAGCCTGTTTTGCACCCCGATAAAATCGATATGGATTCATTTACAGGCTATGAAAGACAGCGTGACATCGTTGTCGGCAATACAAAATCCTTTATTGAGGGTAAGGCTTGCAATAACTGCCTGCTTTACGGCGATATGGGTACAGGTAAAAGTTCTACCGTTAAAGCCATTGCAAATGAATTCCGCAAAGACGGCTTGAGAATTGTTGAAATTCCAAAGGAAAGACTTATCGACTTCCCGATTCTGGTTGATAAGATTGCAACTCTGCCTATGAAGTTTATCATATTTATTGATGACCTTTCTTTCCAAAAGCAGGATCAGAGTTACACAACATTGAAAGCGGTGCTTGAGGGCGGTATTGCGGCTCGTCCTGACAATGCGCTTATTTATGCGACATCTAACCGTCGTCATCTTGTTAAGGAGAGCTTTGCCGACCGTACGGATGATGATATCAACACCCGTGATAATATGCAGGAAACACTCTCGCTTTCAGACCGTTTCGGTTTGTCGGTATGTTATTCTGCTCCGTCAAAGAAAGAATTCCTTGACATTGTTTTTGCTCTTGCCAAAGAAAACGGAGTTAATCTTACAGAAGAAGAGCTTGAGGCAGGCGCAGAGCGTTTTGCACTTTCAAGAGGCGGTCGTTCACCGAGATGTGCAAAGCATTATATTGAATCTCTATTTGCTAAATAAACGGAGGTAAATAATGAAGAAAATTGTTTCAGTATTCCTTGCGTCGGCACTTGCTGTTTCAGCTTGTGCGGGACTTGCGGGCTGTAGCGGCGACAATAAAAACTATCCTGTATCTGTTGCGGATATTACTATAGAAACCGAGCCTAAAGATATTGTTGTGCTTTCGGACGAAACGGCAGACATTATTTCTTATTTAGGTTATGCCAAGAAAATGGTAGGCAGAAGTGACGAGGTTACTCAAAACTTTTTATCGGTGGCACCGAGTGTGGGTTCGGCTGCAAAGCCTGATGTTGAAAAAATCAAATCGTATGCAACCGATATTGTTTTTGCAGATGACACACTTGACGAAAATGCAAAGAAAGAGCTTACCGATGCAGGTATTATGGTGCTAAATGTTGCTTCACCCGAAACCACAACAGAGCTTGAAACCGTGTATCTTACTCTCGGAAAGATTCTTGGCGGTTCTGTTGACGGAGCGAAAACAGGTGAAGATTCTTATAAAGATTTAATTGACACCATGAAAACTTACAAAGCCGAAGTCAACAGCAATGTTTCCAAAACAATTTGCTATTTGTACCTTGAGGGAGATAAGCTCCATACTCTCCACAGCGGAACATACGGCGATATGCTTTTGGGATACACAGGTGCGGTAAATGCCGCTGTAAATGTATCCGAAAGCGAGATTGACACAAAAATTTTAAAGATTGCAAATCCGGATTATATATTGTATGACGATGACGCAACTTTGCAGTTTATTAAGAATGACTCTGACCTTAAGGGATTAAAAGCTGTTAAGAATAAACAAACTCTTATGATTTCACAGGAAGAAATCAGCAGAATGGGTACAACTTCACTTTTTACATTGAATAAGATTATGAACTTTATGTATCCCGACAGACTTAAGAAAAATACGGACGCAACCGCCGAATCGGTTGTTCCGTCAGCCGTTGAGGGTGCAACAACAGCTACAAAATCGGCATCAAATACACAGACAACCACGCAGGCTGCAACAACTGCCGCAAATGCAAACGGTTCGGTTGAAAGCCAATACAAAATAAAGGTAAGCGGTCTTTCACTTAAACTTGACGATGAAAACGATAATGTAAAGGCTATGCAGCAGCGTTTGTTTGACCTCGGTTACATTACCGATAAGGAAAATGTGACGGGTTATTACGGCGAGGTTACTCAGAAGGCTGTAAAGGAGTTCCAAAAAGCGAGCGGACTTAAACAGTCAGGCACAGCGGATAATAAAACTCTTACAGCACTCTTTAAGAGTGACGCCAAGGCAAAGGCTTAACGCTTTTTCGCTGTTTACAATGTACACAGTTAATTACAGGTCACGATTTTTCGTGACCTGTTTTGGAATTTAAGAAAAATTTTGTGGTTCTTTATCAAAAGTTGGGATAAATTATGGCTTAGCGCACGGGTTAAGCGAAATAATTTAAAAATTCAGGTCAAGCCTTTTTAGGCTGACAAACTTTTTTGCGGGGCGGATAATCCGTTGATTTCAAAGGCTATTGCCCGATTGTTAAAAAATATTTATAAAAGGAGAAATCAAAATGCAGGGAAAATGGAGAGAAAATCTTATAAAAATAAAACCGTATGTAGCAGGTGAACAGTCAAACGATAAGGATATGATTAAACTTAACGCAAACGAAAATCCCTATCCGCCGTCACCGCAGGTTAAAAAAGTTTTTGAAAAATACGCACAGAACAGTGATGGGCTAAAAAAATATCCTAATTCGGATTCGATAATTTTAAAAGATGCCATTGCTCAAAGATATAATGTAAACAGAAATAATGTATTTGTCGGCAACGGCTCGGATGATGTAATAGCATTGTCTTTTATGGCTTTCTTTAATTCTGATAAGCCGATTTTATATCCTGATATTACCTATTCTTTTTATCCTGTATGGTGTTCGCTTATAAAAATTCCGTACAAGACAATCCCTGTTGACGAAAATTTTGAAATTCACGCCGAAGATTACTATACGGAGAACGGCGGTATTATTATTCCTAACCCGAATGCGCCGACGAGCATTTGCAAACCGCTTGACTTTGTAATCGACATTGTTGAGCATAATCCCGACAGCGTTGTTATTATTGACGAGGCTTATGTTGACTTTGGCGGAGAGTCTGCCGTTGAGCTTACAAAGAAGTACGAAAATCTCCTTGTTACCCAAACTTTTTCAAAATCACGCTCACTCGCAGGTATGCGTATCGGCTTTGCAATCGGCAGTGAAGAGTTGATTGCTACGCTTGAAACCGTTAAAAATTCATACAATTCATATGTTATGGACAGCATTGCACTTGAGGTCGGTACTGCGTCTGTGAATGACGAGGAATACTTTAAGGAATGTGTTAATAAGGTTATCGCTACAAGAGAGAGGGTAAGGGATGAACTCATTGCGCTTGGCTTTGATGTAAAAAAGAGCGCAACAAACTTTCTTTTTGCCACTCATAAAGAATATTCCGCAAAAGAAATATTTGAATATCTGAAAACCAAGAAAATTTTTATCAGATATTTTAATGTTCCGAGAATTGATAACTACTTAAGAATTTCTATAGGTAGAGATGAAGAAATGGATAAGATGATTGCGGCAATGAAAGAGTTTTTTATATAAGAGAATTTATTAAGTATTTTTTGAAAAACGGGATTTAACCGATAAAATAAAAACATCTGTGTCGGCTTGATTTTTATACAAAATAATTTTTTCTTTGTAACACAAAAGTCACATTTGTTTGTTAAAATAAATAATGGTACATTGTTTTTGCTCTTGTTTAGCTAAAGCACAGTAAATATTTGAAAAATTACATATAAAAACCAATGTTTTGTATGTTTACTATATGGTAAAATTTTGGTATAATATTTTTTAAAATTCAGAACGGATAAAAATATGAGGTAATATATGAATATTTCAGACAAAAAATCAAGAATTTTTCTTGCTGTTGTCATAGTTTTAAGCCTTGCGCTAAGCACTGTTTTTATGATGAACAAACAGGGCTATCACGAGGACGAGCTTTTGACATATAATCTCGCAAATTCGGCTAATACACTCAAAACTGACGGTGAATGGAACAGCGGTGCCGATTTTATCGACTATCTTTCCGTATCGGACAGTGACCGCTTTAATTATGAACAGGTTTATGAAAATCAAATAATTGACGCTTCTCATCCGCCTTTTTACTACGGACTTGTGCATACTGTATGCTCGCTGTTTCCAAATCAATTCTCAAGATATTTTGCGTTTTCAATAAATGTTCTTGCAATGGCAGGCATTTTGATTATGCTGTTTAAAATCGTAAAGAGAATTACCAAAAATAATCTCTATGCTCTCATAGCGACAGGCGCTTTTGCGTTCAGTATTGCCTGTACTACAATGACTATTTATTTGAGAATGTACGCAACGCTTACATTTTTTGTGCTTTCAATGATTTATATGAACCTAAAAATCTATGAGAGAAAAAATACCGCAAAATTTACCGATTTCTTGATTTTAGGGCTTATAACATTGCTTGGCACGCTTACGCAGTATTACTTCATCTTGTTTGAGGGACTTACAGGTCTTATTATGCTTGTGTTCCAAATTAAGGAAAGAAACATAAAGGATTTAATAAAGTACATAATTACTGCTGTTCTCGGCAGTGCGGCGGCACTTTGTATTTATCCGTACATCATTACAAATGTGCTCGGCGGCAAACGTGGTTTCGGTTCGCTTAGCATTTCAATTGACCCGATTACCGTTGTTACTTATTTTGCGTATAAAATCGGCACATACATTCAGGTGCTTGCCAAAGATGTGTTCTTAAATCAAATATGGCTGCTTGCTCTCTGCAGTGTTGCTCTTATCGGTTTTTGGATTTACCTGCGCTTTGTCAGAAAGGAAAAACTTTCTCGTACCGCATTTATGGCTTTTGTTCCGTCACTTGTTTATTTTGTTGCAATTTCGCTTGTTTCTCCGTTTAACAGCGACCGCTACATTATGGCGTCTTTGCCGATGCTTGTAACTGTATTTGTGCTTGCACTTATTAAATTTACAAGAGTTACGGGCAAAAAATGGCTCACAACAGCCGTACCGATTTGCCTTGCGGTTACCTGTGCAATCGGATATATCACTGTAAAGCCGTACTATATGTACGGTGTAAAGACGGAACTTTACACTCCGCAGACTTCTAAATGCGTATTTGTCGGCACTGCAATGCTTGAGTGGAACAAGAGCATTGACAAGCTTGCAAATTACGATGAAACTATGATTGTTCAGACGGCTGATTTTTCTCCTGCTCTTGCAGATGAACTTGAAGATTTTGCAGAGAAGAGGGGAGTAATTACGAACGGCAAGATTACCGAGTTTATGGACGGCTATATGAACAACGGCAGTGAAAAGGAAAAAACCGACAGTATGCAGGCGCTTAAAACAGATGAAAAGCTTGCAAATGAAAAGGAAATTACCGTTTATATTTCAAGACTTGCCGACAAAGACAAGGTAATTAAGTATATTACAGAGAATACAAAATTCAAGAATTATGACTTGATTTCAAAGGATTACAGCTTTGACGAGTTTTACAATTGGTACGATTACTTTGTGGAAACCGAATCTTATTGTAATGTGTACAAATTTTATTAATAAAGATAAGGATTGCGAAAAATTATGAAAGACAGAAAAGATGCGATTGGATTTGTTTTTTCAGGCGGCGGATTGCAGGGTATTGCGCACATCGGTGCGGTAACCGCTTTATATGAACTTGGCATAAGACCCGAATATGTTTCCGGAACAAGCTCGGGTTCGATTATGGCAATGTTGGTTGCTATGGGGCTTGAACCGAAAGAAATGCACGAGGTAGCAAAAAAATATTGGAAAATTCTTGCCGAAATTGACAACGGACTTATATTCAAGGCACTTGCGCAGTTTATCGTTTATAAAAAAATTCAGAAAAACGGCATAAAAAACGGCGAAATAATTTCTGATGTTGTAAAAGAAGTGCTTGCCTCAAAGGGACTTGAAAATGATTTTAAGTCTTTGCCGATTAATCTTTCTGTCTGTACCGTTGACACAATGACAACAGACGAATGTATTTTTACAACCTATGACGAACACCTTGAGAGAGAGCATATACACTATCTTACAAATGTTCCGCTCGATGTTGCGGTAAGAGCGAGTATGTCGTTTCCTGCAATTTACACAACCTGCCCGTATAAAGAATATGACTTTGTTGACGGCGGTTCAAAGGACAACCTGCCTGTAAGAGTGTTAAAGGATATGGGCGTAGGCAAGGTGCTTGCAATCGGATTTGATATTTTGCAGTATAAACCGGACGCAGGCCTTGACGGACTTATTAAGGTTATATGGCGTGCTCTTGATGTGTATTCCATTGACAGTACAAGAGAGTCAATGAAACTTGCCGACCTCGCCGTGCAGATAAAGAATGAAAATACCGCCCTTTTTTCTATCGACAGTGTTGACGATACTATTCAAGAGGGGTATGAAGCAATTATGGCTCATAAGGACGAGATTTTAAAAGTTTTTGGATAAATTAAACGGCTGTTGCGATTTAAGCAACAGCCGTAATTTTTATCTTGTTATCAGATTTTTTATTAAAAGTTGGGGTGAATTATGGTTTAACGGAGTGTCGGTCGGGCATTGAAATTTAGCTAACGCTAAATTATCCTCCCAAAGACAAAAAAGTTTACTCAATTTTTTCAAAAATTGCGGGTTTGGGCAGCGCCCATAAAAATCTTCCGATATAACAAATTATTATGCACTGACAGCCTGCTGTCAGTGTGTGAAAAACAGAATTTGAAAAAACAGGCGGTAGCCGTTGTAAACGGAAATGCCAAAAATATAGGCAACGCATTGCGTTGCCTATGAAGATTAAGTATGTTTTCTTTTATTGCTCTCGCATTGACTTTCGCCTATTCGTTCAAGCCGCCAAACAGCAAGCTGTTCGGCTATCGTCAGATTGCGTAAGCGGAAAGTATTTGTGAGCTTTGCCCACACCCACAACCTTTGAAAAGGTTGACCAAACTTTTATAACTTTTATAATTACTTGTCAAAACACTCTGCTAAACCATAATTTTAAACTACCTTGACGGTAACATCAATTCTTTTTGTGCGGTGCATTGTGTCTTTAACGCTGTAAGTCAGCTTATATGTACCGACTTTATCGGTAAGAACATTGCCTGTTACGGATATTTTATCTGTAATATCGTTTGAACAGGTGTCAACAGCGGTTACACCCTCGAGCAGGTCGGCGGTTTCGCCTTTGGTTATAGTCAAATCGCTTGCGCCGTGAATTTCAGGTGTCTTTGCTGCATACGGGTTTTGCGGATCATCGTCGGTAGGGTCCCAGCCACAGGTATGGTCGGTAATTTTAATTGCCTCCGGTTTGCCGAGCGGACCCGGATTGTTGTCATCGTAAACGGTTACGGGTGTGTTTTCGGGACAATTATCATATATCCACTTTACATCTGCGGTTTCCATTCTTACACAGCCGAGTGAACCCTCATCTCCGAGTTTGTTGAACTCCTCGGTTTCGAGTGTGTCGGCGCTTGCGTCTTCATACGGAACGGAATGAAAAAGATAATCGCCGTAAAATCCCGATACATAATGACCGTAAACATCATTGAAAAGCGGATTCCATTCCTGCTTGTAGTAAATGTAGAAATCGTCGCCGAGAACGGTAGCTTTATTAATACCGGTTGAACAAATCATTGCACGGACAGGAACAGTATATTCGCCGTTTTTGTCATAAGTGTAAACCGTAACGCAGTTTTGCGAGCGATTGACTTTAATAAAATAAGGATTTTTCTCGTAAATATTATTAAGATTTTCATTGAGAACATCAGTGTTTGCAAGATAGCAGGTTGAATATCCGTCATAAATGCTCTGCGACTGAGCAGCAACCGTAATATTGTAGGTATGGCGGGTGTTGCCTATCTGTGCGGTAATTGTAGCCGTACCCTCGCTTAAGCCGTCAATTCTTCCGCCGTCATCAACGGTAACGATATTGTTGTCACTGCTTGACCACTTTGATTTTACAAGTTCTTCGGCGGTTGCCTCCGACGGAGTGATAATTTTTATTTCATTACATCCAATGCTTATATCGGCGGTTTCGCCCGTTACAATAACGGTCGGCTGTTTGCTGTTTGCCAACGAAGGTTGAGTTGTATTAATGTTTTTATTGTCGGCAGGTACTGAATTATCGGAAGTTCTACCTGCCACAGCGGTTACTATTACCGATACGCCAAGCACTGCCGCAAGCGTAAGAATAAAGGATTTACGATTAATGGATTTAAAATTCATCAAATTATTCCTTTCGTTTGTGTCTTTTAGTTTATTTTATTACATTATTATATATGTTTTTTTAAAAAAGTTCAAGAAATATTTAAATATTCAACAAAATCCCCGTGAAATATGTTAGAATATGTTTGGTGATTGGATATGTTACATTTTATAAAACACTTCAGAACGATTACAAGACACAGGCATAAGGTTATTGCTCACTGCGCAAAGGCAGGAATACTTTGGCAGGGGTTAAGGCACGACCTTTCAAAATATTCACCGACGGAGTTTATTCCGGGTGCAAAGTACTACCAGGGCAACAGAAGTCCTAACGAAAAAGAAAGGGAGCTTTACGGCTACTCAAAGGCATGGATGCATCATAAGGGCAGAAACCGTCATCACTACGAGTATTGGAATGACTACAATCCTAAGACAAAGCAGATAGAAAATGTGGAAATGCCGCTTAATTATGTAATCGAAATGTTTTGTGACAGGGTCGCCGCAAGTAAAATATATAACGGTTCAAATTACAAAGACAGAGATCCTTTGGATTACTTCGGCAGGGTAAAGGGCAAACACCGTATGCACGAAAACACAGAGAAACTGCTTGAAGAATTACTTACAATGCTGAGTGAAAATGGAGAAGAAGAAACTTTTGCTTATATAAGAAAATTAAGAAAAATCAAAAAATAATTTCTTTGTGATTTTAATGAATTTATTTTACTGATTTTGCGTTTTAAAGTACTGAAATGTTTTTGCCGTTTGTAAAGGACAGAACAAAAATCAACAAAATTTATATAAAAACAAATAATAAAAAACAAGTAATTGTTAAATTTTTCACATATTAAAAAATATACCGAAAATCGGCGGCGCTATAGGCAAAAAATATAGGGAAAATTCGGCTTTTTTAGGCAAAAATAAAAAGCATTGGTATTTTTTGAAAATCCTTGACTTTAGCAAAAAAATGTGGTATTTTATATATGCTGATTTTGTGACGGAAACAATAAATCAGCAACGCAAGGCTTACATTGCCGTTTCGGCAAAAAGCAATAAAATCAATTCAATGAGAGTTAATCTCGTCTATTGAAAATGCTTGAAATGCCGACGGTTCAAATCAATCACGGTTTGAGCCTTGTCGGTTTTATTTTTGAAATACAGGGGGTTATTCTATGCGTTCCGAATGGAGTAATTTTGTTGGCGGACTTTGGGAATCTGAAATCAATGTCAGAGACTTTATCCAGAAAAACTACAAGCCATATGACGGCGATGAGTCTTTCCTCGTAGGTCCTACTGAGGCTACAGAAAAGCTTTGGGGCAAACTTAAAGAACTTCAGAAAGAAGAAAGAAGCAAGGGCGGCGTACTTGATATGGAGACTGAGGTTGTTACCTCACTCACAGCTTACGGCGCAGCATACATCGACGAAGATCTTAAGGATCTTGAGCAGGTAGTCGGTCTTCAGACTGACAAGCCTTTAAAGCGTGCATTTATGCCTTACGGCGGCATTAAGATGGCTGAACAGTCATGCCAGATGTACGGTTATGAGCCAAGCCCTAAGCTTCACGAAATCTTTACAAAATATCACAAGACACATAACCAGGGTGTATTCGATATCTACACACCTGAAATGAAGGTAGCTCGTCACAACAAGATTCTTACAGGCCTTCCGGATACATACGGCAGAGGCAGAATCGTAGGCGACTACAGAAGAATCGCTCTTTACGGTATTGATTACCTTATCGAGTGCAAGAAGGAAGACTTCGCCGAAACAAACCGTCAGGGTATGAGAAGAGGCGACTTCCAGCTCAGAGAGGAAATCGCAGATCAGATCAAGGCTCTTAACGGCATGAAAGAAATGGCTGCAATCTACGGCTTTGATATTTCACAGCCTGCTAAGAACGCTAAAGAAGCTGTTCAGTGGCTCTACTTTGGTTACCTCGCAGCTATCAAGACTCAGAACGGCGCTGCAATGAGCGTAGGCAGAGTTTCTACATTCCTCGACATTTATATTGAGCGTGACCTTGAGAACGGTACACTTACAGAGGCACAGGCACAGGAGCTTGTTGACCACTTTGTTATGAAGTGCCGTATGGTTAAGTTCGCAAGAATCGAAAGCTACAACCAGCTCTTCTCAGGTGACCCTGTATGGGCTACTCTTGAAGTTGCAGGTATCGGTATGGACGGCCGTTCACAGGTTACAAAGAACGACTTCCGTTTCCTCCACACACTTGAGAATATGGGCCCTTCACCTGAGCCAAACCTCACAGTTCTTTATTCTTCAAGACTTCCTGAGGGCTTTAAGAAGTACGCTTCTAAGATCTCTGTTCAGACAAGCTCAATTCAGTATGAGAACGATGATGTTATGCGTCCGGTATGGGGCGATGATTACTCAATCTGTTGTTGCGTATCTGCAACAGAAACCGGTAAGGAAATCCAGTTCTTCGGCGCTCGTGCTAACCTTGCTAAGTGTCTTCTTTACGCTATCAACGGCGGTGTTGATGAGAAGACAAAGGTACAGGTAGGTCCTGAATACAGACCGATTACTTCTGAATACCTTGACTATGCTGAGGTTATCAAGAAGTATGACGCTATGATGGATTGGCTTGCTCACCTCTATGTAGGTACACTTAATATGATTCACTATATGCACGACAAGTATTACTATGAAGCTGCCGAGATGGCTCTTATTGATACTAACTGCCGTCGTACATTTGCTACAGGTATCGCAGGTTTCTCACATGTAGTTGACTCACTCAGCGCTATTAAGTATGCTAAGGTTAAGGTTATCCGTGATGAAGACGGTATTGCTACTGACTTCGAGATCGACGGTGAGTTCCCAAGATACGGCAACAACGATGATAGAGCAGACGAAATCGCTGTAAACCTTCTCCGTAAGTTTATGAGCAAGATCAGATACTGCCACACATACAGAGATTCAGAGCCTACAACATCTATCCTTACAATTACATCAAATGTTGTATACGGTAAGGCTACAGGTTCACTTCCTGACGGCAGAAAAGCAGGCGAGCCACTTTCACCTGGTGCTAACCCAGCTTACGGTGCAGAGCAGAGCGGTCTTCTTGCTTCACTTAACTCTGTTGCTAAACTTCCATACGAGTATGCACTCGATGGTATTTCAAATACACAGACAATCAGCCCGGATGCACTCGGTCACAATGATGACGAGCGTGTAAACAACCTTGTAAATGTACTTGACGGTTACTTCGATCAGGGTGCACACCACCTCAATGTAAACGTATTTGGTACAGAAAAGCTCATCGATGCTATGGAGCATCCTGAGAAGGAAGAGTACGCTAACTTCACAATCCGTGTATCAGGTTACGCTGTTAAGTTCATTGACCTTACAAGAGAGCAGCAGCTCGATGTAATCGCAAGAACTTGCCACAAGTCAATGTAATTTAATAATGGAAAATAAAGAGTTAGTCGGCTATGTCCACTCACTCGAGAGCTTTGGTTCTGTTGACGGACCGGGTGTAAGATATGTAGTATTTTTGAGCGGTTGCGCAATGCGCTGTCAATTCTGCCACAATCCCGACACCTGGCAAATGAGTAAGGGTACACCTTACACAGCAGAAGAATTGCTTAAAAAAGCTATCGCATATCGCCCTTACTGGAAAAGTGAGGGCGGTATTACAGTTAGTGGAGGAGAGCCGCTTTTACAGATTGATTTTCTTATTGACTTTTTTAAAAAGGCAAAAAAGCTCGGTATAAATACAACGCTTGATACAAGCGGAAACCCGTTTACTACAGAAGAACCTTACTACTCAAAGTGGAAAGAGCTTATGCAATATACGGATTTGTTGTTACTCGATATTAAGCATATTGATGATGAACAGCACAAAATTCTTACCGGGCAGACTAATGTTAATATTCTGCAAATGGCAAGAGAGCTTTCGGATATGGGTAAACCCGTATGGATTCGCCATGTACTTGTTCCGCAGAGGAGCGACTATGACGAGTATCTGTATCGTCTTGCCGATTTTATAAAAACTCTTAAAAATGTCAAGAGAGTTGAAGTGTTGCCGTACCACACACTTGGAGTGTATAAGTGGAAAGAACTTGGCATCGACTATAAACTTGAGGGCATTGATCCGCCAACACCCGAGAGAGTTCTTAACGCAAAGAAAATTCTCGGTTGCGAATAATAACCTAATATTTTTGGGACAGTCTGATGACTGTCCCTTTTTGGTTAGTTGAGATTGTAAATTTGGGGTTTAATGCACCAATTTAAGCGAAATAATTTAAAAATTCAGGTCAAGCCTTTTTAAAGGTTTGCGGGTTTGGGCAGCGCCCATAATATCTTCCGATATAACAATTTATTAAGCGCAAACAGCCACGCTGTTTGCGTGTTAAGACTAAGTTTGTTGAAACGGGCGACAGCCGTTAAGAAAAGACCTATATTTTGTTAATGAAATAACGAATTTCTTTTCTTATTGCTCTCGCAAAGGCTTTCGCCTATTTGTTCAAGCCGCCGAACTGCAAGCTGTTTGGCTATCGTCAGATTGCGTAAACGGAAAGTATTTATCGGCTCTGCCCAAACCCGCAATTTTTGAAAAAATTGAGTAAACTTTTTTATTTTTGGGCGGATAATTTAGCATTAGCTAAATTTAAATGCCAAACTGATAATGAATACCCTCTAATTTACATAAAAATAACAATAGCTATTGACGGTTGTAATATAATTTGCTATAATATTGCAGGTTCAAGATTATATAAACTCGTAATACGGACGGGTGTATCTACAAACTGCCTTAAACTGTTTAACTATAATCCCCGAGTAGGGGCATATTATAGTTGTTTTTGGTGGTTTTTTTATTTGCCTTTACGCTTTACTTTTTAACATAAAGGAGAAAAATGAAAAATGATGAAAAAATATGATGTAATTATTGTCGGTGCAGGTCCGGGCGGTATTTTTTCTGCCTATGAATTAATTACTAACAATTCAGACCTCAAGGTTGCTGTTTTTGAAGAGGGTCATTTGCTTGAAAAAAGAAAATGCCCTATTGACGGCGACAAAGTAAAAAAATGTATTTCTTGCAAAACTTGTTCAATAATGAGCGGATTTGGCGGCGCAGGTGCTTTTTCTGACGGTAAATATAACATTACCAATGATTTCGGCGGTACTTTATATGAATATATCGGCAAGAAAAAGGCTATTGAATTAATGCACTATGTTGATGATATAAATATGCAGTACGGCGGCAGCGGTACTAAATTGTATTCAACAGCAGGTTCAGGCTTTAAAAAACTTTGTTTGCAGAACAAACTTAATTTATTGGACGCATCTGTTCGCCATCTCGGTACTGATAAAAACTACATTGTGTTGAATAACATATATAATTTTCTTAAGGATAAGGTCGATTTTTACTTTGACACTCCTGTCAGCAATATTGAAATTTTGGGTGATGATAAAGGATATATCATTAACACCGAAAAAGAAAGTTACGAGTGTGAAAAATGTATTGTTTCAGTTGGTCGAAGTGGAAGTAAATGGATGGAAAAAGTTTGCAATGACCTTAAAATTCCGACAAAATCTAACCGAGTTGACATTGGTGTTCGTGTTGAGCTGCCTGCTGTAATTTTTGCAAATCTTACAGACGAACTTTATGAAAGTAAAATCGTATATCGTACAGAGCAGTTCGAGGATAATGTGCGTACATTCTGTATGAATCCTAAGGGTAGTGTAGTTACAGAAAACACAAACGGCATTATTACAGTAAACGGTCACAGTTATGAGGACAAGGAAAAACAAACGGAGAATACAAACTTTGCGCTGCTCGTAAGCAAGCATTTTTCAGAACCCTTTAAAGACAGTAACGGTTACGGCGAAAGCATTGCAAGACTTAGTAATATGCTCGGCGGAGGAGTAATTGTTCAGCGTTTTGGCGATTTAATCCGTGGCCGCAGAAGTAACCCGAAAAGAATTGAGGAAGGTCTGGTTGTTCCTACACTGTCGGCTACACCGGGTGACCTTAGTCTTGTATTGCCTAAGAGAATCCTTGACGGCATTATTGAAATGATTTATGCCCTTGATAATATTGCGCCGGGTACAGCGAATGATGATACATTGCTCTATGGCGTTGAGGTTAAATTCTACAATATGGAAGTTGAAGTTGACGAACACCTTGAGTCGCTTCATAAAGGACTTTATATTATCGGCGACGGCAGTGGTGTAACTCATTCCTTGTCACACGCAAGCGCAAGCGGTGTGTTTGTTGCAAGAGAAATTCTCAATCAGTAAAGTCAAAAGAGAATATTTTAATGGTTCTCTGTATAACTTTTATTTGACAAATACTTGTACCGTGCTATAATGTAAGTAGAAAATTTGTGTGAATTTTTCAACAAAGTTTTTTCGTCACACCCTTTGCGGGGTGTGACTTTTTTGTTTTGGAGGGAATTTTATGGAAACCTGTAACAAAATGGAATATCAACCTATAAACAGATTAATAATTAAGATGTGCTTGCCGCCTATGATTTCTATGTTCTTGCAATATTCATATAATATGATAGACAGTATGTTTGTTGCCTGCATTAATGAGCAAGCTCTTGCGGCAGTATCTTTGTCTTTTCCGATTACAAATTTAATGAACTCACTTTCGGTGTGGATTGGAGTAGGAATAAATGTTTTGATTGCCGGTTATTTGGGGCAAAAAAGGCAGGACAAGGCAAATTCTGTTGTTACAATGGGATTGATTTTGTCGTTATCGGTTGGTATAATTGTTAATATAATTGTACTTTTGACTATGACACCGTACTATTCGGCTTTTACGGAGGACAGTCAAATTTTTGAATACGGCTGTATATATATGCAGATTTGTGCATTTATGCAAGTGCCGAATATGGTACATATTGCAATTCAAAAAATGCTGCAGGCTACAGGCAATATGATTTCTCCTATGTGGTTTCAGATTGCGGGAGTGGTGTTTAATCTTGTGTTTGACCCATTGCTTATTTTTGGAATAGGCCCTTTTCCTGAAATGGGAATTAAAGGAGCTGCTTTGGCAACCGTTTTAGGCTATGTTTTGTCAATGCTGATTTCATTATATGTACTTATATTTACTAAGCAAAAGGTAAAACTGAAAATCAAGAGTTTTGTTTTTGATTTTCATATGTTTAAAAATATATTTGGATATGGATTGCCTTCGTTTGCAATGAATGTTTTAAGTTCATTAATGATAACTTTTGTCAATCTGTTTTTAGTCACATACTCCGATACGGCAGTGGCTTTTTTCGGAGCGTATTTTAAGGTACAGCAGTTAATATTTATGTCGGTAAACGGTTTAATTCAAGGTTGTTTGCCTATTATGCGTTATAATTACGGCGCAAAAAAATACGAACGGGTTAATCGGACATATCACAGCGGAACTGCGATAGCGGTGATTATAATGGCTGTAGGTACGCTTTTACTGGTATTGTTTCCGCGACAAATACTTTTGTTGTTTTCCGCATCGGAAAAAATGTGTTCTGTCGGAATACCTGCAATAAGAATAATGGCGCTTAGCTATTGCTTTGGCGGAGTATCTACCATGATTGCCACTTATGTTCAGGCAATGGGTAAAATTGTACCGAGTATGGTTATTCAGGTACTTCGTCAAGGAGTTTTATTGTTTCCTCTTATGTGGCTGTTGAACAATAACTTTAATATTATGGGAATTTGGTGGTCTTTTCCTTTGACTGAATTTATTGTATTTGCAATAGCCGTAATAATTGTAAAAATGAATAAATCACAAGTAAAAAATATTTAATCGGAGATTAAAACAGCTATGGCAAAAACAAACATACAAGAAGAATTACGGCTGCTGCACACCATACCGCCTGTGTTTAACCGAAATTCAAAAATATTAATTCTCGGCAGTTTTCCGTCCGTAAAATCACGGGAGAATGATATTGAGCCGATTTTATAGACAGATTTTATAGACAATAGATTAAAAAAATAAATACAAAACATATAAAACTATTTGCGATTAATTGACTTATTTGTATTAATGTGATAGTATTTCTATATAAGGGTTACATTTAGAAAGGACTAGTACAATGGATAAGTTAAATACAGAAATATTAGAACTATACAAGTTTATTGAAGATAATTATAAAAATGAATCTGATGAAATTTACTATTCATTAGAATTGTTATTGAATTGTTTAGTAAATACGAAAAATGCCTTAGCTAATGATATTAGTAAAAATTCTGGTAATTTATCAAAGGTAGGTTATTTATATACTTATGCCACTAAAATTGAAAATTTAGAAGAAATAATTGGCAATTATTTAAGCGCATTTGTTTCAGATAATTCTAATACAACTGAAAAATTAAAATATGATGACGGTGAGAAACAAATTGTTAAAAACTATAATGATTATGAAACTCCACATTTGTTGTCAGAATCTTTTACAAATAAAAAAATATCTGCATTCATATTTGAGGGTATTAAATATGAAGTAAATGATTGGAAATCGGCTCTTTTAAAATTGTGTGAAATATTAGTAAATAAGGATAGTGATAAATTCCTCAGTTTTGTAAATTCAGATTTATTTAGTGGTAAAAAGCGTAAATATTTTGTATTTAATTGCAGAGAAGAGCATTATCGTAAAATAGCAAGCACTAATATTTATGTTTATACTTGTTTTAATACTAATACAATTTGTGAATTTATGATAAAGTTGCTACAAGAATATAATATTCCAATGGATAATGTTTATGTATATTTACGAGAAGAAAATGCTTTTCAAAAAAATGAAAATTCTAAATATTCTGACAAAAATCATACTGAAGATGTTAAAATTGGAAAATATGTAAGAGAGTCAATGCGTAATCTTTCTAATAAACATTATAGATTTTCGCAAGATATGTTAGATAAATTGACAGATGGTGATGCAACAAAAAAATTATTTGGCATTGGAATACCGTTTTTTAAAGAAGTAAAAATGGGCGTAGATATTTATGTGTTAACAAAGGATATATACGGTTACAATCGTTATTGGAAAGAAATTTTTAGGTTTAACGATAAAGATTATCTAATCGTAAGCCAATGGACTAAAAATAATGCTGATAGGTTTATTAATTGGTTCAAAGGTTTGTCTATATAGAAAATGATAAATATTAACAAAATCAATCCGACATCAATCCGGCACACCATACCGCCTGTGTTTAACCGAAATTCCAAAATATTAATTCTCGGCAGTTTTCCGTCCGTAAAATCACGGGAGGCGGAGTTTTTCTACGGGCATAAGCAAAACCGCTTTTGGAAAGTTCTTGCCAATCTTTTAAATGAAAGCGTTCCCGAAAACGCAGAAGAGAAAAAACAACTGTTGCTAAGTAACGGCATAGCTTTGTGGGATGTTATAAAGTCCTGCACAATTACAGGTTCAAGCGACAGTTCAATAAAGAATGTTGTGCCGAATGATATTGAGCCGATTTTACAGACGGCAAATATATCGCAAATTTTTACAAACGGTTCGACCGCCGATAAACTGTATAAAAAACATATTTATCCGTTTACACAAATTGAGGCGATAAAACTTCCGTCAACAAGTCCTGCAAATGCGGCATTTACACTCGACAAACTTTTACGGGAATGGAATGTGATTTTAAAATACTTATAAAAAGTACCGCATAATAAGCGGTTTTATGCTTGTTATGCGGTGTCGGTTAAATTTTATAAATGTATCTGCTAAATATTTTAATGAGGTTATCGGTAATTCCGTGTGCAGCTTGAATAGTTGAAATCATTAAGTAGTCAGCTTCAATGTTTTCAAGCTGTTTTTCGTTGGTTATTCCAAATTTATTAATCAGACAAGTAGTGCCTTCGTAGCAATCGGCTGTAAGCGTATTTATTTCGTATGACATTTTGGAGTTACTCCTGCTTTTCGTGTAACCAAATCAATGTATTCTTCCATTGTTATTTCTTTCAAAAGTAATTGTTTGCACCATATTTTGCTCTGCTCATCAATATGGAATCCTTCCATTTCAACCGATGCAACTGCATTTGCAATGGATTTGTCAATTGTATTGCTATGCATATAATTCACCTCATTATATTAAGTATAGCATTAAACCATAATTTATTCAACACTGAAAATCGGCAGCATCACTTAAAAATGATACTGCCGATTTTTTATCTGAACATATAGTGTGCGGTGTCGAGCATGGATTCCATTGTGTGGATTGCTTTGCTGGCTTTTCTTTTAAGCTTTGGATTTTCGTCATACATTTTTCTTCCGCAGCAGCCAATAGCTATGCCTGCCATCATACCTAAGGCAACACCTTTCATAATGTCTGTTATCGGTGAATGAAACATAAGTCTTTCCTCCTGTAAAAATTGTATTTATTATTTGAGCAAGATTGTTCTTGCATTATTATTGTTTACGATTTAAAATAGAATAAAACAGAATTTTGAATTTTTGGAGTGATAAGATTTGGCAAAGCTTAATATTGTGCTGGTAGAGCCTGAAATTCCGCAGAATACAGGCAATATTGCAAGAACCTGCGCCGCAACGGGAGCAAGTCTGCACCTTGTCCGTCCTCTCGGTTTTTATATTGATGACAAAAAACTAAAGAGAGCGGGTCTTGATTATTGGCACTTGCTTGATATTACATATTACGATGATTTAAACGATTTTCTCGAAAAAACAAAGGGAGGCAGGTATTTTCTCTTTTCAACAAAGGGTACTCATATTCATTCAGATGCCGAGTATCCCGATAACTGCTATATTATTTTCGGAAAGGAAACCAAGGGACTGCCCGAAGAACTTTTGATGCAGTATCCCGAAAGCACGGTCAGAATACCTATGATTGACGAGGCAAGAAGTCTGAATCTTTCAAATTCAGTTGCCATTGCAACATATGAAGTGCTAAGACAGTGGAATTATCCGCAGCTGCAGAGTATAGGCGAACTGCATAACCACAAATGGAGCGATGTTTTGAAGTAAATCTCATAAATATTTTGTGCATAAAAAATCCGTAAATTCAATTATTATACGAAATTTTTTTGGGAATTGCTCGAAATTTTTTAGATTTATATTGATAAAACCAATGTTTTGATATATAATATAATTGACTGTAAAAATGCTATATTTTTACATTATTCTTCTATTAGAAAGGATTGTTCAATAATGAATCTTAATAAGGTTACAGTTGATGACATCAATGTAAAAGGTAAAAGAGTTCTCGTTCGAGTTGACTTTAATGTTCCGCTCAAAGACGGCGTTATTACAAATGATAACAGAATTACAGCAGCTCTTCCTACAATTAAAAAGCTTATCGCAGACGGCGGTAAGGTTATTCTTTGTTCACACCTCGGCAAGCCGAAGAACGGCCCAGAGGCTAAATTCTCACTTGCTCCTGTTGCAGTAAGACTTTCCGAGCTCCTCGGCAAGGAAGTTATCTTTGCTGACGACGACGAGGTTGTAGGCGAGAACGCTAAAAAGGCAGTTGCAGAAATGAAGGACGGCGATGTTGTTCTTCTTCAGAATACAAGATTCAGAAAAGAAGAAACCAAGAACCTTGAGCCATTCTCATCAGAGCTTGCATCTCTTGCAGATGTATTTGTAATGGATGCTTTCGGTTCAGCTCACCGTGCACACTGCTCAACAGCAGGTGTTACAAACCACATCAAGGATACAGCTGTAGGTTACCTTATGCAGAAGGAAATAAACTACCTCGGTAATGCAGTTGAAACTCCTGTTCGTCCTTTCGTTGCTATCCTCGGCGGTGCAAAGGTTGCTGACAAGCTTAATGTTATTTCTAACCTCCTTGAGAAATGCGATACACTTATCATCGGCGGCGGTATGGCTTACACATTCTTAAAGGCTCAGGGTAAGGAAGTTGGTCTTTCACTCGTTGACGATACAAAGATTGACTACTGTAAGGAAATGATGGCTAAGGCTGAAAAGCTCGGCAAAAAGCTCCTTCTCCCTGTAGATACAACAGTTTCTAAGACATTCCCTGATCCAATCGATGCTCCAATCGAGGTTGAGGTTGTAGATTCTTCTGCTATCCCTGCTGATATGGAAGGTCTTGATATCGGTACAAAGACACAGGCTCTCTTTGCAGATGCAGTTAAGACAGCTAAGACAGTTGTTTGGAACGGACCTATGGGCGTATTTGAGAACCCAACACTTGCAAAGGGCACAATTGCTGTTGCTAAGGCTCTTGCAGAAACAGACGCTACAACAATCATCGGCGGCGGCGACTCTGCTGCAGCTGTTATTCAGCTTGGTTTTGCTGACAAGATGAGCCACATCTCAACAGGCGGCGGCGCATCACTTGAGTACCTCGAGGGCAAGGTTCTTCCGGGTATCGCAGTTATCGCTGACAAAAATTAATCTATAAAATCAATAGGGGCGGAGTTTTTCCGCCCTTAATGGTTTACCCAATATTTAGGATATAATAAATATGTCGAGAACAATAATTAAATTTACTTCTCCTTTTAACTCTAATGCGGTTTTTGACGCATTTGGCAAGTTTATGTACAGAGAGAATTTTGAGTTTGTTCAGAAAAACGGGGAACAGTATTGGAAAAAAGGTGTAGGCCTTCTTACCGCTCCGCAGTTTTTAAAACTTTCTGTTAATAACGATGGCAGCTATGTGCTTGAGGCTTGGATAAAATTTGCCATTCTTCCGGGTGTATATGTCGGCGAAATGGGTACAAAGGGCTTTGTTGGGGCACTTCCTAAACAATTGCTTAAGGAGAGAGTTGATAAAACACTTATGGCCATGCAGGCTAATGTTATTTATCAACAATAACAGACAACAATTTTTAATTTCTTATAAATTATTTATCGGAAAGGAATATTACAATGGACAAGACAAAGAGAAAGGCAATTATTGCCGGTAACTGGAAAATGAATAAGACACCTTCAGAGGCTAAGACACTTCTTGAGGCTGTTGTTCCTGCTGTAAAGGATGCTGACTGCGAAGTAATCGCTTGCGTTCCTTTCGTAGATTTAAGCGTAGCTCTTGAAACAACAAAGGGCTCAAATGTAAAAATCGGTGCCGAAAACTGCCACTGGGCAGAGAGCGGCGCTTTCACAGGCGAAATTTCTGCTCTTATGCTCAAGGAAATGGGTGTTGAGTATGTAGTTCTCGGTCACAGCGAGAGAAGACAGTATTTCGGCGAAACAGACGAAACTGTAAACAAGAGAACAAAGGCTGCTCTTGCTGCAGGCTTAAAGCCAATCGTATGTGTCGGCGAACTTCTTTGGGAGCGTGAGTGCGACATTACAGAGGAAGTTATCGCAAGACAGATTAAACTTGACCTCTTCAATGTTACAGCTGACGAGCTTAAGAACATCGTTATCGCTTACGAGCCTGTATGGGCTATCGGTACAGGCAAGACTGCTACAGCTGACCAGGCTGAAGAAGTTTGCGCATTTATTCGTGCTACAATCGCTAAGCTTTACACACAGGCTGACGCTGACGCTGTTACAATTCAGTACGGCGGTTCAATGAACGACGGCAATGCTGACGAACTCCTCTCAAAGACAAATGTTGACGGCGGTCTTATCGGCGGTGCTTCACTCGTTGCTGAGAAATTTGCAGCTATTGTAAAGGCAGCAAGCAAGTAATTAAATTTTAGGGTACGGACGGCAAAAGGAAATAACTGTAATAAATTTGCAGTCAGTGTTCCCTGTGTCGTCCGTAATGTTTAGAAAGGATTTATGTTATGAAAAAACCATTAATTCTTATGATTCTCGACGGTTTTGGTATTGCACCGGAGAAAGGTAATGCTATTAAAGCAGCAAATAAGCCAAATATTGATAAACTTTTTGCAGAAAACCCGGTAACACAGATTGGTGCGTCGGGTATGGATGTAGGTCTTCCTGACGGTCAGATGGGTAACTCAGAGGTTGGCCATACAAATATGGGCGCAGGCAGAATCGTATATCAGGAGCTTACAAGAATTACAAAAACTATTAATGAAGATAAGCTCAAAGAGAACGAGGCTATTGTAAATGCAATGGATAAGGCTATTGAGAACGGTACAGCACTTCACCTTATGGGTCTTCTTTCAAGCGGCGGCGTTCACAGCCACAATACACACCTTTACGGTATTCTTGAGCTTGCTAAGAAGAAAGGCCTTGAGAATGTATATGTTCACGCATTCCTCGACGGCAGAGATGTTCCGCCATCAAGTGCCGCTGAATTTATGAACGAGCTCCTCGACAAGATGAAAGAAATCGGTGTAGGTAAGGTAGCTACTGTTTCAGGCAGATACTATGCTATGGACCGTGATAATAACTGGGACAGAGTTGAAAAGACATATGCCGCTATGGTTTACGGCGAGGGTGAAAAAGCCGATTGCCCATGCTGTGCTATTGAAAAGTCATATGAAAACGGCGTTACAGACGAGTTTGTAGTTCCTGTTGTAGTTGACGGCGGCGCACAGGTTAAGCCAAACGACAGCGTTATCTTCTTTAACTTCCGTCCTGACAGAGCAAGAGAGATTACAAGAACTTTTGTTGATCCTGAATTTAAGGGATTTGAGAGAAAGAACGGATTTTTCCCTGTAAACTTTGTATGTATGACACAGTATGACGCTACAATGCCAAATGTTGATGTTGCATTTAAGCCGCAGACACTTAAGAATACACTTGGCGAGTATGTTTCAAACAAGGGTATGACACAGCTTAGAATTGCCGAAACAGAGAAGTACGCTCATGTAACATTCTTCTTCAACGGCGGTGTTGAAAAGCAGTATGAGGGCGAGGACAGAATCCTTGTTAAGTCGCCTGCTGTTGCAACATATGACTTACAGCCGGAGATGAGCGCTTATGAAGTTACAGATAAGCTTGTTCCTGCTATTGAGAGCGGTAAGTATGATATGATTATCTTAAACTACGCTAACTGTGATATGGTTGGTCATACAGGTGTATTCGAGGCAGCTGTAAAGGCTGTTGAGGCTGTTGACACTTGCGTAGGCAGAGTTGTTGAGGCTATCAAGAAAATGGGCGGTGTTGCTCTTATCACAGCCGACCACGGTAATGCAGATAAGATGGTAGACGCTGACGGTTCACCGTTTACAGCTCATACAACAAATCCTGTTCCTTTCTGTGTAGTAGGCTATGATTGCCAGCTTCGTGAGGGTGGTAGACTTGCTGATATTGCTCCTACTATGCTCCAGATTATGGGCTTAGAGCAGCCTGCAGAAATGGACGGCGTTAGCCTTATTAAGTAATTTTACTTAATAAATTTTGCATAAAATTAAGCTGTACTTGAGTATTCAGGTACAGCTTTCTTGTTTTTATTAGATTTTGGTTAAATGTTGGGATAATGCTTAAATTACAGTTTAGCAAAAATACTTCGCAAAGCAATTATAATTATTCAGGCGAAAGTATGCTAAATCATAATTATTATTTTATAATTCCCGACAAGTTATTAACATTGCTATTACAAATTGTTGAAAAATTCGTCAACTGCCTGTTTTGCAACTGTATTTAAATGCGGGGCAGGTTCGTTGCAAATTTTAAATTCATTATTTACACATTCACTTGCAAGTATTGTAATCTTTTCTTTATCCTTAGGTTTGTATTTTATAATGAATTTTGCGGTTGAAACAACTACAAGAATTTCTGCTATGTTTTCGCTGTTAAAGGCCGCAAAGTATTTATCTTTAATTTCTTCCCACATCTCAAGATAATCAACAATTAAAAGATTAGCTATAATTCTCCATGTGTTCCAAGCTGTAAAATTATCATATCTGTCAAGCGCCTGTATTATGTATTGAAAATACGGATACACCAAGAGAGGTGTTTGTTCGCTAAGGTCGATAAGTATATTTTGCGCACGACAATTATTTTCGTCAAGCATTGCATTTATTAAAATCGGAATTACCATAACTTCCTTTTTCGCAAGCTTTACAACATCGCTGTCATTTTCAGTTTCAATTATTCTTAGATAAACTTCATTAATATTCATTGCAATTACCATTCCAATTCTGATAATTATATATTACTATACTTTGCAATTGTTTTCAAGTAAAAATGTCATTTTATGCTGAAAAAGCGTACACCGTTTTGGTGTACGCTTTATTTTTAGGCATCAAATATTTTTTCGGATAATTCTTTGGCAGGAGTCTGTACATCTTTGAGTTTTCGCTGGATTTGTCTTGTACGCACACCTACGAGTTTGTCAAGTTCCTTATTTGCTTGATCAAGTCTTTGTTGAGTTGCCTCAAGCACATCTCCGAATTTGTCAAATTCCTGTTTTACTGCGCCTAAAATTTCCCATACTTCGGCACTTCTTTTTTGCACGGCAAGAGTTTTAAAGCCCATTTGCAATGAATTGAGTAATGCCGCCATAGTGCTCGGGCCTGCGATGTTTACCTTGTAATCACGCTGTAAAATTTCAACAAGACCTCGGTTTACTGCTTCACTGTACAATCCCTCGAAAGGCAAAAACATAATTGCAAATTCGGTGGTGTAGGGGGGATCTATGTATTTATCGTGAATATCCTTTGCTTCACTTTTTATTCTTGTGATAAGCGCTTTTGCGGCAAGGTCAATTTTTATTTTGTCGCCCTCGTCAATGGCGTCACGCAAAGCCGCATAGGTATCCCCCGGGAATTTAGAGTCAATAGGCAGATAAATAAATTTATCATCGTCGGAGGGAAGTTTGACTGCAAATTCAACTACATTTTTTGAACCTTTTTTTGTGGCGACATTTTCTTCGTACTGCTCGGGCGAGAGAATTTCGCTTAAAATTGCGGATAATTGAATTTCTCCGAGAATACCTCGTGTTTTCACATTTGAAAGGACTTTTTTGAGGTCGCCCACACCGACGGCAAGGCTTTGCATTTCTCCAAGACCTTTATAAACCTGCTCAAGTCGCTCATTGACAAGTGAAAATGAGCGGTTCATTTTTTCTTCTATGGATTGCTGTAAACGCTCATCAACGGTTTTTCGCATTTCTTCAAGTTTTTTATTGTTATCTTCTTGAATATAATTAAGTCGGTTTTCAACAGAGTGCCTTATATTATCAAGCTGTTGTTCGTTGGTCAGCGAAAATGTTTTTAATCTTTCCTCAAGTTGAGCAAGGCTCTTACTCTGGCTGATTGCGTATGCATTCTGACTTGCGGCAATCATATCACCGAGATTTTTTACTGACATTTGAGTTGATGAAGAAAGCTCCTGTCGCAATGCCGATTGTTCGTTACGGATAGTTTGCTCAAGTCTTTTAAATTCTTCACTGTTGCTGTTGTCAGATGCTTTTTTTAGCTGATTAAGGATAACAATGCCGAGCATAACAACTGCAATAACAAGCAAAACAATTATAATAATATCAAGTGCCGTTTGCATTTTTACACTTCCTTATTCAATTTATACTAATATATTAGCATTTCAAGGCTAAAAAGTCAAACGAATGTTTTATAAATTATGCAAAAACAGACTGCCAAACTGACAGTCTGCTGTGATATGGTTATAAATTCAATTAAATACCGTTTCCACAAGTTTACTGCAACCCTCGGGGGAATATAAGAATCTGTCGATATGATTGCCGTTGCAGTAATACTTAGGTTTTTGCGGATTGTATTTGTAATCAAAAGTGTCAATGATGATGATTTTAATTTTCATTTTTTCGGGAATGATGCTTTTTATGTAAACGCTTGCCTGCTGACCTGCTTTTACGCCGTCCTTACTTTCTGCAAGTCCTGCAAGGTTAGGGGCAAGTTCTACAAACGCACCGTAGTTTTCTACACTGCGTACAATTCCCGCAACGGTTTCGCCTGCACAAAAGCTGTTTGCGTTTTCTTTCCAAGTGCCGAGAAGTTCCTTATGGCTTAGGCTTATTCTGCCGTTTTCGATGGATTTTATTACAGCTCTGATGTCCATTCCGACCGTGAATCTTTCCCGTGGATGTTCTATTCGTGATACGGAAATTGTATCAATCGGCATAAGAGCCACAATTCCGCACCCAATATCCGCAAATGCACCGAAGTTTTCGAGGTGGGTGATACGAGCATCAATTACATCGCCGCAGACAAGGTGAGAAATGTAATTTTTCATACAGCGTTGTTGTGCCTTTTCTCTTGAAAGAACTGCAAAGCGTTCTCCGTTTTCATCAACGGCAAAGTCGGTGATGATAAAACATACAGGGCGGTTTACTCTTGAAATTACCGCAATATCACGCACCGTACCTTCACGAATACCGATTGCACCTTCTTCACGGGGGATAATTCCTTTCATTATGCCGAGGTCAACAATAAGATTATGTTCTGCATCACAAACGCAGGCCCTTGCCTCAAGAATTTTTCCTTCCTTTTTTGCGTCACTTAATAAAGAAAAGCTGTGGAGCGTGTTGATATTATCCTGTGTTAAAATGAGTTTTCCTTCGGGTAAATATTCTGACATTTTACAGCCTCCGTTAATTTTATTGCGCTACTGATTTCTGTTTGTCGCAATGTCAGCGTATGGCTGACTTTTCAGTAAGCATATTTGGTTACAAATATTAGTATGATTTTGCAATAAAAAATATAACCGAAAGAAAATTTTACAGAATATTAATCGGGCAATAAAATTTGAGCAAGATTAAATTATCAGTCACGATTATAAAAGTTTGGTCAACCTTTTCAAAGGTTGTGTTTGTGGGCAAAGCCCACAAACACTTTCCGTTTACGCAATCTAACGATAGCCAAACAGCTTGCAGTTCGGCGGCTTGAACGAATGGACGAAAGCCCTTAAATGCGATAGCAACAAGAAAGCCATTCGATATATAATGAAAAGTTAATCATTTCTTTTATAAAAGGCTGTCGCCTGTTTTAACAAACTTAGTTTTAGCACGCAAACAGCGTGGCTGTTTGCGCCTGATAAATTGTTATATCGGAAGATATTATGGGCGCTGCCCATACCCGCAATTTTTGAAAAAATTGAGTAAACTTTTTTGTTTTTGGGGAGGATAATTTAGCGTTAGCTAAATTTCAATGCCCGACCGACACTATGCTAAACCATAATTTACCCCAATGTTTGATAAAGAAAAAAATCCCTCTCCGATTTTTCAGAGAGGGAAAAGGTTTAAATTTAAAAATTATGCCCAATTAAGAGTATCGTTATATACATTGATGTAGTCGTTAGCCGAACGATCCCAGCTGTTGTCGCTCATCATTGCACGCCACATAAGCTGATGCCAGCCTGCGTCATCATGAATACCCCACAAAGCTCTTCTTACGGCATTTACCATATCTGCCGTATCGTAGTTCTTGAATGTAAAGCCGTTACCGTAGTTGTCTGCACTGTCAAATACAGAGTCTTTAAGTCCGCCAACTTCACGAACAACAGGAATTGTACCGTAACGGAGAGCAATCATCTGTGCAAGGCCGCATGGCTCCTGAGCAGACGGCATAAGGAATATATCAGCACCTGAATAAATCTTTCTTGCAAGTTCAGGTACAAAACCGTGACAGAAGCAAAGTCTGCCCGGATATTTTGCCTGCATATAGTTAAAGTAGTCCTCGTATTCCTTATCACCCGAGCCGAGAATTACAAACTGCATATTCTCGGTATTCATAAGCTCTTCAAGTCCCATTCTTACAAGGTCAAGTCCCTTATGACCTACAAGTCTTGTTACCATACCAACCATTGGTACATCCCAGCGCTGTTCAAGGCAAAGACGCTCCTGAAGTGCTCTCTTACACTCACCCTTGCCGCTCATATCGTCCTTAGAGTAGTTACGATAGATCTGATAGTCTGTTTCAGGATTATAGCTTTCGGTATCAATACCATTTTTAATACCGCAAAGTTTATAGTGACGGAGGTTAAGTTCGTCGTGAAGTCCCCAGCTGAACCATGGGTCTTTAATTTCAGCCGCATAGCTTGGAGATACTGTTGAAACTCTTGTTGCTGTTTCAATAGCGCCCTTCATCATATTGAGTTTGCCGTTCATCTCAAGAATTTTTGTTTCATTGGCAGGAATACCTACACATTCTGTATTAACTTCCCAGCCGTATTCACCCTGATACTGAATATTGTGAATTGTAAACAGGCTCTTGATATTGTGATACCATGGTCTGTGTGAATAGAACAGATAGTAGTAAACAGGTACAAGTGCTGTCTGCCAGTCATTACAGTGAATCATATCAGGATGGAAGTCAATGTATGGGAGCATTTCGAGAATTGCTCTTGAGAAAAATGCAAATCTCTCGGCATCGTCATAGTGACCGTAAAGTGTACCACGCTTGAAATAGTATTCATTGTCAATGAAATAATATGTACAGTCGTGCCATCTTGCCCAGAAAAGTCCGCAATACTGATGACGCCATGCAACAGGTACGGTAAAGTTTGTAATGAAATTTAGTGAATTTCTAAGTTCCTGCGGAATTGTGCCGTAAAGCGGAACTACAATTCTGCAGTCCTGACCCTTTCTGCAAAGTGTGTGTGGCAGACTTCCTGCAACATCTGCAAGTCCGCCGCTACCGCAAAACGGATTTGCTTCAGATGCGCAATATAAAATTCTCATTTGATTTTACCTCCATTAAACTACAGATTTTTTTGCTATATATACAGGATAGGAGTCATATCCCATAAGTGAACGACCATCCTGAATTTTAACATCCTTATCTATGATAACATAATTCAGGTTGGTATTGCAACCGATTTTTGTATCTTGCATAATTATTGAGTTGCTTACTTTAGCACCCTCGCCGATATATACACCCTTAGAAATAACACAGTTCTCAACCTCACCGTTGATTACACAGCCTTGAGCAATAATTGAATTTTTGACACTGCTTGTAAGACCGTAGCGTGACGGAGCGTCATCTCTGACCTTTGTGTAAATCGGACGCTGTGGATTAAAGAGAGCATCTCTTACTTCTTTTTTGATTAAATCCATATTGAAATTGAAGTAATCCTGATTAGAAGTAATTGCCGCTGTATAACCTTTATCTTCAAAGCCGTAAACATTGTATTTGCCGACGGCAGCCTGAATAATATTTTTAATGTCTTTCTGATTTACGGCGAGAGCCTGATTTATTTCCTGCATAAGGAGATCTTTTTTCAGGAGTATTGCGCCGAATACTACATTTTCAACAGTATCTGTCTTTTGCGGATTGAGGAAAAGTCTGTTTACTCTGCCGTTATCGTCAACGCTGATTGTCATAGGACGGTCGTAGCCTGACGGTACAACCATTTTGTTGTAAATTACTGTAATGTCTGCATTCTTTTTGGTGTGAAAACTAAAAAGGTCTGTGCAGTCAAAATTAGAAATAATATTGCCCGGTGAGAGCAATACATATTCCTCACGGCTGTTTTCAATGTATCCGTGCATATTATAAATGGTTTCGGGATAGCTTGAGAAAGAACTGCCGTTATAAGGTGTTAGCAATGTAAGCTGACTTCTTCTCTTTGAAAGGTCATAAGCAGAACCCGAGCCGAGGTGGTCGGCAAGAGAAAGATAGTTCTTTGTGGCAACTACGCCTACATTGTTGATACCTGAATTTGACATATTAGAAAGAACAAAGTCAATTATTCTGTATTTGCCCCCGATAGGAACGCTTGCCATTGTGCGTGATGAGGTGAGGTCAGGCATTTTTTCGTCAAGAGTGCCTGCAAAAATAAGTCCCAAAACATTATTACATCTCATTTGCTTTTACCTCCGTGCATCTGTCAATCATTTCCTTTGGCTTCACAACTGCGCCCTCGTCAATTATAGAGTTTTCGCCGACTACGGCAATGCCCCAGTCATCTCTGTTAGCACAGTCCTCAGGTTTTGCGCCTACAACCGCATTCTTGCGAACAACTGTATTTTCTGCAATAATTGCAAACTGAACTGTAGCGCCCTCTTCAATTACCGCACCCGGCATAATGATAGAAGAGTTGATTGTAGCGCCTTTTCCGATAGTAACGCCCGAGAAAAGAATAGAAAACTCAAGATTACCGTAAACATTACAGCCGTCTGCAACAAGTGAATTCTGAATAACTGCGTCATTAGATACAAAGTGTGGCGGCATCATTGGATTTCTTGAATAAATATCCTTTAAGTCAAGTGTAACATTAGGGTCGAGAAGATCCATATTAGCTTCCCAAAGACTGTCGATTGTTCCGACATCTTTCCAATAACCCTCAAACGGATATG
The DNA here is from genome assembly GCF_014288065.1 of Ruminococcus intestinalis. NCBI lineage: Bacteria > Bacillati > Bacillota > Clostridia > Eubacteriales > Oscillospiraceae > Ruminococcus > Ruminococcus intestinalis. The sequence goes on along the minus strand of NZ_JACOPS010000002.1, from coordinate 412,283 downwards.
CAAACATACGCTCGCCTGCGTTGAGCATTGCGGGAAGAACATCTTTACCAAAGTCATGGCTTGAGTTTTTGTTTTCGTCATCTTCAATGAGGTATTTTCTTAACTCTTTGTAGCTGAAAATGTAGATACCCATTGATGCGTGTGTGCTTTTTGGCTTTTCGGGCTTTTCATCAAATTCGTAAATTTCGCCGTCCTCGTGTGTGTTGAGAATACCGAATCTTGACGCCTCTTCAAGAGGTACATCTATAACAGCTATAGTACAAGCCGCATTCTTTTCTTTGTGGTATTCAAGCATTTTGTTGTAGTCCATTTTGTAGATATGGTCACCTGACAAAACAACAACATATTCGGGGTCATAGCGGTCAATGTAGTTAATATTCTGGAAAATTGCGTTTGCAGTACCTGAGTACCAATCTGCACCGTCAACAGCCTGATACGGACTTAGGCAGTTTACACCCGAGTGCATACCGTCAAGGTCCCATGGCTGACCGTTGCCTATGTATTCGTTAAGAACAAGCGGCTGATACTGTGTGAGAATACCAACAGCTTCGATGCCTGAATTTACGCAGTTTGATAGTGGAAAGTCAATAATTCGATATTTTCCGCCGAATGGAACGGCAGGTTTTGCAATTTTTCTTGTTAAAACGCCAAGACGGGAACCTTGTCCGCCGGCAAGAAGCATTGCAACTACTTCCTTCTTAGGGAACATTTTACTACCTCCAGAGATTATTTAAGAGTAGGGCAGAGTGTGAGCATACTGTCCTACAATTATAAGTATATTTATTTTAATTCCTCTGCCTTTACGGTTTCGGAATTGAGAACAACGGTTTTTCTCGGCTTTTCGGTGTTGCCTTCGGGATTTTCAAGTTCCTTTGTACATTTAAGATAAATTACACCGAGCGGCGGCAGGGTAAGTGAAAGTCCCTGCTTGTAACCGTGAATTTTCATCGGCACCGTGGTAAGAGTGCCTGTATTTGATACACCTGTTCCGCCAAATTCGGTTAAGTCGGAATTAAATATTTCCTCATATTCGCCAAAGCGGGGAACACCTATCATATAGTTTTCATGAACGGTCGGCTGAAAATTGCAGACTGCAATGATTTCGTTGCCGTCCGAGTCGGTTCTTCTGAAAGCAATAACGCTTTGAGTGTAGTCGTTACGGTGTATCCATTCAAAGCCTTTCGGAGTATTGTCAAGCTCATAAAGCGGCTTATGTTCAATATAAAATTTATTTATTGCTTTAAAAAATGTATATAGAGCATTATGTTTTTCAAACTTAAGAAGATCCCACTGAATACCGGAGTCGGAATCCCATTCATCAAACTGTCCTATTTCGCAGCCCATAAATACAAGCTTTTTACCGGGATGAGCGTACATATATGTAATAAATGTTCTTACGCCTGCAAACTTGCTGTCATAGTCACCCGGCATTTTGCTGATAAGCGAGCCTTTGCCGTGAGCGACTTCATCGTGAGAAATAGGAAGAATGAATCTCTCTGAAAAAGCATAGAAAAAGCTGAATGTAAGGTTATCGTGGTTAAACGGTCGCCACAACGGGTCAAGCGACATATAGTGGAGAGTATCGTTCATCCAACCCATATTCCATTTGTAGTCAAATCCGAGTCCGCCCTCCTCAATAGGCAGGGTAAGTTTTGGCCATGAAGTGTTTTCCTCGGCAAATGTAAGAGCCGACGGGTGATACATATGTACTGCCTTGTTCAAACGCTTGATAAAGTCGATTGCCTCAAGGTTTTCGTTACCGCCAAAGCGGTTAGGTACCCATTCGCCGTCCTTTTTGCCGTAGTCAAGGTAAAGCATAGAAGAAACCGCACCGATTCGCATACCGTCAATGTGGTATTTGTCGAACCAGAACATTACAGCCGAAATCAAAAAGCTGATTACCTCATAGCGCTGGAAATTAAAGAGGCAAGTGCCCCAACTGTCACGCTGACCTTTTTTAGGATTGTTGTCCTCATAAAGGCAGGTGCCGTCAAATTTATAAAGTCCGTAATCGTCCTTAGGAAAGTTTGACGGTACAATTTCCATAATAACGCCGATTCCCTCCATATGACAGCGGTCAATGAGAGCCATAAGGTCACAAGGCGTACCGTAACGAGAGGTTGCGGCAAAGTATCCTGTTGTCTGATAGCCCCAGCTTGGGTCATACGGATATTCCATAAGCGGCATAAGCTGAACATGCGTGTAGTTCATTTCCTTTAAATAAGGAATAAGCTCATCTGCCATTTTTTGATAGTTAAAGTAATTGCCGTCAGGATATTTTTTCCACGAGCCTGCGTGAATTTCATATATATTCATCGGCTTGTCGGGTGAAGATGTATTCTGACGATTTTCCATCCAATAGCTGTCATGCCATACATATTGATTTGTATTAAATACCATAGAGGCATTTTCGGGTCTTGTCTGACAATGAAAAGCAAACGGATCCGATTTTAAAATGTTTGTGTGGTCAACGGTTTCTATACAGAATTTATATACGGCAAATTCATTGAGATTTTCAATGAACAGTTCCCATACACCGCCGCCGATTTTATACATATAATTAGCTTTTTGATTCCAATTGTTAAAATCACCGACAAGAGAAACGGTAATTGCGTTTGGCGCCCATACTCTGAAAATTACACCGTTTCTGCCGTCTAAATTTATAAAATGAGCGCCGAGAAAGTCGTAAGCACGAACAGCGTCACCGTCAGAAAACAGTCGCAGCGGAGAACGCTCATCATTAAAGACATACTTCATATATTCAACTCCTTATTATGACTGCCGAATCACCCAATCGACAGTCAACCATTCCGAATAATGCGGATTGTTTGATAATCACTGTTAATTATAAAAACTTCTTGTATAAGAATACCAATTAAAACTACTTCTATATTCCTATAATATATAATACCAAATAAATATGTTGTTTTCAAGCAAATTTGAAAATTTTTACACAATATTTTCGTGTAAATTTTATAAATAACCTTTCAAAATTCCCATAAGGAACATAATTTTACATAAAAATAGTTTTTTTATAAGTAAATCAAGTTAATTTTATTAAAATGTAAAAATCAAATTTATTTTATATGTTTTATGGGCTGTACATAACTATAAAAATGTGCATAGATTTTCGGAAGTAAATATATTGAAAAAAGGTATTTACAAATATTATTTTTTATAGTATATTAATACAACAATAGACAATAAAACAGCAACAATAAACAATTCTGTTTATTGCTAATTGAATAAATAGCGGTGAGGTGATACGAATTTGTTTTAGTACAATTGCACACACAATAAAACTAGGATGAGGATATGAAGAATGATAAATAAAAAAAATAAAAAAAATAAAAAAATATAAAAATTATAGGTACAATTGTCGGTATAATTGCAATTATTATAATCGGCGTATATATATATAATCAGATAAAAATTTCAAATTATCTTAGTAAACTAACTTATGATATAGTACAGGAATCTTATGATACGTACGGTGATTACTCGAAAAGTAAATATCAGGATATAGTATCGGAAAACATTTATAGCAGTATGAATTATCTTTGCAGTGGTTCCTATGATAATCGAGACGAATTTATCATATATGTATCAAATCAATCTAAAGTAAATACCTTAATTTTTTTCTTAGATACAGCTGAGTCGAAATATACTTATGAGATTAAATTTTCTATAAAAGGTGAGGAGGGCTATAGCTATGGCAAATCTACCTGTACGGTGCAATGGAAATTAGATGATGATAATGTCTGGCGAGTATCAGATTTTGATGATCCTCCGTGATAAAATTATTATTTAGACAAAACCACCTCTGATTGTTATGTCAGGGGTGGTAATTAACAGAAAAACAAAGAGTGTAAAGTGTTCAGTTTTTTAATTACGGTACAGATAACAATTCAATACTACTTGCAAAGTTTCTAATAAACATCGTGCTTTTTTTGATGATTTTATAACTGATAATAATTTGAAATGGTGTGTATAGTTATGCGAAAAATAATAAATAAAAATATTTGCTTTATGGGGATATTAATTACTCTGCTTGAATTAGTTGTATTCTTATCGACACCTTATTCAAAATCGATTTTACCGGTTTATCCTTTAAATAATTTAATATGGTCAATTGTTTTATTTACTGTATTCTTTTTTTCATTCAGTGCATTTGTTATATTGGGCTTTGCTAAGAAAACTTTTTTACTGTATAAAAAGCAAATAGTAATATCTTTTTTTGCTCTTTTATTCATAAGAGTTATACTTGATATTGGCTGTTATATTTTCAAAAGTACAGAGATTAAATCTATATATAGCTTATTAACGGATTGCGTATTTTTTGTAATTATATTCCAAATTATTACATTTGCTTATACCGGCAGAAATTTATTAAAAGATATATATGGTAAAATTAAGGGCAAAGATAAATCTATAGTAGTTATATTGTTATTGTATGTTTTAGTTGTGGCTATAGTTGTTTCTTATTTAATCTATATATTTATAAATTTGCAAATGTATGCAGAAAAATATACAATTGATTCGTCATTTTATCTTTTTAAAAGTATGAATTATAACTTTAATTCACAGTTGTTAAGAATGTTTACAGCAATCATTTTACAAATACTTCTTGTAATAATACTTAATAATCTATATGCAAATAATTTTAACGCAGATTTATATTGGTCAAAAATATTTTTAAATATTATTGCACGAACAATAGTAGCTTTTATAGCAATATTTGTATTATTGTTTATTAAAATTTGTATCTCAAATGTGGGTACTATTGCAAAAATACCGGAAAGATCATCTGATTGCTACATTGGATTACCGAATTTAATTTCTAATAGCTTTGTTTATAAACAAATATATAGGGTAAATGGTAATTCATCGCAGATATTATCATACGAAAATACAGATGTTAAAATAAAATATCATGACGAAGAATTACTCGATTTTAAGCTAAATAATTTTTTCGATTATGAATACATAAATAAAGAGCAGAATAACATAAATAATTCAAATTCAGGCGCATCAATTAAAATACAAGATCAAGAAGTGTTATTCTTTTCAAATCAATATATAGCTTATGCAAAAAACGATACCCCTTATGTCATAGCCTTTGATGATATTAAAAATCAAAATGAGAATGAGGTTATAACAAATTTTTTAGAGTATATGATTACTTGTGGATATTGGGATTACTTTGAGTACGGTTGTGATTATCTTAAAAAGTATGATTCGGATTTTATAAATCCATACATACAAAGATATGCGAACGGTGATTTTACAGAAAATGAAAATAAAGTAAATCAAGAAATCAATACAGATTATATGATAAATTTTGCTCAAAAAATGCTTGAAATTAAATAAAAAAAGAGATGGATATGTTGGAAGATAAAGGAAAACTAAAAACCAATAATAAAAAGAAAAAAATAATAGTAACAACAGTAACAACGGCAGTTGTTTTTATCACTGTTGGAACAGGAGTTTACATTAATCACTTGATAAAAGTAAAAAATTATCTTAGTAACCTAACTTATGATATAGTACAGGAATCTTATGATACTTACGGTGATTACTCGAAAAGCAAATATCAGGATATAGTACCGGAGCAAATTTATAAAAATATGAATTATCTTCGCAGTGGTTCCTATGATAATCGAGACGAATTTATCATATATGTATCAAATCAATCTAAAGTAAATACCTTAATTTTTTTCTTAGATACAGCTGAGTCGAAATATACTTATGAGATTAAATTTTCTATAAAAGGTGAGGAGGGCTATAGCTATGGCAAATCTACCTGTACGGTGCAATGGAAATTAGATGATGATAATGTTTGGCGAGTATCAGATTTTGATGATCCTCCGTGATAAAATGAGAGTTTATGAAAAGAAAATGATATGCTAAAAAATGATGGAAATATGCTTTACTTGAATATTTATTATTGAGAATAATGCTTTTCGGAGAGGAAGATAAAATGAAAAAATATTATTCAAAAATCAGCGGCTGTATACTGTTAGTTGCATTGGAAATATTGATGTTTCTATGGACTCCGTATTACAAGGGCTTTATTTGTACAACATATATTGTAGAGCATATAAATGCCGGAGATATAATTTTTAGATTAGTTTATTATGCAATTTATTTTTTATCTGTGTATACAATGTTTTCGTATTACTGTTTTGGAAAGTTTTACTCGTTTTTTATGCGTAGTCCCGTAGGATTAATATTAAGTTTTGCAAGTGTAAGACTTATGGCAGATGTGGCAAACTATATTATTTATTACTTTTTTAATGATTATGTTTTTACTTTTGCGGCTTGCATTATCGAGGTAGTTTTTCTGTTTTTTACATTGTGGCTTATATCGGACTTTATTTCAGACGGTAAATTTAGATTTTGCCCGATTAAAGGGACAATACCGTTTTTTATAGCAACTTTTGTGATTGTAGCTTTGCTTGCAATATATTGTACGTTTCAGTATAACGGTTTTGCTTATATAGTTGAAAAATATACAGTCGTTGCAAATGTGAGGGTTGCATACACTGAAAATATCGGCTTTATACTTGAGGTTTCAAGGCTGATTTTTATTTGCGCATTGAATATTATTTGCTTTTTGTATTTTTATTTTTCAGTCGAAAAATGCGGACTTATAAAAAGTAAAAGCAATGTCGGTTTTGCTAAAATAATAACCCGTTTATGGGCGGTTTTGTTTTTAACGGGAATATTGTATGTTGTAAAATACATAGCTTATCCGATAGATTTGTATGAGATTATTCCAAGCAGTATCATTTCAAGTTCAGATACCACCTATTCAAATACAAATGAAACAGTAAAGGATTTCAGAACGGATACGTGTGTAACTCCGTTAAGCAGATTTTCTTCTTATGAACACGATGAAAAGCGTGTGCTGAATTTAGGTTCTGTTACTGTAAAAAACGGAAAAGACCGTATAAAGACATTTACATACTTTATGCCGTTTGACGAGGACTCGAATTATTATTGTGAGCTTGTTCCCGTTGAAACGGAATATACGGAGTCAACGGAGTATTTGGAGTGTAATGTGCAAAGGCTCGAAAATTTTGGCTTGTTTTTCTTTGACGGTGACCAAAGATATGCGATTAAGACCGAGAATATAAAGAGCCAAAGCGAAAACAAGGTGCTTACAGCAATGCTCGAAACTTTAATTTCTGACGGCGAATGGAATTACTTTGAGTACGGCTGTGATTATCTTAAAAAGTATGATTCGGATTTTATAAAGCCGTATATAGAAAGATATGCAAATGGCAATTTTACGGAAGATGAGATTAATGAAAATCGTGAAATCAATACTGAATATATGACGAATTTTGCTCAAAAAATGCTTGAAATTAAATGAAAAAAGAGATGGATATGTTGGAAGATAAAATTATAGATTTATTATCTAAAAAAACTAAATGTCCTGTTTGCGGAGAAGAATGTATCAGTTGGTATAAAAAAGGTTTTTATACCAATTTTTGGAAAGAAAAAGAATGCCCCAATTGCAAAGCAACTTTAAAACTTAAAGGCAAAATAATATGGGTAAATAGGTTGATTAATCTGTTCTTTTTGATATGGTATATTATCTTGTTTATTAATATACCGCAATTGTGTAGCTTATTATTGCTGTTTTATATTTGCTTCAAATTATTTTGGGAAGTTTTAGTGGTTGGTCCTTTTTCAGAAATAGTTCCATATAACAGTACCCCTCTTGATGATTTATTAAACAGTTTCAGAAAATTAAAAGCACTGGATAAAAAGGGAAAAATAAAGGTTGCAGCGGTAATAACAGCATTTGTTCTTGTCTTTGTAGGAATTGGGGTTTGTATTAATCATCGGAAAAATATAGAAAATAATCTTACCGACCTAACTTATGACATAGTACAGGAGTCTTGCGATAATTACGGAGATTACTCAAAAAGCAAATATCAGGATATAGTATCGGAGCAAATTTATAAAAATATGAATTATCTGTATGTGGAGAATTGTACAGACAAAAACAATTTAGAAATTTTTGAGTCAAAGTTTACTAGTATTGAACCGCAGATATTGTCTTTAAAATCTGCAGAAGTAAACTATAGCTGTTATGTTAGATATCAACTGAATAATGAGAATGACAGTTATATTGCTAAGGATCTTTCTTATACGGTGCAATGGAAATCGGATGATAATAATGTTTGGCAAGTGTCTGATTTTGACGGGGATTTGTGATAAAAGGAAAACTTAATTTTTAGGTGAATTACAATGAAAATAAAAAAATCTAAAACAAAAATAATCGTATTATCTGTTTGTTCTGTTTTGGCAATTATAGGATTTTTGTCATATAGTGTTGAGCTTTATCACAGAACAAATGATCCTAATAAAGAAAGAATATTTGAAATAAAGGATTGCGCTCGTAACAGGAAATTAAAATTATACGATTATGAAAAAGAACTTCCTTATAATGCTGAATCAGTGCGTGTTTTTATGATACAAGATTGCCCAAATAATGAAGAAGATACTAAAAATTTAATTTATGAATTTTTAGACGCCTATGACTATAAAAATGAAATGAAAAAGTATAATACCGATAAATTTGTAGTTAATTTTATGAAACCAAGTTGGAGATTTCCTGTGTATTGGACAGAAGAATGGGATATTAAACATACATGGCACAGAGATGGCAGTTATTTGGCTAATTATTTTGAAAGTAACAGAGTTGCGTATCTGCGGTGCGATGCTAACGGAATTAGATTTGAAAAGTATTTTTAGACAAAACCACCGCTGATTGTTATGTCAGGGGTGGTAAGGTACCATTTGATAATCAATGGAAAAACAGAGGAGGAGAAAGATGAGTGTACAATCATATCCGTGGACAGTAAGAATATATAAAGGAGAGGGAAGATTTTTAATTGTTGAAGAAGTTGAACATAGGGCTGGTTATAATACATATTCTGATAAAATAACAATAGTTAGTGAAGCAGAAGATAACCTTGTAGCTAAGTTAGGAAATGAAGCTCTTTTAGGGTTAAAATCTATTGGGGACAGTCCGTTGTATATAGGAAAACCAAATGATTTTTGGAAAAATGGTTCTAAGTATAAGGGATATATAACTTTTTGGAAACATAATAACCTCGCAAGTGTTAGGTTGTATCAAAACCAAAGTTACGAAGTTTATTCATCTGAGAAATGCAGAGAAAAGAAGGGCGGATATAATGGCTGCATAAAGTCAATAAACTTGTCTGCCAATGCTACGGCGGAAGAAATAGGAAATGCAATAATTGATGTATTCAAAGCCGCCGAAGAATATTACGAGCGAAATCCTATGGAATATTAATTAAAAAGAAATATAGATATGGATAAAAATAAAATTACAAAACTTAATTTTTAGGTGAATTACAATGAAAATAAAAAAATCTAAAACAAAATTAATCGTATTATCTGTTTGTTCTGTTTTGGCAATTATAGGATTTTTATCATATCGTGTTGAGCTTTATCACAGAACAAATGATCCTAATAAGGAAAGAATATTTGAAATAGAGGATTATTCTCATGACAGGAAATTAACACCGTACGGTACCGAAAAAGATCTTCAATATAATTCTGAATCGATTAGGGCATTTATAATACAAAATTGTCCCGATAATGAGGAGAAAACCAAAGCATTAATTTATGAATTTTTAAATACATATAATTACAAAAATGAAATGGAAAACTGCGGTACGGATAAAATTTATATAGATTTTATGAAACCGAGTTGGAGATTTCCTGTGTATTGGACAGAAAAATGGGATATGAAACATACATGGCACAGAGATGGCAGTTATTTGGCTAATTATTATAACAGCAACAGAGTTGCATGGGTTGAATGTGATGTAAACGGTATTTTGGGAGAAAATTATTATTTTGACAAAACCCCCTCTGATTATTATGTCAGGGGTGGTAAATACCGATAATAGTCGCTACATTGCTAATCGTTCTAATTGTACGGTACAATGGGTATTGGAAGATAATGTTTGGCGAGTTTCCAGTTATGACGAGCGTTCGTGATTCAGAAAAGCAGAGATTAAAAATTTTTCTTGCTTTAGGCTTGAACGAAAAAATATAAGAATGAGGGAGAATAATATGAACAGTAAATTGAAAAAATGCTTACCTTTTATAATTGTGGTTGCACTCGAATTAATATCGCTGATTTTTTATAATGAGGAACATAGCTTTTTGCAGATGAAGTGCATAGGAATACTTGCTATGGGAGGATTCAAATTTGCAATACCAATGCTAATATTTAATGCGGCTTTTGTGTTTGTGTATCTGCTGGCATATAATTATGTGGTGATATTGGTTACCGATACACAATTTATGGCGAAAAAGGTGTTTAAAAATATCGGTATTTTGTTTGCCGTAAGAACAGGTTTTGATATTTTATATTATTTGCTTAACGCATCAGTGACAAATTTAAGTGAAACCTACATTGATTTTTCGTATTTAATAAATTCATCGTTTGCGGTTGTTATGTTTGTGGTAATACTAAAAAATTGTGCAAACATATCATTAAAGGAGATTAAAACCAATGTCAAGGCGAGAAAAAGTGCAATATTTTTTGCTGTAATATTTCTGATTACAAATATTATCTTCTTTGTGTATTCTATTATTATGATAGGCCTTGCTTTGAAGAATTATGAAATTTTTGATAATATGATGTCAGAAAATATATTTATGTATAATTTTATATCTTATTCGTTCTATGTTATCAGTGCGGTTTCATTGACATTACTCGGTGTTTTGTTTATTAACTTTGTAAAAAAAGTTAGTAATAAAGAAAATGTAAACGCTATGGTTTAGCTTGGGATAATTAAAATTCAGGTCACTTTTTTGTGATTTGCGTGTTAAAAAGAGAATAATTAAGTAATACTCCGCCACTTTACAACGATGGCGGAGTATCTTTGTTGAACGGCTTAAAAAATATTTTTCTTTATTCTGTCAAGTGCGCCTTTTTCTATTCTGCTGACTTGTGCCTGCGAAATGCCTATTTCGCTTGCAACCTCCATTTGAGTTTTGCCTCGGAAAAACCGCATTGTCAATATTCTTTTTTCACGGTCGGAAAGGTTTGCAATTGCTTCTTTTACCGCAATTTCTTCAAGCCAGGTTGTGTCGTCGTTTTTGTCACCAATTTGGTCCATAACATAAATGGTGTCATTGCCGTCCGAAAAAACAGGCTCGTACAATGAAACGGGTTCAATTATTGCCTCGAGCGCAAGCACAACATCGTGTTTTGGCACTCCCATTATTTTGGCGATTTCTTCAACTGTCGGCTCTCGGTTTTCTTTATTAGTGAGCTGTTCTTTGATTTGCATAGCCTTATAGGCGGTGTCACGCATTGAGCGTGATACTCTGATAGCGTTATTATCTCGCAGGTATCTTCGTACCTCGCCGATAATCATAGGTACTCCGTAGGTGCTGAAACGCACATCGAGTGACGGGTCAAAATTATCTATCGCCTTGATAAGTCCGATTACACCGACTTGAAATAAATCATCGGGATTTTCACCACGGTTTGTAAAGCGCTGAATTACCGAAAGTACAAGGCGCAGGTTGCCGTTTATCATTGCGTCTCTTGCTTTTTTACGCTCTTGTTCACTGCCGTTCTTTATTGTGTTGAGCAGTGCTTTCTTTTCTTTTTCACTTAGGACTTTAAGCTTAGATGTGTTTACTCCGCAAATTTCAACTTTACCATACTGCAAAAAATTACCCCCAAGCAATTTCTTACAATAAGTATTGCCATAATAGGGGAGATTAATACAGTTATAATAAAAAAGGTTGTGCGGTGCGGTTTATAAATTATGGTTTAGTGCACAGTTTAGCCAAGCAATTATAAAAGTTTGGTCGACCTTTTCAAAGGTCGTGGGTGTGGGCAAAGTCCACAAATACTTTCCGTTTATGCAAGCTAACGATAGCCGAACAGCTCGCTGTTTGGCGGCTTGAACACAACGTCGAATGCCTTTAAATGCGAAAGCAAAAAGAAAAGACATTCACCATATAATGAAAAAAGTTAATGATTTCTTTTATAAAAGGCTATCGCCTGTTTTAACAAACTTAGTTTCAGCACGCAAACAGCGTGGCTGTTTGCGCCTGATAAATTGTTATATCGGAAGATTTTATGAGCGCTGCCCAAACCCGCAATTTTTGAAAAAATTGAGTAAACTTTTTTGTTTTTGGGAGGATAATTTAGCATTAGATAATTTTCAATGCCCGACCGACACTCCGCTAAACCATAATTTAACTCGTTTTAACTCAACGCAACAAAAAAGAGATACCCACGAAAGGTATCTCTTGATTTAATTATTTTGCGTAATTGACAGCTCGGCTCTCTCTTATGATATTAACCTTAATCTGTCCCGGATATTCAAGCTCTTCTTCAATCTTCTTGCAGATTTCTCTTGCAAGCGGAAGCATACGCTCGTCATTTATGACTTCGGGTTTAACCATAATACGAACCTCACGGCCTGCCTGAATAGCATATGAGCTTTCAACACCCTCAAATGAAGATGCAACTTCTTCAAGCTTTTCAAGACGCTTGATGTAGTTTTCTACATTTTCTCTTCTTGCACCCGGTCTTGCGGCAGAGAGTGCGTCGGCAGCCTGTACAAGACAAGCTACAACCGTCTTTGCCTCAACATCACCGTGGTGAGCCTGAATAGCGTGAATAACCGCATCGTGTTCTTTGTATTTTCTTGCCAAATCTACACCGATCTGAACATGAGTTCCTTCGACCTCGTGGTCAATTGACTTACCGATATCGTGTAAAAGACCCGCACGCTTTGCAATTGTCGGATCCATACCAAGCTCGCTTGCCATCATACCTGCAAGATATGAAACTTCAAGTGAATGATTAAGTACATTCTGACCGTAGCTGGTACGATAACGAAGTCTGCCGAGTAACCTGACAAGCTCCGGATGAATGTTGTGTACGCCTGCCTCAAGCACTGCTCTTTCGCCGTCGTGCTTGATTGTAGCGTCAACTTCTCGTCTTGCTTTTTCAATCATTTCTTCGATTCTTGCCGGATGAATTCTGCCGTCTGAAATAAGTTTTTCAAGAGCAATCCTTGCAACTTCTCTTCTTACAGGCTCAAAGCTTGAAAGAGTGATTGCTTCCGGTGTATCGTCAATGATAAGATCAACACCTGTGAGTGTTTCAATGGCTCTGATGTTTCTGCCCTCACGACCGATAATTCTGCCCTTCATTTCGTCATTCGGAAGAGGAACTACGGAAATTGTAGCCTCTGCAACCTGCTCTGCGGCAAGTCGCTGAATTGCAAGAGAAATAATGTTTCTTGCTTTTTCGTCCGCCTCATCCTTAAGCTGCTCCGTATATTCCATAATCTTAACGGATTTCTCATGAGCAAGCTCGTCCTCAAGCTGTGAAAGCAGGTAACTCTTTGCCTGCTCGGCTGTATAGCCGGAAATTTTCTCAAGCATTTCAAACTGACTTTTCTTGAGTGTTTCGATTTCCTCAAGCTTTGCATCAGCGTCTTTTAACTTACGAGAAAGCTTTTCGTCCTTAAGCTCCATGTTGTCAAGCTTTTTGTCGAGGGTTTCTTCCTTTTGCTGAATGCGTCTTTCCTGGCGTTGAACTTCTTTGCGGCGGTCGGCAATTTCTTTTTCGCTCTCGGTTCTGAAACGGTGAACCTCGTCCTTGCCTTCTAAAACAACCTCTTTCTTTTTGGCTTCGGCTGTTTTCATAGCTTCCGACACGATTTTTCTTGCCTCTTCTTCTGCACTTCCGATTTCCTTTTCGGCAACATTTTTACGATAGCTTATACCTGCAAAAATGCCTATGCCCGCACCGAGAAGCAACGCAACAATAATTAATATTATTGCTAATAACGACATTCTGACACCTCCTTGTTTGATTTTTAATTAGATAATAAGTTTAAGTTCAATCAAACAGCCTTGTCGGTGCCGTTAGTAAAGATATTCAATTTTCATTTTTATAAAAATAATTTAATTTTAATATTTTTTATATGCTGTGGTTTGCAACAAAGGTATATTATAACGATTAATAAGTTATAAAAACTAAATAAAAAATATCTATAAATAACGGCTCTGAACGAGTCTGATTAATAAAAAATAGGTAAATTTGCATTAATCCTATTTAACCGCACTAACGGTATTATAAGTATTTTATCCTAATTTAATAAAAATGTCAAGAATATTAATGGCAATTTTGCAAATAAATAATTAAAAAGTGAAACATTCACAGGACAATTTGACAATAGCGTTCGTCAAATTGCAGTAAAAGATGCAGAAATTTTGTAAAATTTTCGTTTTTATGTAAAATTCATAAGAAATTTGTTAAAATTTTATCAAACACTTGAATAACAGCAAAAAATGTAATATAATTAAACTACCTTATAAATTAGGAGGAATTTAAAATGTCAGTAAAAGTTGCAATTAACGGTTTCGGCCGTATCGGTCGTCTTGCATTCAGACAGATGTTTGGTGCAGAGGGCTATGAGGTAGTTGCTATCAACGACCTTACAAAACCATCAATGCTCGCAGATCTTCTCAAGTATGATACAGCACAGGGCGGTTACTGCGGTAAAATCGGTGAGAACCTTCACACAGTAGAGGCTGATGACGAGAACAACACAATCACAGTTGACGGCAAGACTCTTACAATCTATGCTAAGGCTAACGCTGCTGAACTCCCATGGGGCGAGATCGGCGTAGACGTAGTTCTTGAGTGCACAGGTTTCTACACATCAAAGGCAAAGAGCCAGGCTCACATTGATGCCGGCGCTAAGAAGGTTGTTATTTCTGCTCCTGCAGGCAACGATCTTAAGACAATCGTTTACAGCGTAAACGAGGGTACACTTACAGCTGATGATACAATCATTTCTGCTGCTTCATGTACAACAAACTGCCTCGCTCCTATGGCTAACACACTTAACAAGTATGCTGAGATCCAGAGCGGTATCATGTCAACAATCCACGCTTACACAGGTGATCAGATGATCCTCGACGGTCCTCACAGAAAGGGTGACCTCAGAAGAGCAAGAGCAGGTGCTGCTAACATCGTTCCTAACTCAACAGGCGCTGCTAAGGCTATCGGTCTTGTTATTCCTGAGCTCAACGGTAAGCTCATCGGTTCTGCACAGCGTGTTCCTGTTCCAACAGGTTCAACAACAATTCTTACAGCTGTTGTTAAGGGTAAGGATGTAACAGTTGAGGGCATTAACGCTGCTATGAAGGCTGCTGCTTCTGAGTCATTCGGTTACAACGAAGATCCAATCGTTTCTTCAGACGTAATCGGTATGAGATTCGGTTCACTCTTCGATGCTACACAGACAATGGTATCAAAGATTGCTGACGATCTTTATGAGGTACAGGTTGTTTCTTGGTATGACAACGAGAACTCATACACAAGCCAGATGGTTAGAACAATTAAGTACTTTGCTGAATTAGGCTAATCTTAACCTATAATTTATCAGGTATAAACTTTAAGCTGTCTCTTTTGAGGCAGCTTTTTGTTTTTATAAAAATTTTTCTGTTGATATTTACTTTTATACTTTTGTATGTTAAAATTTTAGTGTATAAAAATATTTGCAATGTTTTGCAAAGGAGAACGGAAATTATGAACTCTAAGTTAAAAAACAGTGATACTGATTTTCTTTTTAAAGCAATTCTTTCTCTTGAAAACGAAGAGGAGTGTTATCGCTTTTTTGAAGATTTATGCACAAGTCCTGAACTTAAGGCTATGTCACAAAGACTTGTTGTAGCAAAAATGCTTACAGAAAAAAAGGTTTATTCTGAAATTGTAAAAGAAACGGGTGCGTCAACCGCAACAATCAGTCGTGTAAAGCGTGCTCTTTTTGATAACGATACCTACGGTTACACACTTGTACTCGATAAAATCGCCAAAGAGGAAAACAAATGAGTTACAATATTTTTGCCGATTATTATGATGTATTAATGCAAAATGTCGGCTACAAAGAGCGAAGCGACTACATTTGTGAGCTTATGAAAAGGCATAATCACGAATTTGGCATTACACTTGACCTTGCCTGCGGTACGGGCAGTCTTACTACGGAGTTGGCACTTAAGGGCATAGATGTTTACGGAATTGACGCAAGTGCGGAAATGCTTAGCGAGGCAATGCAAAAGTCGAGCGAAAAAGGGCTTAATATTTTATATTTAAAGCAGAAAATGCAGAATCTTAACCTTTACGGCACTATAGATACCTGTATTTGTACGCTGGACAGCATAAATCACATTACAAAAGAAGAAGATGTGACAAAGACTTTTGAGCGTGTAGCTTTCTTTATGGATAAAGACGGTTTGTTTGTATTTGATGTCAATACCGTTTATAAACACGAACAGGTGCTTGCAAATAATACATTTGTATATGAAACCGATAAGGTATTTTGCGTGTGGCAGAATACTTTACGGGAAAACTGCGTGACGGATATTGACCTTGACTTTTTTGAAGAAGAAAACGGCATTTATTATAGAACAAGCGAGAGCTTTTCGGAGCGTGGATATTCAAGAGAAAAACTGACGGAAATGCTTGTAAATGCGGGTTTTGAACTTGAGGCTGTATATGGAGATATGAGTTTTGACGAACCGAAAGCCGACGAACAAAGGCTTGTTTTTGTGGCAAGAATGAAAAATCCAATCAATAAGGAATGTTAACGGGAGAATAATATGGATAAAATTATAAGATGTATAACATCGGACGGTGCAGTAATGGCATCGGCTATTGATGCGTCCGATATTGTTTTTAAGGCACAGAAAATTCACGGACTTTCAAGAAGCGCTACTGCGGCACTCGGCAGACTTTTGTGTGCGACTTCTATGATGGGCGCAATGCTCAAGCAGAAAGACGCATCAATTAACCTTAGAGTATCGGGTGACGGAGAACTCGGACCCGTAATAGCGGTTGCGGACAGTAAGGGTAATGTTCGTGGATATGTAGGAAACGCAAATTGCCCTACCGAATACTATAACAACGGCAAAATCAATGTTTCAAAAGCAGTAGGTAAAAACGGTGTGCTTAATGTAATGCGTGATTACGGTTCAGGCGACCCGTATATCGGTCAGGTTGAGCTTGTAAGCGGAGAGATTGCCGAGGATATTACCAATTATTTTGCAACAAGTGAGCAGATTCCCACAGTATGTGCGCTTGGCGTTCTTATTAATAAAGAGGACGGCGAAGTGATGCTCGCAGGCGGATTGCTTATTCAGCTTTTGCCGGGTGCTTTTGAAGATACAATTGAAAAACTTGAAAAGAATCTCGAAACTCTCGAGCCTGTTACAACTATGCTTGCAAAGGGAATGAGTATTCTTGATATATGCAAAACCGCTCTTGCAGGCTTTGAGGTAGAAGTGCTTGACGAGTACCCTGTAAAGTATGTTTGCACTTGTTCAAGAGAAAAACTCGAAAGACTTTTCTGTACAATGAGCGACGATGAAATTCGTGCAATGCCTGATGAAAACGGCAGAGTAGTGGCTAATTGTCATTTCTGTAACAAGAAGTATATCTTTAATAAAGAAGACCTTGAGAAGATTATTAAAGAGAAAAATTCCAAGGATAACACTTCCAAAGACAAAAAGTCAAAAGAGTAAATTGTCGTAAAATATCGTGTTGCTTTGCTTTTGTAAAGTTTTTTTGAAAAAATTCAAAAAAGTGTTGACATTTGAGCAGATATGGTGTATTATAATACCTGTCGCTAAGAGATACGACAAACGAAAGCGAAGCGACAAAGGCAATGGGAGCATAGCTCAGCTGGGAGAGCATCTGCCTTACAAGCAGAGGGTCATAGGTTCGAGTCCTATTGTTCCCACCATTTGGCCCGGTAGTTCAGTTGGTTAGAACGCTAGCCTGTCACGCTAGAGGTCGACGGTTCGAACCCGTTCCGGGTCGCCAAATTTTGCCTCTGTAGCTCAGTCGGTAGAGCAGGGGACTGAAAATCCCCGTGTCGATGGTTCGATTCCGTCCGGAGGCACCAAAAATGCGGATGTAGCTCATCTGGTAGAGCGCCACCTTGCCAAGGTGGAGGTAGCGGGTTCGAGCCCCGTCATCCGCTCCAATAAAAACACTTGTAAGTCAAGTGCTTTTTTATTCTCAACAAATTGATAATTTAATATGTATTTTTGAGTCTTTACAGACCGAAACAAAGGCAACAGTTACCAAATGGGAGCATAGCTCAGCTGGGAGAGCATCTGCCTTACAAGCAGAGGGTCATAGGTTCGAGTCCTATTGTTCCCACCACATTTGGCCCGGTAGTTCAGTTGGTTAGAACGCTAGCCTGTCACGCTAGAGGTCGACGGTTCGAACCCGTTCCGGGTCGCCAATTTTTTGCCTCTGTAGCTCAGTCGGTAGAGCAGGGGACTGAAAATCCCCGTGTCGATGGTTCGATTCCGTCCGGAGGCACCAAAAATGCGGATGTAGCTCATCTGGTAGAGCGCCACCTTGCCAAGGTGGAGGTAGCGGGTTCGAGCCCCGTCATCCGCTCCAAAAGAAAGCACTTGTCAGCAGACAGGTGCTTTTACTTTTTGAAAATTAAGTATGCAAAAAAGTAATGCTTACGCATTATGGGGTAAATAAAGGTTCTGTTCTGAATGTTGGCATAACAATAATAAATTATTGTTTAGCTGATTGCTTTATTAAGCAATTATAAAAGTTTGGTCGACCTTTTCAAAGGTCGTGGGTGTGGGCAAAGCCCACAAATACTTTCCTTTTATGCAATCTAACGATAGCCAAACAGCTTGCTGTTTGGCGGCTTGAACACAACGGCGTTAGCCTTTAAAAGTGCGATAGCAACAAGAAAGCCATTCGATATATAATGAAAAGTTAATCATTTCTTTTATAAAAGGCTGTCGCCGCATCCGAAACATATGCAACCTAAAATACCGCATAAGAGCATTATAATTGATTTTTTCTTTGTCATAGAATTACCTCTTTTCAACATATAGTTAGTCTAAACTAACTATATACATATATTACCACAATATAAAATATTTGCAAGTTATAGCAGATATTTATTTTGTGGTAACTGATTTTATATTTTTATTATCGGCGTTGTGAAGTCTGCTCCGCACTTTTTAGGCGGATTTACAGCTAGTGAAAAAACATCTGTTGCGAAAATTTCTGTTTTAAGTAATTTTTCTGTATTGCCTCCGAGTGACAAACCTTTTTTTACAGAGGTTATAACGGGGAGAGTACAGCTTTTCAGGATTTTTGCACCGTCATTTGTAAAGCCGAGCACTCTTGCATAGCACGGTTCTGTGTTTTGAATTTCTTTTGTTATATTCAAAAGTGCGCATATTAAAATTCTGCGTAGTCTTGCAAGTGTGTAACGCTTTGATTTTACGGCAAACAATATTTCATTAACAGAATTATATTCGTGCACTGCCGTGTAAATTCTGTTTTCAAGTCCTTCGGTTACATCGGGTAAATCGGCAAGCTGATGAACAGACATGGAGCGCAATTTATACAGCAAGGCGGTTTCCAAATTATCGGGCAGAGCAAGCTCTGTCGGTTCAAAAGGAGCAAACTCCGCAATATTTTTGCCTTGCTTTAATTGTTCTCTTATATATGATGCGGAGGCAAAACCGTTTTCAGTGTTTTCGCTGTCATGTTCAACTCCCTCACGACGGATTGGCAGTGGTGATATGTTGCTCGGCAATGCTTTAAGATATTCAACGGCAAGCACATTGTTTGGTGTGGCAAGGATTTTGGCTGTTTTATCGCCGTATATTGCACGCACGGCAGATTCAATTGCTTTCGGATAATACGAACCGTTTTGCATTTCCTTTGCCACAAGCGATTGTACGGCAGTATTTTTATGTGCGTCGGCTGTCTGTTTCAAAAGTTCAATATTACTGTTTTCACAACCGAATGCAAGATGCGTGAGTTGTGAGAAAGATGAGAGAATTTTAACTCCGCTTTTTGCAAATACTTCGGCATTTGATACGGCATAGGCGACAGGCAGTTCTATTACAAGGTCAGCGCCGCCGAGCAGGGCAGACTTTGCCCTTGTGAATTTGTCTGTAATTGCGATTTCGCCACGCTGTGTAAAGCTTGTGCTCATTACAACCACAACAGGCTCGTTTACAAGGCTTTTTGCCTTTTGTATTAAATATTTATGTCCGTTATGAAAAGGGTTAAATTCGCAAATTATGCCGATTGCCATAGCATTACCTCGAAAAAGCAAAAAATTATTGTCAGATATTAAAAAAATCACTTGAAAACTATTATAAAAAGTTTTATCATTATAATGTAACACTCACAGAGTGACTTTTAATTGTCCTCAGATATATTATATATCAAAAATCGCTTTAGGACAACTAATATAGTTGAAAGGATGAATAATAATGAAGGTTCTCGTTATTAACGCAGGCAGCTCATCACTTAAATATCAGCTTATTGATATGGACAGCGAAAAGGTACTTGCAAAAGGAAACTGTGAAAGAATCGGTCAGGAGGGTGCATTTATCGGTTTTAAAGCTCCTGACGGCACAAAAATTGAACGCAAAACAGAGATGGTTAATCATACACAGGCTTTTGAGGCTGTTAAGGACGCACTTCTTGATCCGCAGTATGGTGCAATCAAGGATTTGTCAGAGGTTAGCGCAATCGGTCACAGAGTAGTGCAGGGCGGCAGCTATTTTAATAAGTCGGTTCTCGTAACAGACGATGTTATCAAGAAGATTGAAGAGCTTGCTCCTCTTGCTCCTCTCCACAACCCCGCTCACATTCAGGGTATCAATGCTTGTACAAAGGTATTCGGCAAAGATGTTCCTCAGGTTGTAGTATTTGATACCGCTTTCCATCAGACAATGCCGGAAAAGGCTTATATGTTTGCTATTCCATATAAATACTATGAAAAGTACGGTATCCGCCGTTACGGCTTCCACGGTACTTCTCACCGTTATGTATCACAGAAAATGGCTGAACTTATGGGCAAGAATATTGAAGATACAAAAATCATTACTTGTCACATCGGCAACGGTTCATCAATCACAGCTATCAAGGGCGGCAAGGTAATTGATACATCAATGGGTCTTACTCCGCTCGGCGGCTTTATGATGGGTACTCGTTCAGGTTCTCTTGACCCATCCGTAATTACATTTATTGCAGAAAAAGAGAATGTTTCTGCAGAAGAAATGCTTAAGATTCTTAATAAGGAATCAGGTCTTTTGGGTGTATCGGGTGTATCTTCCGATGACCGTGATGTTTGCGCTGCAGAACAGCAGGGCAACCACAGAGCACACCTCGCACACGAGATGCTTTATTATCAGATTGCAAAGACAATCGGTTCTTACTATGTTGCACTCGGCGGTTGTGACGCTATTGTATTTACAGCCGGTATAGGCGAAAATCAGCCACAGCTCCGTGAAACCGTATGCGATTACATTTCTTGCCTTGGTGTAGAGATGGACAAGGAATTTAACAAGAAAGCAAAGTGCGGCGTTACAGGCACACTTTCAACTCCAAACTCAAAAATCAGAGTTG
This sequence comes from Ruminococcus intestinalis, assembly GCF_014288065.1. Lineage (NCBI taxonomy): Bacteria > Bacillati > Bacillota > Clostridia > Eubacteriales > Oscillospiraceae > Ruminococcus > Ruminococcus intestinalis. The sequence goes on along the minus strand of NZ_JACOPS010000002.1, from coordinate 390,769 downwards.
AGCTTATTGCTACTAACGAAGAACTTGTTATTGCAAGAGATACAAAGGAAATTGTAGAGGCTCTTTAATTAAAACTACATATAAAAATAAGGTGGCTGTTCGTAGCGGACAGCCACCTTTTGCGTTACACGGAATCATTATTAACTGCAGTATCGGAGTCGGTATCTCTGAATAAAAGTGAAATACACCAAATTGCGGCGAGCGCAACGAGAATGTAAACAATTCGGCTTATAATTCCTGTCTGACCGCCGCAAATCCAGGCGACAAGGTCAAACTGAAAAATACCTACACAGCCCCAGTTAAGTCCGCCTATAATTAAAAGCGTCAGGGCAATTTTATCAATCATAATAATCCTCCTTAATTATAATTGTAAAAATATTATTGACGCTTTTAAAATAAATATTCAGTTGTTTTTATGTTCTGATAATTTTGTTTTGTATAGCTTTATCAATATAAAATATAATTAGTGCGCTTGTAATAGTCATTAATATAAAAAGTATAAATGAAATCGGTTTAGATAATCCAAAATTATCAACTGAAGTTACACTATTTAAAAAAGCATAGTGAGTAATATATATTGGATATGACAATTTATCAAAAGTTATCCAAATATTTGATTTTGCAATTTTTATAAATATTGTAAATTTGTTAACCAAATAATTACAAATGAAATAAGTTGATACAGCTAATCCTAAATGAGTAGCGGAAACGATCAGTAAATAAAAATTATTAATAGAATTATCAAAACAATATTTGCCTACTAATCTGATGCCAATAGAAGCTAAAAATAAAAACAAGCCATAAATAATGAATATCGGCAGTGTATTTTTTACTTTGAATTTAGAAATATAATATCCTAAAAAATATGTAACAAAATATTCAAGTGAAATATATGGTATGTTAAAACACATCATTATTTTTGGAATAAACCAAGCAGCAACAAGTATCAGAATTATTACAGCTATATTGAGTTTATGCTTTTTTTCAATCTTTTTAACTAATATTGTCAGTAAATAGCAAATAAGAATAATTGTAACAAACCACAAATTTCCTAAAGGTTTAATTTCAGAAAATGGTATGAAAGGAGTTATAAAATTAATGCCTTGCAAGCAAAATAAATATTTTATTGCTTCCAAGCCATCAAATCCATTTATTTTAAAATACACTATGGAAACAGGAATAACAAACAAATAAAATGGAATTAACAGTTTTTTTACTCTTGTCAAAAACCATTTAGAAGGGCTATTGATTTCTTTATTTGCATAAAGAAATCCAGAAATGAATAAAAAAATATATACGCCATAATTAAAAAATTGTTCTAAAAAAGCTATATCAAGCCAACTTGCAATATGACAAAGTATTATAAATAGCATACCTAATACTCTTAGTATGGAAATGCAATAGTTTCTTCCTGTATTTTGATTTACACTCAAATTTTTACTCCTTTACATTAAAATTTTCAAACGAAAGTTAATCAGGAAAAATAATCGGGAACAATAACATAAAGATTAAAAACATAAATCCGAGGCCGATTACGGCAAGTCCGATAATACGGGTAATTTTCGTTGCTTTTTTCAGCTTGTACTTTGAAATCATATTTTCGGTGGGAAACGGAAGTAAAATAAGCATTATGCCGAGAATATCGCAGCTTGCGACCGTAATTATCATTCCCGCAGTTCGCAAAAACGCAAAAAGAAAAATTCCGATAGGAATACCGAAAAAGCAAATCATATTTATAATGCTGAACAATTTACCGTACTTTTCGGTAGTTTCGTAATATTTATTTGCATTGCCGTGACATTCTTCACTGCAATATTGTTCAAAATAGGATATTTCTTTTGCGCAATAATCACATTTTTTCAAGTTTTCAGAACCTTTCACTTATATTATAAACTATTCTAACACATTACACCGCTTTTTTCAATGATATTTAAGTGAATGGAATGGGAAAGATGTTTATAATGCCTAACAAATTTGTAAAGGTAATTAACATTATATTGTATTTATAAACAATATATGCTATGCTTTCTTTGAGGAGATGGTAGAATGTCTAATTTTTTTGTGGCTCTGTATGCGGTACTGCCTATGTTTATAATGCTTGCTATAGGTTTTACTGTGCGAAAAATGAAGGTGATTGAAGAGGCTCATTTGCCTGTGCTTAACAAAATCGTTTTTAATGTTTTCTTTCCGTTCTTGATGTTTAACAATATATATGCTTTTGATTTGTCGGCAGATTTTAATGCATCACTTCTTTTGTATGCGGTTGTTGCCGTAGCGGTTATTTACGGTTTGTCGGTTGGTTTTGCTTTAATTTTTGAAAAATCAAATAAAAGTCGTGGCGCGCTAATCCAGGCGATTTACAGGAGTAATTTTGTGCTTATGGGTTTGCCGATTGTAGGTAATATCTTTGGCAGCGGCAGACTTGGTATGACATCTATGCTTGTCACGGTTATTGTTCCGATGTATAATATTCTGGCTGTAATAACACTTGAAGTATTCAGGGGAGAGAGTATAAAAATTACAAAAATACTCAAAGGCATAGTTACAAATCCGCTGATTATCGGCTCGGTTGCAGGTATTTTGTTTGCGGTTTTCGGTATTAAATTACCTGAAATTGCAGAGAGCGTTATTTCTGATATGGCGTCGGCGGCAACACCGCTTGCGTTGATTGTGCTCGGAGCATCTTTTGAATTTGCAAGCATAAAAAGATACAAGAAAAACCTTATTGCGGTTATTTTTGCAAGACTTATTATTGTGCCTGCAATCAGTCTTTCCGTAGCTATTATGATTGGTTTCAGGGGAATTGATTTAGTTTCGCTTATCGGAATTTTTGCATCGCCCTGCGCTGTGTCTTCTTATACCATGGCAAGGCAAATGGACAGCGATTATGAATTATCGGCAGGTACCGTAGTTTTTACAACTATGCTTTCGTGTTTTACTTTATTCGGCTGGATTTATTTTTTAAAAGAGTTAAATTTCTTCTGATGTACAAATTGCACAAATATCGCATACAAAGCTTATACAACATATATAAATGGCTGATTTTGAATGAAATTAAAAAATATGCTTGATTTTGAAGTATTATGTGCTATAATAAAGCCATAAGATAAATTATAACAAATTTTCAATTATATGTTTTGAAAAAGTTTATAGTTATTTCTTTCTTTTAATTTTTGTGAGCATAGAAAAGAGCAAGACTTTGTCTTGCTTTTTTCTTTTTCTGTGTTTTTTGCACATATAATATTGTTGTATAATAGATTACATATTCAGAACAAAAAAATGACAATCGAATAAAATTTACTAAAATGATAAAAAGTATTGACAAAAATAATTAAATAGTATATATTTAAGATGTACTATTTAAATTAATACAATAAATCCAATGAGTGCAATTTATAAGATTGGAGGTAGAATAATGATTCAGATTGACTTGACATCAAGAGTACCGATTTATGAACAAATTTGTACCAATATAATTCGTCTTGCATCAGCGGGAGTATTGAAGCCGGGTGATAAATTGTTGCCTGTAAGAAGTCTTGCATCTGAGCTTGGCATTAACCCTAATACCGTAGCAAAAGCATATAAATTGCTTGAAAATGACGGGTATATTGTATCCAATGTCGGACGGGGAAGTTATGTATCCGATAAACTGACAAAGGATTGTGCCGAAAGAGCCATGGCGCTCGATGATTTTAAACAGAGCACAAAAATAGCAAATTTACTGAGCGTTGACAAGGCAGAGCTTAATAGAATTATTGAAAATATTTATAACGGAGGTGGCATTGATGATTGAAATTTGCGGACTTACCAAGAGGTTCGGCAAGGTTAATGCTGTAGATAATATGACCGTGAATATTCCAAACGGTGCGGTTGTAGGTCTTGTAGGCAGTAACGGTAGCGGTAAATCAACACTTTTGCGTATGCTTGCGGGAGTATATGCACCTGACGGAGGAACTGTAAAAGTTGACGGCATACAGCATTTTGATAATCCCGTAACTAAAGGGGAATGCTTTTTTATACCTGATTTCCCGTATTTTTACAATACAAGTACGGTAGAGAGTACGGCTTTTCTTTACAGACGACTTTATCCGAATTGGAGCGAACAGGAATATAACAGACTTTGTTCGATTTTCCCGATTAACATAAACGCACCTATTATTAATATGTCAAAGGGTATGCAAAGACAGGCGGCGCTTATTTTGGCGCTTTCAACCTGTCCGAAATATTTATTCCTTGACGAAATATTTGACGGTCTTGACCCTGTAGTAAGACATATGCTCAAAAGCCTGCTTGCCGAAAAGGTGGCAGACAATAAAACAACCGTTGTAATTGCCTCTCATAACTTGAGAGAGCTTGAAGATTTGTGCGACAGACTTTGCCTTATGCATAGGGGACATATGATGCTTGAGCGTGGTATTGACGATTTAAGGCACGGCTTGCGCAAGGTACAGGTGGCATTTACGGAGTTGCCGTATAAGCCGAATATATTTGAGGGTATTAATGCAATTAATATAACCCGCAACGGCAATATATTTAATCTTACAATAAAGGGAACGGAAGAGGAGTTTATGCCAAAGCTTAAGGCACTTAATCCTGCTTTTGTTTCTGCAATACCTCTTACTTTGGAGGAAATATTTATTAGTGAAATGGGGGCGGCAGGATATGACATCCACAGTATCCTTTAAAGATAAGCTCAAGCAGATTTTTTCGGTTATTCTATGGGATTTGAAAGGCTGTAAAGGCTCGTTGATGGTATATACGATTTTGGCGTCGGTATTTACTGTAATAATTTTTACACTTGTTTTTGTGCTTACGGCAGATCAAACCTCATTTTCGCCTTTGTTTTCAACTGAAAGTTCACCGAAAATATCTCTAAGCGAAAAAATGCAGGTTTTTCAGGTTATTTCATCTGGCATTATCGGTTTTCTTACACTTATTTTTGCTATTATTTATACTGTGCAGATATTCTCGTATATGCACAACAAGCGTAAAGTCGATTTTTACGGTTCGCTTCCTATAAGCAGAGCAAGACTTTTCCTCGCCAAGTACGGTGCAGCTTATTTGTTCTCTATCATTCCTATGCTTGTGTTTATGGGCATTATTGCTATTGCGTCTGTTTGTACGGGTACGCTTTTACTTCCGCAGGTAACAAATATGTATGTTAATTTTATTGTGGGTACTCTTGCCTGCATAAGCGCATACGGTTTTCTGTCTGCTTGCTGTGGTACTACATTTAATACTGTTATTATGTTTATTGCGGTTTGTGCCTGCTATCCGTTATCTATGGTTTTTGTAAGGGCTTATATCGACGCTTTCTTTACAGGCTCATACACGGGTAATTTTTCTGACAGTTTTATAACAAATGCACTCAATCCTATTTCTGCTTACTTTGGCAACAATCTTATTTATTGGATAATTTTCAGTGTAGTCTGCATTGCTTTGGGTACATTGCTGATTATGAAGAGAAGATCCGAAAGAGCGCAGACTTCATTTGCTTATTACATTCCTTGCCATATAATAAAAGTTATAGTTTCATTCCTTGCAGGTATGTTCCTCGGAACTATGTTCGGCGCTATAAATGTTTTTGGCAATGGCGTAGGCGGTTTTGTTTTTGGTTTTATTCTTGCAAGTGCGCCGACATTCCTTATCGTTCATATGATTTTCTACAAAGGCTTAAAGCAGATTGTAAGAACTATTCCGATTTATGCAGGTCTTGCTGTTGTGGTAATTGTCGGTGTGGTTCTTATTAATCTTGATGTGTTCGGCTACAATACTTATGTGCCTAAATCAGAAGATGTAAAGAGTGCGGGTTTGATTTGTTCAGAGTATAGCACTGTCGGCAAGAATATATCGAAATATTACACAAAGAGTGCGGGCGATTTTACAGACGAAGCTGACATTAAATCTATTATTAATGTTCACAATGAAATTCTCACCAAGAAAAAGACGAATACAACTTCTAAGGCTAAATTTTCAAGTGTGTGGGGCAGTATGCTTTACAATACCCTCAGAGAATATGCAAGCGACGAGATAATTACCGTTGCCTACAAGCTAAACAGCGGAAGAACCGTGACAAGATACTATTCTAAGAATCTGCTTGAAATGGCTGCGACATTTGATTATGAGCCGATTGATTATACCGATGATACATATGATGTTGATTACGGTTATAGTTCATCTGGATTTACACAAATTTACACTGCCGCCAAACCTGTGCTTTCATCAAAGCCGTATATTATGAAATACTCGGGTGTGGCAAATGCCGGTCTGAACGAAGATTTCCAAGTAAGCAGTGTGACTGTTCATGCTTTGACCAAAACATATTCCGAGGACAGTGTATATTCGTCGACCATAGAAAACTATGGCGAGTATTCATATGATGAAAAAGAAAAAGATCCAAAAGAAATTGCTGAAAAGAACAGTATTATGAATGATATAAACGCAGCATTTAAAAAAGACCTTGAGGCTGACACTGCTTATCTTAACGGTGTTTTGTATGATCCGTTTGCACTTCTTTACAATGATGATATTTTTTATGATTCTTCTAATGACGAGGATTCGGTTTACAGCTTTGATTCTCTTAAATATATCAGAGAAAAGTATTCTAAGGATTATGTCTGCAAAATTCAATTAACATATACTAATTATGATCCTGAAAAAGCTAAAAAATTTATTTTCGGTACTAACAGTACAGAAGAATATGAGTATTACTTTGTACCGAAGTCATATACAAATACCATTGAGGTACTCAAAAAGTACGGCTTACTTAAAGCTGACTATACACTTAATAAAAACTCTGAGTATTTTAATGTTCCTGAATATGGTGATTACGACACAGTATATGAAAGATAAATAAATTACAGAGCGATTGTGTTGTGCAGTCGCTCTGTTTTTCTTTGACAAAGGGAGAGTAATCCATTATTATATTAGTAGTAAAAATGTTAGGAGATGACAGCGGTGGAATTATACAAAGGCAGACCGCAGAATATTGAGGGAAGACTTGACAGGGAAGTCAGAGTATATGATTTGCTCGACAGCCTTGGCATAGAGTATCTGCGAACAGATCACGGCCATGCCGATACTATGGAGGCGTGCAATGAAATTGACAAGGTACTTGATGTACTTATTTGTAAAAATCTGTTTTTGTGCAACAGGCAGAAAACTAAATTTTATCTTTTAATGATGCCGGGGGACAAGCCTTTTAAAACAAAGGAACTTTCAAGTCAAATTAATTCGGCAAGACTTTCTTTTGCGTCTGCCGAGGCTATGGAAGAGTACCTTGATATTCTGCCGGGGTCTGTAAGCGTTATGGGACTTATGAACGACAAAGAAAACGCAGTCACTTTGCTTGTAGATGAAGATGTTTTAAAAGGTGAATATGTAGGATGTCACCCGTGCGTGAATACATCGAGCCTTAAAATAAAAACAACAGATGTTTTTGATAAGTTTTTAAAAGCAGTAGGGCATACGGCAACAGTTGTACATTTGACAGGTGAATAAACATAAGTATAAAAGACTTCTGCAAATGGAAGTCTTTTGATGTATATATGTAAAATTTTATTTACATTGCATTTGATATATGATATAATGCTGATAATAAACATTTATGGAGGTTTATCTATGCAATACAAAATTGAGGGAGGTTCACTTCCGATAGTGGAAGTATCTCTTGAAAACGGCGAAACTATTATTACACAGGGCGGCGGAATGGTATGGATGTCACCTAACCTTAATATGGAAACTTCAGGCGGCGGAGTAGGCAAGATGTTCGGCAAAATGATGTCGGGAGAGTCTATTATGCAGAACCGCTACACAGCTATGGGCGGTCCGGGTTTCATTACTCTTGCTTCATCTTTCCCGGGTTCAATCATTCCTTTTGAGATTCAGCCTAATATGCCTATAATCGTTCAGAAATCGGGTTTCCTTGCAAGTTCTGCGACTGTTGAACTCTCTGTACATTTTAATAAAAAAGCGGGTGCAGGCTTTTTTGGAGGCGAAGGATTCATACTTCAAAAGTTATCGGGTTACGGAACTGCTTTTGTTGAGATTGACGGCTACTGCAAGCAGTATAACCTTGCACCCGGTCAGCAGATTGTTGTTGATACAGGCAACCTTGCTGCAATGGATGCATCTTGTCAAATGGACATCCAGCGCATTAAGGGAGTTAAAAATGTACTCCTCGGCGGAGAGGGATTGTTTAATACAGTTATTACAGGACCGGGCAGAGTGTTCTTACAGTCACACCCGATTTCAACAGTAGCGGCAGCTATCCGTCCTTTTATTACAACAAACTAAGTTAATAGCTACATAATTTCTGGAGCTGTAAAAAACAACCCAGATAAAAAGCGACTGCATTCTAACCGAAAGGTAGGAATGCAGTCATTTTTGTGATATAATTTATTTGTAATGAAAAACCATATAAACAAGGTATATTATACACCGTATCAATTAAAATTACCACCTAAAATTGATAAAATAATAGAAATTTCTGATCCGGTATATACATTTAACGAGGTTTTTCGTCATATTGATCTAAATAACACCTTGACGAAACAAAGATAACTGCCAATGCAAATAAATACAGCCGGGTATGGAAGAAAAGCAGTATAAAGCACAGACCATAAGTATTTGATATTCTTCATATTTTTATACAATTTCAAGAATATAAGAAAAAAATCACCGAGACTCACTTTTTCGTGAATCTCGGCTTTTTTGATATGCTGTTTTTTACAGCTTTTTGTTTAAGACTTTTAACTTTTAGTAAATATCAAGATCACTTCTGCTTGAGGTTTGTATTCTGATATAGGTTGAATTTGCTTCAGTTAAAGAAGTTTTTGTTGTTATGGTTGAATATTGCAGCGGGGTAGGTATAGTAGAAGAATTATTTGTATTATTCAAAACTACTCCGCTTGAAATAGTGTACTCAACTCGTTTATCAGTATCCTTATCCCATACATTGCTTCCTACTGTTGTTACTGTATATTGAAGAATATATTTTTTTTCATCAGTATTAAGTTGTTTAAGGTCGAATTTAATTGATTTTACATTGTCAATACTGACTATTGGTGTAAGCTTATGTCCTGTAGGATCGCCCGATGAAGTATCAAACTTAGCAAGAATTAATCTGTATTTTGTATTTGGATCTGCATATAAAAAGTAATCACTTTTATTACCGATACCATTATCTACATCCATAAAACCACTTGGTCTTGCACTTTCGTCATATGTTTCGAGAGGAGGTTTTGAATCATATGATTGAACATAGTTTGAGGTATTACCGTAAATTGAAAGTTGTTTAGAAATCATATCGCTTGTGCGTTCGCAAAGGGAAAGATCCTGACCTCTTTTTGCAATATTGGCCATAGCAAATAATCCGCTTATGCTTACAGTAGAGGCAATAGAAAGAATGCATACAACAGCTATAAGTTCAATAAGCGTTGAACCGATTTTATTTTTTACGGAGCGCTTGGAGAGATGTTTTTTTAATTTATTCAATATTTTAATCATTTGCATCCTCCTTATTGAACATATTTGGATTTAGTGATAATACCGGTACATGAAGTTGTACCATTTGTACCGTAATCAATATAAACAGTGATTTTGTACGATACCATACTTATACCATCAGAATTAGTGTAAGAACCTTCTTTTTGAATTGTATAAGCAACTTCATTTTTGTTAAAATCTCTATGGTCGATATTTGCAGAAGTATATTGTTTTGCTGAAAAAGTATTGTCAAGAGATTTTACATCTGTATCAATATTGTTTTGAATATCGCTTGTAAAAGTATATGTTTGATTAGGTGGAGTTTCAAAAAGTTTATTAGCACCCTTTTGTTCATCAGTTAATGAATCCCAACCGTCATATGGATCATTTGATGGTGTTTTTTCAACATATGTCATAATTACATCGCAATACATTTGTGCTTTTGCAGAAGCTTTGTCCATAAGACTGTTTTTAGTAATGGACTGATTACTGATATTAAGACCAGTGGCAGTAGCCGAAACGGCTATTGCCATGATCATAATTGCACATACCAACTCGAGAAGAGAAAAGCCTTTTTTACTTTTTAAATATTTTTTAAATTTAAGGTTCTTCTTCTTCATTAGAAATACTTCCCTTCAAAGTCAACAGGATCCATTTTAGTTGTAACAGTTACCTTTTTATAAGCTTTAGTACCATCGCCTAATTTTTCTGCTTTGTAATATGGTTTTGAATCAGTCCAATTTTCCCAAAAAGCTTTGCTTAAAATATCAAAATCACTTGTAATACCCGGGAAGAAATAGTAACCCGGACTTAAAGTTATAGAATTAGCATTATCATCATTAAATTTGAGAGTAGTTTTACGAGTAATCTGAAGCATGGAACCGTCAATAGGATTACCGTCTACAACACATGTCGATTCATTATGTGCACTATAAGTATTAATTTTAAGTCCTTTTCCGTCTTTTCTTTCAAGTAAATCCGCTCCGATTGAAACAACATCTGCTTTTAAGGTTGCATTGTTTCCATATGTTACAATAGCATCTTTACCCGAAGAACCATTACCAAAATCACAGTAAATAGCTCTGCCCTTATATGTATCGTCTTTAAGTGTTCCGCCACATGTTGCTTTAAAATTTATAACTGAACTGCTTTGGTCGAGGTTACTGCTGTCTACTGAAGTATTAATAGCGTTATCTTCCACCCATTTAATACTCGATGAGTTAGAATCAACTCGTGAAGTAGAATGATCTTCAAAGTATTTTTTTGCATCATTTGAAAATAAGTTAAGTCCTGTCTCCGGAATATCTGTGTAATCATCGGCTTTTATGGTATATGATGTACCATCTGACATTTCTACAATAAAATCATTTACTACTTTAAGAGTAAACGAAGTTTCACCCCAATAAGGTTTTACACTAAATGATGCTGAACTGTTTATTTGTTTGATTATATTTGAACCTTCTGCTGTGAATTTTTGAGTATTACTGTCAGTAGCAAAATCGCTAGTAGGAAGAATAGTTTGATTGAAAGAATAAGGAAAGTATGGATTACCGTTGCTGTTCTTAATTTTATTGTTATAATAAACAGTTTCTTTTTCATCGGGACCAATTGATAATGTAATATTACTACTATGAATTGACATATCGATATTTCCATTAAATTCCATTGGTTTTATATTGTACCAAAGATAATTAAATTCTTTGCCTGAATACATATCATAATATCCACTAGCTGTTGGCATTTCGGATGGTGAACAATAAATGTAGTAGTCTTTCCATCCTTCAGTAAATTCTGTTCGAGGTGTATTGGAGTAGCTGTTTGAATTTGGATCTGTGTTGAAAGCTCCATTGTCATTCAAAATATAAACTCTTTCTTTGCCCTTTTCCCAGTTACCTTCGTAAGCTGAATGTATGTCCTTTAGTTTGCCGTTTGTATCAACCATAGAACTATACATATCAATACTGTTAACCCTTTTGTATTCTTCACTGTTTGTAGCAATTTTTACAGCACTTTTTTTGGTATTTTCTGAAAATAAATCAACGGCTGTATTGTTGTCACCTAAGTTAATATAATAATATCCTTTTTTATACTCTACTGTTTTAGTTATTTGCTTGCTATTATTATAAGTCATAAGCTTACAATCTTTAGTAAAGTATATTACAACACCTTTATCGGTATTATAAGAACTGCCGGAGTATTTAAGTGTAATGCCGGATTCGCCAGTGGCCGGACGACATACCATATTTCCGCCAATTACAAGATATTTACATTCTAAGGCTGTACCGTAAGCGTCTGAGTTTGTGTAAAAACTTATATCAACTGCTTCGGAATTATAGTCACTTTTTACTTTTGATCCGGTGTAATTGCCTAAAAAGTAAATGCCGTTATCATATGCTGTAAATTTAAGTCTACTATCACCGTTACTTGTACTTTTTACTGCTTTATCAAATACAAGAGGAAAGCAAGTTGTGAGTGGTGTACTGCCAGCTTCGTTTTTAGGAATATAAATTATTGATTTATTGTCATTGTCAGTATCATAGTCCTGTAAGGTACGAAATGTGGTATCTCCTTCGTTTAAAGTTTTTCTTACAGAACGAAGAAGTGAAAATGAAGTTTGATCACCAAGCATTAAAAATTTATTGCCGGTCGGTGAAGTAATTGTTTTTTGCTTCATAGTGAGATTAGCTGTTTCTTCTTTTTCAACTAAATTATATTTTACATCAAATTTGGTTGAAAGATCACCTGTATTTCCATCACCTGAATAGTCATATTTATTTTCTTTGCCAACGGCAGTCATAGTGTAACTACCGTCTGTATTTTTAGTAATTTTAATATAAGCATTACCTATTATAGTATAACTTGCATGAGATGGATTGTTAATCCATTTTAATGCAAGTTCAGAGCTGTTGAATTTTTCTACATGAACCTCCGGATCTCCTTCAATATAGTAAAAAACATAGTAAAGTGATCCTGAATCAGGTAATGAAAGTTTACCGTCGTTTAACAGTTCTTTTGCTATATCAAGTGCACTTTTTGCTGATACATATGCCTGACGGGAGTTCATTGTAGTACCGGTTTCTTTTTGCTGGAGCATTGCAATAGATAAGAAAGTAGTTGTCGATAAAAACAAAACTGCAGCCAAAGCTATTGCAAGAACCATGGAAATACCTTTTTTGCTGTTTATCCTTCTTTTCTTTGTATGAAGTTTCTTCATAAAGATCTCCTTTCATCTGCTATAAATTATCACTGTTAGGCTGTGATAACTGAATACATACCGAACATTGCCTGTACGATAGAAATTACAACGAAACCTACGATACCTGCGATAATGATTGTCATTGCAGGTGTCATTGCGTCTGTCATACGCTGTGTAGCGTCGGTTGCCTGTTCGTCGTACATATCTGCCATTTTGTTAAGGGAATCGCTGAGCATACCGCTTTCCTCACCGACTCTTATCATTGATACAAAGAGCGGATCGAAAGCTTTTGGATATCTTGAAAGGGAAATATTGATCGGTGTACCGATTCTTACATCTTCAATTACCTGGTTAAGACAGTCGGACATAAATTTGTTGCCTACTACATCTCTTGAAAGTTCAAGTGAATAAAGAATATTTACACCGGAAGAAGTAAGTGTTGCCATCATATTTGCAAATCTTGTAAGCTGGTTAAGTCTTAAAACTTCGCCGATAATCGGGATTTTAAGCTGGAATGTTGACCACCACATACAGAATGAATAGTTCTTTTTGTAAAGAATTCTGAGTGTAACTACAAGTGCAACGATAATAAGAACAACGAGCCAGCCGTAATGAAGAAGTACATCTGAAATACCCATTGTAATCTGCGTCATTATCGGAAGTTCGGAGTCAAAACTTTCAAACAATTCTTTAAATGACGGAAGTACAACTACACTCATTACTATGATAAGTCCGATTGTAAGAATGAGGAGGAAGATAGGGTAAATCATTGCACCCTTGATCTTACTTTTAAGAGTGATTTCCTTTTTGAGAAGACTAACGCACTTATCAAAAGCTTCATCAAGTCGACCGTTTGCCTCACCTGTTTGAATAATGTTTACATAAACAGTCGGAAAAGTTTTAAATGAGCTTAGCGACTGCGAAAGAGTAATACCGTTGTAGAGGTTTGCGGTTATTTCCTGTAAAATTCTCAACATATTCTTATCTTTTTCAGTGTCACACATTACGGCCATTGCAACCGAAAGCGAAATACCAGAACGAATCATCAATGCCATCTGGTGCATAAATGTAAGAAGTCGCTTGTTACTGATTTTTAATGTATGCACATCTTTTGAACCGCCAAGATCACGCTGCCAGATCGGAATATCTTCCTGCGAACCTTTTTTTACTTCATCAATGGAAATAGCGATAAGACCACGCTGTTCAAGCTTTCGCTTAACCTCTTCTTTGGTGTTTGCTGTCATACGGTTACGATATTTACGGTTTTTTTCGTTTACCGCTACATAAGAAAATTCCATTATTTTTACCTCCTGTTAAGATAAGCGTTTGTGCTGTTTTGCGGGAGATTAGAATACTGTGGCATTGGAGCTGTCAACTGCTGCGGTGTTTGCTGTGGTATTCCCGGTACGCCCGGCTGCGGAGAATTGTTGCCGCCTGTAAGTGCTGCGTTATCAGCCACATCGTAACTGTACTTGTCGGCAGTTTCTTTTGAAATAAGTCCTCTTTTGAGGAGGTTTTCGATACTTAACTTTCTTGTAATCATACCTGTCTGCTGGTTCAAAGAAATCATCTGTTCAATCTGCGGAATCTTATCTTCACGGATAAGGTTAGCGATAGCAGTATTAACAAACATAATTTCAAATGCGCCGATACGGCCCGGACGGTCTGATCTTGGAAGCAAACGCTGTGAAATTACTGCCTTAAGTGTGGTTGAAAGCTGGTTGAGTGCCTGTTTCTGCCTTTCAACAGGGAACATATCTATAAGACGGTCGATTGTTTTTGCGGCACTCTCTGTATGAAGTGTTGAAAAAACAAGGTGGCCTGTTTCTGCTGCACGAAGAGCGATTGACATTGACTCAAGGTCACGAATCTCACCCATGAGGATAATATCAGGGTCTTCACGAAGTGCCGATTTAAGTGCTGACGAGTAAGTTTCACTGTCTTGGCCGACTTCTCTCTGGTTAATAATACATTTTGCAGGGGAGTGCATATACTCAACAGGGTCTTCAATTGTGATAATGTGCAGTTCTTCTCGATGGTTAATTTCATTGATAAGAGCTGCAAGTGTTGTTGACTTACCGCTACCGGTAGGACCTGTTACAAGTACAAGACCTTCCTGCAGGTTAAGAATTTTTGCAATAGACTGCGGCAAATTTAAATCGCCGAGTTTTGGAGGATTCAATTTGATTACACGCATTACAAGCGTCGCACCGTGGCGCTGCTTGAATGCATTAACTCTGAATCGTGCGAGGTTTCCAAACTGATAAGCCGAGTCGATATCGCCTGTGTTGCAGAACTTAAGGTAATCGGCAGGCTCAAGAACCTCGTCAATATACTTCATAACTGTGTCCTCGTCAAGAATCTCTGTGCCTTTGTAGCTCATAATTTTACCGTTTTTACGGTAAGAAGGCAAGTTATTGCTTGCAAGGTGAATATCAGACGCACCGTTTTCAACGGCAAATCTGACCATCTCATCAAATTCCATAAAACTTACTCCTTAATCTTCCTGATAGATTTCTGATACAGTGTCAATGAATGTATCAAATGATATAATACCGTCATACAACAGCTTTTTAAGGTTATCACGAAGTGAAATCATACCCTCTTCTCTTGCTATTGTGTCAATTTCATCTGTGGTTTTACCGAGATGAATGGCATTTTTAATAGATCTTGAAACAGGCATAACCTCGTGAACGGCAATTCTTCCCTTATAACCTATGTTGTTACAAGCAGGGCACTGACCCGGTTTGTAAAGTGTGAGCTGTTTGGTGATAGGGAGTCCGAGAAGTCTAAGCTCGTCATCTGTTGCATCATATGCTTGCTTACACTCCGGGCAAAGTCTTCTTACAAGCTTTTGGGCAATAACGCCGAGCATAGAAGAAGATACCATATAAGGTTCAACACCCATATCAATAAGTCGGACAACCGAGCTGGCTGCGTTATATGTATGGATTGTTGAAAGTACAAGGTGACCTGTGATAGCGGCTCTTGCTGCGATATCTGCGGTTTCCTGGTCACGAATCTCACCGATCATAATAATATCAGGGTCCTGACGGAGGATAGAACGAAGAACGCTTGCAAATGTAAGTCCTGCTTTTTCATTAATATTAACCTGTGTAGCACCCGGCAAAACCATTTCGACAGGGTTTTCAACTGTTACAATGTTTTTGTCTTCGGTGTTAAGAGATGAAAGAGCAGCGTAAAGTGTGGTTGACTTACCTGAACCTGTTGCACCCGAAAGAAGAATGATACCACGGCTTGATGTCAAAAGCTGGTCGAATTTCTCAAGGTTTTCGGGGAGAAAACCGATGTTCTTTTTATCAAGCTTCATACCGAGTGCGGTTGTAATTCTGATTACGATTTTTTCGCCATAAACACAAGGAAGAGAAGATACACGCATATCAATTTTTTGATTATTGATATTATAGTGAATTCTACCGTCCTGCGGAATTCTTTTTTCCGCAATGTTCATACCGCTGATAAATTTAATACGGCTCGTTACAGAGGGAGCAAGCTCCTTGCTTGAGTCCATATATTTAATAAGTTTACCGTCAATACGGAAACGAATTACCAATTTCTTTTCCTGAGGCTCAAGGTGAATATCGGATACACGCTGTCTTACAGCCTCGGCTATCATATTGTTTACAAATTTAATGATAGGCTGATCTTCAACATCTTCCTGATCTTCGGTAGATACCGTGTCCTCGGATTTTTTCATCTGGCTCTGTACAAATTCCTGAGCCTCGTCTATTACCGCTTCTTTGTCTGACACACTGAAAATTTCGTCAAGTTTGATTTTAAGTTGTGTAGGAGTACATATAGCGGTTTTTATTTTTCTTTTTGTATAGTTGTTGAGAGTATAAATTGCTTTATAATCAAGCGGATTTGTCATGGCAATTAAGAGATAATTGCCTTCAATGGTAAGCGGCATAACGCCGAGGTCTTCCATCATCTGCTCCGGAATGAGCTGGGCTATATCGTCTGATATGTAGTAGGAAGTAAGGTCAACAAGCGGCAAATGCATTTTCTTTGCCATAAGGTCATAAATCTGCTCCTCTGTGACAACGCCTTCTTTTATCAACGCATGTTCAAGAGTAAGAGTATTGTCTTCCATATAAAGCATTTCAATACGCTTTAATGTTTTTAAACTTACTATACCGCTTTTAACGAGATCGTCACTCAAGTTAAAAACAGAGTTCTTCATATATGATCATCCTTTCACGGGAATTGACAAGATTAATAGCTAAGGCTGAAAAGACCGAAGTAAAGGTCTAAACCGTAGTTAATTACATTGACTAAGAACAAACTGCAAAGTGAACCGATGCAGAGAAATGGGCCAAAGGGGAAATAGCTTGAAACTTCGTTTTTTGAAAATATTTTTTTGATAAGCAAAAATATTATATAAAGGAAAGCTATAAATACGGCGATTAAAAGTCCTGAAAATACCATAGGAAAACCAAGGCAAGCACCAAGTGCAAGCATAAGTTTTACATCGCCGAAGCCCATTCCGTTCTTTTTGAGAATTACAATAGAAAATAAATTTATAAGCATAAGCGAACCGCCGCCGCATACAGCACCAAGCGGAATACTCCACCATTCTTTAATAAAGATTTGCTGCGTGAAAAGGTCGGTTATTGCAAGCGCAACACAAAGCACTGCAAGTGCAATTGTGAATTGGTC
Organism: Ruminococcus intestinalis; assembly: GCF_014288065.1. NCBI lineage: Bacteria > Bacillati > Bacillota > Clostridia > Eubacteriales > Oscillospiraceae > Ruminococcus > Ruminococcus intestinalis. The sequence continues at coordinate 373,407 of NZ_JACOPS010000002.1, read as the reverse complement.
GGGAATAATTGTATATTTAAAGTCACTCATAGCTATGAGGAGCATTGTAATCGAAATTAATAAAAAGAAAATCGTGTAATAAGAATAGCCGAAAAACGCAAAGATGCCTAAGTTAAATATAGCAAACAAAGCGGAAGTGTAAATTCCGCTTTGTTTGAAAATATACCTTGTGCCAAAAAGACTTTCGTCCGGCTCTTCATCATAGTCGCACAGCCATTTTGCAGGCACGACATTCATAAGCCTGTATGCGAGCATACAGAGTACAACTGACAGCATTAAAATTACTGCGAGAGTTATATAGGTTGAAATTTGTGAAAAGTCGATTGGAAGTAAATTAGCCATAGTAAAGTCCTTATAATTATGTAGTTGGTTCTGTTGAATCGGTAGAATCTGTATTATTTACAGCTTGCTTTGTTGTGTCAAAGTAGTAAAGTGTTACATTAAATGAAGTAGCATATTCTTTGCTGTCTTCAATTTCTGACATTGAAAGCGAATCAATAAAGTAGCAGCCTTTTGATTCCTGCTCAAGATAATGGATAAGCTGTAAAGTTTTATCCTTTGTGCCGTTATAGCTGAATGTAAGGTTTGTGTAGTAAAGCGGAATGCCGCCCATAGATGTTCTGCCCTGTGCGTCCTGCACGCCTTCACCACGGGTAAGTGATGACATATCAATACCGAGGTCGGCAAAAATATCCTGCAAATCCTTAACGGATGACTTTGCGTCAATATAGAGGTTTTGCTGATTTTCATCATACTGCTTTTTCATTTCGCCAATTTTGGTTTCGACACTTGTCTGATTTGCAAGTACATCGTCGCAGTCGGCGATGTTTGCTGTGATAGCAGCATGGTCATCATTATACTTAGAAAGGTTAGTGAATGTCGGCATTACAAGTGCAAGCAAAATAATTACAAATACTATGAGAAGTGCAACAAACACAATAATCGGTACCGGTATTTTAGTCTTTTTCATTTTTGTTTCCTCCCTTAGTTTTCGCTGTTGTTTTCAGTATCACTTGCAGTTTTACTTGATTGTGACTGAGTTATGTCTGTTGTAAGCTGAGCTGTAAGACTGTACTGACTGGTTTCTGTATTTGTAGAAACCGAGAAGTTTTCGCTCATAGAGAAGAAACCGTTGTCTTTAATGTTGTTCTGTAAATCAATAAAGGTAGGGAAGTCTTTAATAAGTCCGTTTACCGGAATGCTGTAGGTTTCGTTGCCGTCGTTTGCGTGAGTTATACTGTAGTTTGTAAAAGTATCCATTTTATCTACAACCTGGTCATCAAGCTCATTAATTACATCTTCACAATAAAGCTGTGTTCTCGGTAAAAGCTCGGCATCCTGTGTCTGATTTGCCAAAGACTGGGTAATGTCATCTCTTTGTTGAATAAGAGTTTTTGCATAGTCGTACTTTGTATCGTTATAAATCATATTATCTACAACGCTTCTGCCAAAATAGAAACCAAAGAAAGCAAGTCCCGCAACACAGAGTAGGCCAAGACCGACACAGCCTGCTTTTGCAGCTTTTGCACTGTCATCAAGTGTTTTAGCCTGTTGAGCCTTTAGTCCGTAAATAAGGTTGTTCTCAAATACTGTACCGCAGTTCATAAGTTCGTTCATAAGGAAGTATGAACCGTTTTTGTAGAAGTCATCTCTTGCCTTAAGCGACGGTTCCGGAATTACCGAGCCTGTATTGAATGTATCAGATACAAGCATAACCTCGCCTGCAAGTCCAAAACCTACAAAATAGTTGCGGATGTGAGGAATGTAAGCCAAGAAGTCACTTAAGAACAACTGGTCAATGCTGATGTTGAGCGACATTGTAACAAGGCGAACATTGCGGACGATATCATCTATAAGGTTTTCTGCAATATCGTCAATCTTTCTTTTTGAAGACGCATTTCTGCATTCATTTTTAAATCCGTATCCGGCGGTACGCAGGTAATCAATAGCGGCAGCCGTGCTCAAATCTCTGTCTTCTTCAATTACCTGTAAAATTTCATCTACAGGGGATGTAAATTCGTGACAGTAGAGAGGCACACCGTTTTTGGCGATAAAAACTCTGACTGCCGAATAGTCCATACTGATGAGAGCTACGGTTTTGTTAAAGCTGTAGATTGTCTTTTGAGCAGCATAAATCATTGCCGTCTCTGACGGGATAATCTTGATAAGATTCAGAGAGAAAGACTTAAATCCTGCAACAAGGTCATCCGCAAGTGCTTTCGGCATTGCAAAAGCCTTAGATGTGATTTCTTCGCTGACTTCTTTTGTTTTGTATGCGGAGTAATCTTTGTAGATTACCGAGAAGTCGGAAACCGCCTCGCCGACAAAATCTCTGATTCTGTCAATTGCAAGTCCCTCAATGATTTTTTTGGCACCTCTGATATGCTGATACTCCTGACAGGTAAGGTCGTAGCTTTCTACCATAAGAATAACATCACGAACCTCACTGTGGTTCATTGTGCTTAGTCCGTCTTTTACAAGGCGGGCGAGCAAAGCAGGGTCTTCCCATACGGAGCTTTTGTCTTTTAATACAGCCTTGTCAACAGGAATAATAAGAGGGGAGGAGAAAGAGTAGGCTTTCTTTTCGTTAGGGTCAGCCTGTTTTTTACTGTTACCTTTATTTGCAGTGCCGTTAGCAGCTGCCTCGCCTACAGTTTCGCAGGCTGTTATGCAAAGGTATCTTTTGGCAATCTGCACCAGTACATAATTCATATTTAATACACCACCTGAAAATTTATGCTTGTTTAAGCTTATCAAAACCGTTAAAAAATTTTAAACCGATTTGATTATAAAATTACTTTAAAGAATAAATTAAAATAATTTTATAATCAAACAGGGTGAATCAGGGCATATCCCCTAAAAGTTATTAACAATACACAAAAATTGAGTTTAATACACCGAAAAACCTATATACATTTCAAAAGGCTCGCACTCGGCGAGCCTTTTGCTTGTATGTTGTCGGTCATCAGCAAAACCGAGATATTACAATGTATTAAAATTAGTCACCAGCCTGCTGTGTTACTTTTAAGTTCTTAAGGTCAGTTGTAACAACCGAAATTTTACCATCTTGAGCTGTTGTAGTAAGTGCGATAACAGAGTGACTGCTGATATCGTTAGAGTCTTTACCGATTGTTGACTTTTTATCAGCTGCAGCAAAATAAACTTTCTCATCAGTAGCATCGTATACGCAGTTGTAATCAGTACCATCAATTGTGTACTTCTGAGCAGCAGCAGAAGTAATCTTCTTAGCCCCAAGTACATCAGCAACAGTAAGGTCATTCTTAGAAGCCTTATGACCGTTAGTTGAATTTACGAAGATTGAATCATCGCCGGCAGCTGTAGCAGCCTTAGCTTCTTTGATAGCTGTTTCAATTGTCTGAGCGTTTGACTGAGCTGAGCTGATCTGTGATGACTTGATTGTTGATGCTACTACAGGAATAGCGATAGCTGCGAGTACTGCAAGGATTGCAATAACTACTACGAGTTCTACGAGTGTAAAACCCTTTTTGCTGTTCTTCTTAACTTCTTCGATTTTTGCAGTTTTTACTGCCTGAATTTCGTTCATTGTTTTTACCTCTCTTTTTAATAATAATTTGTGAGCCGTTTTGTGGAAACTGCAACGACGGTTGCTGATATGATTTTGCGTTACCGTTCCCTTTAAACAAGTTTATTATATAACATTTTTGCAAGTCTTGCAATATATTTTTACCAAAAAAAGTTAAAAAACGCATTTTTATAACATTGCACAAACTTTACTGCGTTAAATTGTTAAATGTGCCGTTAATTTTTTCTGTTTGAAAGATTTAGAGTTGTAATATTTCCATCTATTGCACACCCCTTTGTTTGGTCGTAAAGAGCAATAGCCTCATCGGGTAATTTTGTACCGTCAATGGTTGTGTCGTTTGCATCAAATTTGCTGTCATTATTTGAATCGGCTGCAAAATACACCTTGCTTTTACAGATAACAGGATAATACGGTGTGCCAAAAAGATGTTCGGGCTTAATAATCCGCTCAAGTTTATTAGCGGCTACAACTTCGGAAATTTGTATAGTATTTGTGCTTGCATGGATATATATTGTGTTATCTGCACCTGCAACAGCCGCATCGGCCTCTTTAAAGGCATATTCTATGGTGTTTGCGTTGGTTTTTGCCCTGCTTACTATAGATGACTTAGTAGTAGATGCAACTATTGGTATAGCTATAGCTGCGAGAATAGCTATTATGGCAATTACCACTACAAGTTCTACCAATGTAAAGCCTTTTTTGCTTTTGATTTTTTTTGCAGGAACTAACGATTTAAATCGCACGCTTATGCGTGAATTTGGTGTTCTTTTTTCTTTCATTTTTTCTCCCTCATTCAAAATATAATATTTTGCAAAATATTATTACAGCAAATATTGTACACCGAAAGTAAAAATAATGCAAGTGCATTTTTATAGTTTTTATGCCGTTTTTTTTATTAATTTGTTGAAAATTATAATGCCTTTGATTTGTTAAAAAAAGGTACCGATTGTAAAACTTTTTTAATAATTTTGTTGATATATTGCTTAAAAGACAGTTTAATTTAATTATATATTAAACACGGATTTTCGTAAAAATTCTCTATACTATTTATATAGGGATTTTTTTAACGGTTAAATAACGGTTAAATTTTCGTTTTATCATTTACAAAACCGAACATATGTGGTATGATGTTAAATGTTAAATTGTGTATTTTTATCGGAGGATTTTACTATGGACGCTTATAAAAAGGAATTTATTGAATTTATGGTTGATTGCCAGGTGCTTAAATTTGGCGATTTCGTAACAAAAAGCGGCAGAAAGACACCTTTCTTTGTAAACACAGGCTTTTACAGAACAGGCGCACAGCTTAGAAAGCTCGGCGGCTACTATGCAGAGGCTATCAAAGAGAAATTCGGTCTTGATTTTGATGTTCTCTTCGGACCTGCATACAAGGGTATTCCGCTTTCTGTTGCCGCTGCTATTGCTATCAGCGAAAAGTACGATACAGATATTCGCTACTGCTCAAACCGTAAAGAGGTTAAGGACCACGGAGATAAGGGTATTTTACTCGGCAGTCCTATAAATGACGGAGACAAGGTAGTTATTATCGAAGATGTTACTACAGCCGGTACTTCTATCGAGGAAACTCTCCCGATTATCAAGGCGCAGGGCAATGTTGACCCTATCGGTCTTGTGGTTTCTGTTGACAGAATGGAAAGAGGCAAGGGTACAAAGAGTGCTCTCTCTGAAATCGAGGAGAAATACGGCTTAAAGACTACTGCAATCGTTACCATGGCAGAGGTTGTTGAGCACCTTTACAATAAGGAATACAAGGGCAAGGTTATTATTGACGACAAGCTCAAGGCTGCAATTGACGCATACTATGAGCAGTACGGTGTAAAAGAATAATTACTTAACAGAAATTTAATCGGAGGTGAATGGCGTGGCAAATGAGCATACAGGACACCGTGACCGTGTTCGCAAAAAGTTTCTTGAAAACGGATTTGACGGCTTTGAGCCGCACGAGGTGCTTGAAATGTGCCTTTTCTATGCCATTCCCCGAAAAGATACAAATGCGCTTGCACACCGTTTGCTCGACAGGTATTTAACCGTTGCGGGTGTGTGCGACGCACCTGTTGACGAGCTTATGCGTGAATTTTCACTTTCGCAGTCTTGTGCGGTTTTTCTGAAAATGCTGCCCGAGTTTTCGAGAGTGTATAAAGAATCAAAAACGGAAAATCATAATGTCATCGAGCTTGAACATCTCGGAGAAATGTTTATAAATAAGTTTATAGGCAGAACAAACGAGGCAGTTGCGCTTATGCTCGGAGATGCAAAGGGCAGAATGATTTTCTTTGACATTATTGCCAAAGGTTCGCTAAGTTCGTCGGATGTTCCGCTTAGGAAAATCGTTGACCTTGCGCTAAGGCACAACGCAAAGACCGCTTTTTTAGGACACAATCATCCGAGCGGCTCGGCATTGCCCTCGCAAAGCGATCTGACTTCTACAAAAATCATAAGACGAACTCTTGATAGCATAGGAGTAAGCCTTGTTGACCATTATATTGTGACGGAGTTTGACTATGTTTCCCTGCGTGAAAGTGAAATGTCGGGAAGTATTTTTTTATTGTAATAAGGTTTGATTTTATGGAATTTAAACTGAAATCTAAATATAAGCCTACGGGTGACCAACCTGCTGCGATTGACGAGCTTGTAAACAGCATTGAGTCGGGCAACAGAGAGCAGACTTTGCTCGGCGTAACGGGTTCGGGTAAAACATTTACTATGGCTAATATAATAGAAAGAACGCAAAGACCTACCCTGGTGCTTGCACACAACAAAACTCTTGCGGCACAGCTTTGCAGCGAGTTTAAGGAGTTTTTCCCCGATAATGCGGTAGAATACTTTGTGTCTTATTACGATTACTATCAGCCGGAGGCATACATTGCCAACACGGATACTTATATAGAAAAGGACAGCGCTGTAAATGACGAAATAGACAAACTCAGGCACAGCGCTACTCTTGCGCTTTCTGAAAGACGAGATGTAATTATAGTTGCTTCGGTTTCCTGTATTTACAGCTTGGGCGACCCTATTGATTACCGAAATATGGTAATATCTTTACGCCCCGGTATGGTAAAAAGCCGAGATGACCTTGTGAAAAAACTCGTTGAACTGCAATATGAGCGCAACGATGTTAATTTTATAAGAAATAAGTTCAGAGTAAGGGGAGATGTGGTCGAAATTTTTCCTGCCGCATCTAACGATTCTATAATAAGAGTAGAATTTTTCGGCGATGAAATTGACCGTATATCCGAGATTAACCCACTTACGGGAGAACTAAAGGCGGTTTTGCGTCATGCGGCAATTTATCCTGCGTCACACTACATTGTTTCTAAGGATAAAATGGCAACCGCACTCAAAGAAATTGACCGTGAACTTGAAGAAAGACTTGCGTATTTTCGTGAGAACGGAAAATTGCTTGAGGCACAGAGAATTGAACAGCGCACACGCTATGATATGGAGATGCTGCAGGAAATCGGATTTTGTACGGGCATTGAGAACTATTCGAGAATTTTGTCGGGCAGAAAACCCGGTTCTTCGCCGTTTACTTTGCTTGACTATTTTCCCAAGGATTTTCTGTTGTTTGTTGATGAGTCGCATGTCACTTTGCCGCAGGTAAGAGGAATGTACGCAGGCGACCATGCACGAAAGAAAAATCTTATTGATTACGGTTTCCGCCTGCCGTCTGCATTTGACAACAGACCGCTTAATTTTGACGAATTTTACGACAGAATAAATCAGGTTGTGTTTGTAAGTGCAACTCCGGGCGACCTTGAACTTGAAAAATCACAGACAATAGCAGAGCAGATTATCAGACCTACAGGACTTCTTGACCCTGAAATTTCGGTAAGACCTACCGAGGGACAGCTTGATGATTTGGTTTCTGAAATTAATATAAGGGTGAGCAAAAAGCAGAGAGTGCTTATTACCACTCTTACCAAGAAAATGGCGGAGGATTTGACAGCATACCTTGAAACAATGGGTATCAAGGTGCGCTATATGCACCACGATATAGACACCGTAGAGCGTATGGAAATTGTCAGAGATTTGCGCCTCGGCGAATTTGATGTGCTTGTCGGAATCAACCTTTTGCGAGAGGGTCTTGATATTCCGGAAGTATCGCTGGTTGCCGTGCTTGACGCCGACAAAGAGGGATTTTTGCGCAGTGAGCGTTCACTTATTCAGATTTGCGGCCGTGCCGCACGAAACAGCGAGGGCACTGTAATAATGTATGCCGACAGTGTAACCGATTCTATGCGCAAGGCGATTACCGAAACCGAACGCAGAAGAAAAATTCAGCAGGCATACAACAAGGAACACGGCATTACGCCAACCACTATTGTTAAAAAAGTCAGTGAAATTCTTGAAATTTCTACACATACAGATGATGAATTTAAATCGGCTAAAAAGCTGAACAAGGCTCAAAAGCAACAGCTCATCGAGAGCCTTACTAAGGAAATGAAAGCTGCCGCAAAGCTGCTTGAATTTGAACACGCCGCATATCTGCGTGACAAAATCAAAAAGCTCCGTGGCGATAAATGAGGATTGATTAAATGGCTAAAACCAAAGCAGTTGAATACGGTGATTCAAGTATTTCTGCCCTTAAAGGTGCAGACAGAGTACGAAAAAGACCTGCGGTTATTTTTGGCTCTGACGGTATTGACGGCTGTCAACATTCAGTTTTTGAAATTCTTTCTAACTCTATTGACGAGGCAAGAGAGGGCTACGGCAAAAAAATTACCGTAACAAGGTTTTCTGACGGTTCTATCGAGGTAGAAGACCACGGCAGAGGTATTCCCGTTGACTTTAACGAAAAAGAAAATGAGTTTAACTGGAAGCTTGTATTCTGCGAAATGTACGCAGGCGGTAAATATAATAATAACGAGGGCGAGAGCTATGAGTTTTCGCTCGGTATGAACGGTCTTGGACTTTGCTCAACACAGTACAGCTCCGAATATATGGATGTTGATATTCGCCGTGGCGGCATACGCTATACCCTGCATTTTGAAAAGGGCGAGAATGTCGGCGGCTTAAAAAAAGAGCCGTACAATAAAAAGGATACAGGTACAAAAATCCGTTGGAAACCTGACCTTGAGGTATTTACCGATATAGACATTCAGCCTGAATATTTCCTTGACATAATGAAAAGACAGGCTATTGTCAATGCGGGCGTTGAATTTGTGTTCAGAAATCAGAACGGTAAGAGCTTTGACACCACAACTTATTGCTATGTAAACGGTATTGAGGATCATGTTGCGGAGGTCATCGGCGAAAACGGTTTTACTTCGGTTCAGCATTGGACAACGGAGGTAAAAACCCGTGACCGTGACGATAAGCCGGAATATAAATGTAAAATTGATGTTGCGGTTGCTTTTTCAAATCAGACAAGACTTACCGAGTATTACCACAACTCAAGCTGGCTTGAGCACGGCGGTGCTCCTGATAAAGCGGTGAGAACTGCTTTTCTTTATCAGATAGACAATTACTTAAAGACAAATAATAAATACAATAAATCGGAAAGCAAGATAAAATTTGATGATATTGAAGACTGCCTTGTGTGTGTAATTTCTTCGTTTTCGAGCGTATCTTCGTATGAAAACCAGACTAAAAAGTCAGTTACCAACAAGGGTATTCAGGACGCAATGACTGCTTTCTTAAAGCAGAGCCTTGAAGTTTATTTTATCGAAAATCCGCTTGAGGCAGACAAAATCGCACAGCAGGTACTTGTAAACAAGCGTAGCAGAGAGAATGCCGAAAAAACAAGACTTAACATAAAGAAAAAGCTTTCGGGCAGTCTTGATATGACAAACCGTGTAGCTAAGTTTGTTGACTGCCGTAGCAAAAATGCCGAGGAAAGAGAGCTTTTTATAGTAGAGGGTGACTCTGCTCTCGGTGCTTGTAAGCAGGCAAGAAACCCTGATTTTCAGGCGATTATGCCAATCAGAGGTAAAATACTTAACTGTCTTAAGGCTGATTATGACAAAATTTTTAAGAGCGAAATAATTACGGATTTGCTTAGAGTGCTCGGCTGCGGTGTTGAGGTAAAGTCAAAGGCCAATAAAAACTTGAGCGAATTTGACCTTAACGCACTGCGTTGGAATAAAGTTATTCTCTGTACCGATGCCGATGTTGACGGATTTCAGATCAGAACATTGCTTTTGACAATGCTGTACAGACTTACTCCTACGCTAATAAACGAGGGAAAAGTCTTTATTGCGGAATCACCGCTTTATGAGATTACAGCTAAAAATGATGTGTATTTTGCGTATGACGAGGCGGAGAAAGATAAGTTTATTGCGGAAATCGGCAAAGAGAAATTCACAATTCAGCGTTCAAAAGGTCTTGGTGAAAACGAGCCTGATATGATGAACCTTACAACTATGAATCCTGCTACTCGCAGACTTATAAAGGTTATGCCGACAGACGCTGAAAAAACAGCGGAAATTTTTGATATTCTGCTCGGTGACAATCTTCAGGGCAGAAAAGATTACATTGTGGCTCACGGTAATGAGTACATTGACAATCTTGATGTAAGCTGACGGGAGGTGCGAATTTATGGCAAAAAGAAGAAGAACACAGCCTGCCGCAACGGGGAAAACACACGGTGTTATCAACGGTGCGGGTGAAGTTGTAGAACAGAACATTGACTCTACAATCAGAGAAAACTATATGCCTTACGCAATGAGCGTTATTCTTTCCCGTGCTATTCCGGAGATTGACGGATTTAAACCGTCGCACAGAAAGCTGCTTTATACAATGTATAAAATGGGACTTTTAAACGGTGCAAGAACAAAATCCGCTAATATTGTCGGTGCAACTATGAAACTTAATCCGCACGGCGATTTGGCAATTTATGACACTATGGTGCGACTTTCGAGAGGCTACGAAGCACTTTTACATCCTTATGTGGATTCAAAGGGTAACTTCGGTAAATTCTACAGCCGTGATATGGCATGGGCGGCATCAAGATATACAGAGGCAAAACTTGACAAAATCTGTAACGAGCTTTTTCGTGATATAGATAAAGATACCGTAGACTTTGTTGATAACTACGATAATACAATGAAAGAGCCGTCACTTTTGCCGGTTGCTTTTCCGTCTGTACTTGTAAATACAAACACAGGTATTGCGGTAGGTATGGCGTCAAATATCTGTTCTTTCAATTTAAAAGAAATTTGCGAAACCACGGCGGCGCTTATTCGTGACCCGAACCACGATGTTATGCAAACATTGCCTGCACCTGATTTTATCGGCGGCTGTCAGATTATTTATGACGAAAACGCCTTAAGACAGGTTTATGAAACGGGTAAGGGCGGAATAAAACTAAGGGCAAGGTACCAGTACGATAAATCGGCAAACTGTATTGATGTACTTTCAATTCCGAGCACAACCACTTGCGAAGTTATTATTGAAAAGATTATTGACCTTGTAAAAGCAGGAAAAATAAAGGATATTGCCGATGTTCGAGATGAAACGGGTATTGACGGTCTTAAGATAACAATTGACCTTAAGCGCGGTGTTGATCCCGACCGACTTATGGCAAAACTTTACCGTTTTACAACGCTTGAAGATTCATTCTCCTGCAACTTTAATGTACTTATCGGCGGAGTGCCGAGGGTGCTCGGTGTTAAGGCTTTGCTTGAAGAATGGATTGCATTCAGAATTGAATGTGTAAGACGAAGAACATATTTTGACAGAAACAAAAAAGCCGAAAAGCTCCACCTTTTAAAGGGTCTTGAGGCTATTTTGCTTGATATTGACAAAGCGGTTAAAATTGTAAGAGAAACAGATGAAGAGGCAGAGGTTGTACCAAACCTTATGATTGGATTTGGTATTGACGAGGTTCAGGCAGAGTATGTTGCAGAAATAAAACTTCGTCATCTGAACCGTGAATATATTTTAAAGCGTACGGCAGAAATTGAGGCACTTGAAAAGGAAATTGCCGAACTTGACGAAATTCTCAAGAGCAAGACAAGAATTAAAACCATAATTGTAAAGGAACTCAAAGAGATTGCCGAAAAATACGGTCAGCCACGAAAGAGTATTATAATTTACGAAGATATCGTAAGTTATACGGAGGAAAAGGACGATGTTCCTGATTACCCCGTAAATCTTTTCTTTACAAAGGAAGGCTATTTCAAGAAGATTACTCCGCAGTCGCTTAGAATGAGCAGCAACCATAAGCTCAAGGACGGCGATGAGATTGCCCAGACCTGCGAATTTTCAAATAACGGCGAATTGCTGTTCTTTACCGATAAATGTCAGGTTTACAAAGCAAAGGCAGCGGATTTCACCGATACAAAGGCAAGCGCTCTCGGCGAGTATGTACCGGCAAAGTTGGGTATGGACGAGGGCGAAAACGCTGTATATATGGTTGCAACAAAGGATTATAAGGGTATTCTGTTGTTTGCGTTTGAGAACGGTAAACTTGCAAAAGTGCCGCTTGAGGCTTATCAAACAAAGACAAACCGCAAAAAACTTACGGGCGCTTATTCCGATAAATCACCGCTTGCGGGAATGGTATTCTTTACAGAGGATAAAGAATTTTTGTTGAAAGCGTCATCAGGCAGAATGTTGCTTATTCATTCGGGTGCAATTAATCTGAAAACAACCCGTTCGACACAGGGCGTGGCGGTTATGAAACTCAAAAAAGGTCACAGACTGTTTGAAATTTCGGAGTATGTTGAGGGAACATTTGCAAAGCCGCAGAGATACAGAACGAAAACACTTCCTACTCTCGGCGCTATGCCTGCAAATGAAGATTCAACCGACGAACAGCTTACGCTGATTTAACTGTATATTTCACCTTTGGAAATATACCGAAAAAATTTAATTTTTTTCAAAAAAATCTTGCAAAATCTATAATTTTATGTTAATATAAATTAGTTAGTTTTTGTATTTGGAACTTATTATACATTTATATTACAGAAAGGAACGGTATAATATGGGCGTTTGGGGTATTGTTCTTGGTTCAGTGCTTATCGTAGCAGCCATTGCAATTATCATCGTAATTATTCTTCAGCAGGGCAACCAGCAGGGTATCGGTGTTGTTTCCGGTGCTGCTGACTCTTATTTCTCAAAAAATAAGGCTCGCTCGATTGATGCAAAGCTTGCTCGTTTTACAAAGTTTTTTGCAGCAATTTTCGTAATTATCGTAATTGCACTTAATGTACTTGCTTATTTTGTCGGAAAAAGTTTCTGATTAAGCTTGTAATATTTTTAAAATTTCAAACATAATTATAGACCGTAGGTTAGTCCTGCGGTCTATTTTTGTTTTTATGGTTTAGCAAATTGATTTGCAAATTAATTACAAAAGTTTGGTCGACCTTTTCAAAGGTCGTGGGTGTGGGCAAAGCCCACAAATATTTTCCGTTTATACAATCTAACGATAGCCAAACAGTTTGCTGTTTGGCGGCTTGAACGAATGGGCGAAAGCCCTTAAATGCGACAGCAATAAGAAAGCCAATCGATATATAATGAAAAGTTAATTATTTCTTTTATAAAAGGCTGTCGCCTGTTTTAACAAACTTAGTTTTAGCACGCAAACAGCGTGGCTGTTTGCGCCTGATAAATTGTTATATCGGAAGATTTTTATGGGCGCTGCCCAAACCCGCAAGCCTTTAAAAAGGCTTGACCTAAATTTTTAAATTATTTTGCCTAACATTTAGAGCAAAACCAATTTATCCTACATATATAAAAGACTCTGTTTTACAGTGTTGTTTATGCTAAAGGAGCTGTTAATTATGCCTTTGTGGGGAATAGGATTAATGTTTTTCGGTGCATTTTTGTTGTTTGCATTTGCTCATTACATAAGTAAAAGCAGACATCCGTTTAAAAGAAGTCTGCTTTCAATGGCTATAGGAATTTTAACGCTGATTGCGGTAAATCTGACAGGCTCTTTTACAGGTGTGTACCTGCCTGTAAGCCTTGTGTCGGTGTGTTGTGCCGCATTTGGCGGAGTTCCCGGAGTAACGCTGATGCTTGGACTGAATTTGTTTTTTTAAATTAATTTCTGTTTATTTTATTATCTTTCAAAAGCCTTGCAAAATCAATTAGCAAGGCTTTTTCTGCAATATATAAAAATAAGCCACTGTTGCGGTGACTTATGAATTTAAAAATTCGACTAAAAGCATACTTAGTATTTTTTGCTGTCTGTTTGACAATTCTTTGCCTTTAAGGTTGCAGTCGCTAAATTCTTCATAGAGCAGTTTCATTATATTTGACTGCGTTTCGTTTAGGTTGTTAATGTAGAGTGCATCTTTCTTTTCTATGCCAACCAAGTAGTCGAGAGAAACATTGAACACATTTGAAATTGAGATTAAAACTTCGAGCGGAGGAAATTTGATGTTGTTTTCATAATTGCTTATGACAGGCTTGCTTCTTCCGACTCGTCTGCCCAACTCTTCTTGTGACATATTTCTTGATTCTCGTAATTGTCTTATTCTTAAACCAAAGTCAAACATATAATTCACCTCAAAAAGTTTTTGATAAAAATATTTTAAAACACTTGCGTTTTGTAATCGAAAACTGTATAATACAATTGTTAACAAAACGAAAATTTTTAATCTTTAAAGTTTACTTTTAGAAAACAGTTTGAGCTTTATGAGGAGGAATATTTTATGAAAAAATTTATTTCAGGCATTTTGATTGCGGCTATGCTGACTTCGGTCTTGTGTGCCTGTAATAACAGTGAAAATCAATCAGACACTTCACAGTCAGAAAATAGTGCGAATTCGTCACAACAAACCGTGACAACAGAGGCTATGGCAGCACAGATTACAACACAACCTGCAACAGAACCAAATTATGAGAATACAAACTATGTTGCACCGATTCTGCAGAAAAATCAAAAGTATAAATTTGAAGAAATTTCGCTAGATGAGGCGGCAACCTCAAGCGGATATTCAATGTCGGACAGTAATTTTAGAATATCTGAGATATATGAGAATGGAGAATATTTGGTTGTGAATGTTATGTATTCAAATTATAATTCCACCTCAAATTTTTGTGCATACAATGTTATATTTGATTTGGAAGGTAATATGGTTGCCAATCTTTCTAATATCTCACTTAATGAGGGATATGGAAAAAGCGGACAAATATGTGGAATATACGGTGATTGTATTATAATTAAATTCGATACTCCGATTCGTAGTGAGGAGAAATTTGCCTTATACAATTTGAAAACAAAAGAATTAAAATACATAGATTCAGAATACAGTTCACCTAAAATAGATAACGGTGTAATTATTTTCGGTAAAAATGAAGAAAATTTATATAAATATGGCGCATTAGATTTAGATTTAAATGAAATTATACCTGCTGAATATGATGAACTTTATCTTGCGTCACCAAAATTAATTATAGCAAAAAAAGGCGAAAAATATGGACTTATTGATTATAACAATAAAACTGTTACAGATTTTAATTACAAAAAAATTATTAATTTTGCCGGTTACGCAAGTGATGATTATTTTAAATATTGGGGACAAATTGATTTTGAAAAAAATATAAACAAGTATACAGTTGCGTTAGATGAGAACGACAAAGTTGTTTTGATTGATAAAAACGGGAAAGTTTTTGATGTAAATTTAGAAATACCAGAGTACAATTTAGGCGATGGACGAGTAGTTGCACAATATAATGATAAAACATATATTAAAAATAGAGAAATTGTTACGGATACTGACGGTAATATAATAACAGATGCAGCGTTAAGAGGAGAGCTTTTTCCGTGTGGTTTTGTAAACGGATATTGTATTACAAAGGATAATAACGGAGTTTATAATTTAATTGATAACAAAGGAAAAAATTTTTACACAAACTCTGCCGATAATTATGAAATAAGCAGATTTTATTCGGTAGATCAGAACGGTTTATTTGAGGTTGTTTATAATTTAAAAAATAATGATGAAAAGGTAAAAACGGAAATTTTAGATTTATCCGGAAATGTAGCTTATACAATTGAAGATAAATATATTTCTCCAATCGGAAAGGGTATGTTCAAACAATTAAAAAATGAAAGTTACAAGGTTTACAAAGTAATAGCAGAATGAGGCTATTTAAGCAAAAATCAATTGTAAAAAACAAATATATTCTATATATAAAAATACCGACTCGCATTAAAATTGCAAGTCGGTATCTTGTTTCTTAATATTAATCTTATCAATTGCTTTTATAATCATAAAAGACTTTCGAGTGCTTCGCCTACGCTTTCTTTGTTTTGTGTGAGCATGGCGAGTATTACTTTATAAAAAGTTGTTGGGTTTTCGTAAAAATTCTTTTTGATTATTTGTGCCTGCGACATATCCGGAGCAAAAATCGAAAAACTCAGCAAATCAAGATTTCCGCCCGAAATTTTGCAGTTTACATTGTAACCCATATCGGTTTTAACGATTTCTACGCTGTTTTCACGCTCTTTTTTCTTTTGCGCAAGCAGGTTTATTGCGCAGTCATACGCTTTTTCTTTTACGGTGTAGGCAAGTATGGTGTCGAGCTGATTTGCAATCATAACTCCGTTTTTGCTGACGGTATATGTCTTTATATCTCCGTCGGAGCCTTCTTCAATTATATTTCCTTTTTCAATAAGATCGTCAAAGCATGAACTTGTTTCAAAGTAATTTGCAAGGCTTTCCTCACATATTGAGTCAACAATAATTTCTTTGCTGACGGGTTCTTTAATTGAATTTAAAAGATAGCATATAAGAATACGAATTTCGTATTTGCTCCTCATTCCGCCCGGGACAATACCCTCGTCAAATGTATCAAAAGCCATAGTTTCACCTAATTTCAGTTTAATTTATTTAATTATATCATATAAAAATATAAATGTGTAGAGAAATTTTATAATAACCGAAAAAATATTCCGATATGTATTGCTTTTGCGGTTAATTATGTTTTAATTTAACAGTAATTAAGGCTGAATTTTCATATTTAAAAAATTGCCGATATGGAGAAAATATTATAAATAAACACACATAAAATTTCGCAAATAAAAATATTTTAATAATATAGTAACCTAAATGTTAAAAATATTTTAAAAATTATAGTATAATTTGAAAAAATAATTGACTGTATATTGTTCTTATGGTAGAATGTTGTTGTGAAAGGAGATGTGAATATGGAAGAGTATATGCCTTTTGTCTGGATTGGTATTGCAGTGGTTATGGCTGTGGGCGAGGCCGCAACAAATCAGCTTGTTTCAATATGGTTTGTCGTAGGTGCACTTTGCGCTGCCGTATCCTCTCTTATTACTTCGTCTGTGCTTGTTCAGGTTATAGTGTTTATCGTAGTTACCTGCGGTACGCTCATTGCTACAAAACCGCTTGTGGATAAGTATAAAAAAGGTCATAAGGAGGTAAAAACAAATTCCGACAGATTTATTGGGCAAACAGGTGTAATGCTTACCGATATTGACACTTTGGAAGCAGTAGGTCAGGTAAAGGTGAGCGGTGAAGTCTGGACCGCAAAGCTAAAAAATCCTACACCTGTAAAGAAAGACGACAAAGTCAAAATCCTTGCCATTGAGGGTGTAAAAATGATAGTTGAACCTTGGCAGGGAGAATAATTATTGAATGGAGAAATCAGAATGGGACCGTTAATTGTAATTGCAATTATTTTATTAATCATTTTAATTGCTATAATCAGCAATGTTAAAATCGTACCGCAGGCGCACGCTTATGTAGTTGAAAGACTCGGTGCTTATCACTCAACTTGGGGTACGGGCTTGCATGTAAAAATTCCTTTTATCGACAAAGTTTCAAGAAAAGTATCTTTAAAAGAGCAGGTAGTTGACTTCCCGCCTCAGCCTGTTATAACAAGAGATAATGTTACTATGCAGATTGATACCGTAGTTTATTTTGAAATTACAGACCCTAAGCTTTACAGCTACGGTGTTGAGCGTCCGCTTAACGCTA
The DNA here is from genome assembly GCF_014288065.1 of Ruminococcus intestinalis. Lineage (NCBI taxonomy): Bacteria > Bacillati > Bacillota > Clostridia > Eubacteriales > Oscillospiraceae > Ruminococcus > Ruminococcus intestinalis. The sequence continues at coordinate 355,923 of NZ_JACOPS010000002.1, read as the reverse complement.
TTGAAAATCTTACGGCAACCACACTTCGTAACATAATCGGTGAACTCGAACTCGACAGCACACTTACTTCCCGTGACACTATCAACGATAAAATCAGAATTATCCTTGATGAGGCTACAGACGCATGGGGTATCAGAGTAAAGCGTGTTGAGCTTAAGAACATTCTTCCGCCTCGTGAAATTCAGGACGCAATGGAAAAGCAGATGAAGGCAGAGCGTGAAAGAAGAGCTAAGATTCTTGACGCCGAAGGTGAAAAGCGCAGTCAGATTCTTATTGCGGAAGGTCTTAAAGAGTCTGCTATTCTAAAAGCTGACGCTGTTAAGGAACAGAAAATCAGAGAGGCTGCCGGTGAGGCAGAGGCTATTCTTACAGTACAGAGAGCTAATGCCGACGCTCTTCGTATGCTCAATGAGGCTGCTCCTACAGACAGAATCATTCAGCTTAAATCTCTCGAGGCGTTTGCAAAGGCAGCTGACGGTAAGGCTACAAAGATTATTATTCCGTCGGAGCTTCAGTCAATTGCAGGAAATGTTGCCGCAATTAAGGAAATCTGGAAAGATGAGCCTGCAAAGAAGTAATACAGTATAATTCTAAATCAAAATATGGCATAAGGGTGCAGTTTTTATCTGCACCCTTAGGTGCTTTTTTATAGGAAGTGAATTAATGGTTCTTATTCTTTGGACATTTGTTATATTTTCGTTTTTAGGCTGGGTCGGTAATGTTATACGAAACCTTGCGGTATATAAAAGGTTTAAAAATAACGGCTTTCTGACTTCTCCGTTTTTCCCTATGTACGGACTTACGGCTGTTATTTGCAGAGTGGTTTTGACTCCGCTTGCAAATTATCCGTGGCTTTTGCTTGCTGCTTCGATTGCGCTTACAACCGCCGTAATAGTTCTTTCGGGATTTTTGTTTGAAAAAATCCTTGGATTTAAAGTATGGGATTATTCGCAGTCAAAACTTAGCATCGGCAGTTATATATCTTTGCCTTATGCTTTGTTGGCAGGACTTTTCGGATTTGGTTTTATAAAAGTATTTATGCCCGTATCCGACGCACTTGTTATGCTTATTCCGACTACAGTCAGCTATATAATTTTGTTTGCTCTGCTTGCAATAATTTTGCTTGACTATATTTTTTCTGTGATTACGGTTATAAGATTAAAACGCAGAATAAAATATTTAAGCAATATTGAAGAATTGCTCGGAGATGATGCAGACGAGGAAAAAATAAAACTTATAGGCGAAAACTGTAACAGACTTTTTACGGAAAATATTTTAAGAAGAAGACTTGCAAATGCATTTCCTGACCTTAAAACAAGCGTTTATCTCGGTATGATTTCAGATAAAGTGGGCGAGGTCAAGGATAAAAATATGACCGAATATACGGCTGTTTTTGAGAATAAAGAAGAACGCCCTTTTGCGTTCGGACTTTGTTTTACAAAGTTGTTTTACCTTTTTGTAATCGGTTCGCTTTTCGGTACAGTGCTCGAAACAATATGGGCGTTTATGATTGACGGTAATTTTCAGGTGAGAGTGGGACTTGTGTACGGACCGTTCATTCCCGTTTACGGCGGCGGAGCGTGCTTTTTGACTGTTGTGCTTTATAAGCTGTATAAACTTAACGATACGCTTATTTTTGTAATCAGCGCAGTGGTTGGTGCAAGCTTTGAGTATTTTTGCTCATGGTTTCAGGAAACTGTTTTTGGTACGGTATCATGGGATTACAGCGATACTCCGCTGAATTTTAACGGACGAACAAACCTTATGTATGCGCTTATCTGGGGATTTCTGGGACTTGTATGGGTACGCTTTGTTTATCCGTGGATGGCAAGACTTATTGAGAAAATTCCAAAGCGTGCAGGCGGTGTAATGACGGCGGTACTCATAATATTTATGGTATTTAATGCATTTATGTCTTGTGCGGCGGTTTACAGATGGCAGGACAGGGCAGAACACCCCAAAACGGATAACGCTTTTATACAGTATATAGATTATCATTTTGACGATGAGAAAATGGAATTTCTGTTTCCGAATATGAAAGCACCGGAAAAAAATTAGCAGTGAATTGAAAATTCAGAGTTCAACTCGGGCAGCAGGTAAATATATCTGCTGCCCGTTGATTTATGGTTTAGCGCATTGTTTGTTGTGAAAGTTTAAAAAACATCGACTTCTGTATCAATTATAAAATTTTTAATCAAAACTGCGTTTAAACTGTAAATTAGCTTATGAATTTCAAAATAATTCCTGTCACATATTGCATTTTATTCTGATTTTTTATATAATGGTAATTAAAGTGATTTTAGGGCAATGAATTTTTGCCTTTGCAGAAACTTTGTCTAAACAATTTTGCCACCGTTTTTACGGTGCCGTTAAAAGTTAAGGAGTGTAATGATGAAAAAGGTTGCTATTATTATGGGTTCTGACAGTGATTTCCCTGTAGTTTCAAAGGCTGTCACAAAGCTTAAGGAATTTGGTGTTCCATATGAAGTGCATGTTATGAGTGCTCACAGAACTCCAGACGCTGCTATTGATTTTTCAGGCAACGCAAAGAAAAACGGCTTTGGAGTAATCATTGCCGCAGCGGGTATGGCTGCTCATCTAGCAGGTGTGCTTGCAGCAAAAACAACTTTGCCTGTAATCGGTATTCCTTGCAAATCAGCCGCTTTTGACGGTATGGATGCTTTACTTGCAACAGTTATGATGCCAACAGGTATTCCTGTTGCAACAGTTGCTGTTGACGGCGCTGCAAATGCCGCTATTCTTGCGATTGAAATGCTCGCTCTTTCTGATGACAGTCTTGCAGAAAAGCTCGAGAAAATGAAAGCAGATATGGAAGAAGGCGTAGCCAAAAAGGATGAGGCTATGCAGCTTAAGGTGGCAGAACTTTGATTAAGTATGTTGATATATATGACAAAGACAAGGTAAACGATGAATGCGGTGTGTTCGGCGTTTATAAAGACAGCAGTGATGACTTTAATATAGCCTCCCTTACCCGTGAGGCCTTGTACGGACTTCAACACAGGGGACAGGTAAGTGCAGGCATTACTGTAAATAACAATGAAAATTTTACTACCGTAAAAGAATTCGGTATGGTGTCAGAGGTCTTTAACGATAAGGCTATAGATAAACTCGGCGACGGAAACATTGCAGTCGGTCATGTGCGTTACAGTGCGCACGAAAGCCTTGACAGAGCGGCAAATCAGCCCCTTGTTATGAGATATATTGCCGGTTCGCTTGCTATTGCAAGCAACGGTGCGATTACTAATTTTGCCGAAATTCGCCAACAGCTTGAGCATGGCGGCGCAATCTTTCAGTCTAACTCAAATGTTGAGATTATGTCTTATGTAATCGCAACCGAACGCTGTACCACGGACGACCTTGAAACAGCGGTTTTGTTTGCTATGGATAAACTTGAGGGCGCATATTCCGCAGTCCTTTGCGGTCCGTCAAGACTTATCGGCTTTCGTGATAAAAACGGCTTCCGTCCGCTTTGCATCGGAAAACTTAACAACAGCTATATTATTACTTCCGAGAGCTGTGTAATTGACAGTCTTGGCGGTGAATTTTTGCGTGATGTTGAGCCCGGAGAAATGGTTGTAATTGATGAAACGGGTTTTCACAGTTACAAGTCGAGAATTAAGGCATATAATACATCTATGTGTATTTTTGAATATGTTTATGTTGCCCGTCCCGACAGTGTTATTGACGGTGTAAGTGTTCATAATGCGAGATTTAAGGCAGGTGAACTGCTTTATAATGAACATCCGATTGATGCCGATATGGTATGCGGCGTTCCCGATTCGGGAATTATTGCCGCACAAGGCTATGCTAAGGCATCGGGTATTCCGTACGGTACAGGTTTTGTTAAGAATAAATACATTGGCAGAACCGTAGGTACGGGAAAAGATAAAAAGAAAAGACTTCTCAAAACAAGACTTACTGCCCTTAAGGCAAATGTAAGCGGTAAGAGAATTATTATTGTAGATGACTCTATTGTGCGTGGCGAAACCGCAAATCATATTGTAAAACTTTTGCGTGACGCAGGTGCAAAAGAGGTTCATATGCTTATAAGCTCTCCGCCTTTTGTATGTCCGTGCTATTTCGGTATGGATATTCACAACAAGGAGTCGCTTATTGCAAATAGGTTTTCACAAGAAGAGATATGCAATAAAATCGGTGCGGATTCTCTTGGCTATCTCAGCGTTTCGGGTCTTAATCAAATTGCCGAGGGTGCAGATGTCGGATTTTGCAACGGTTGCTTTACGGGAGAATATCCTGCGGAAATTCCGAGAACTATATTTGTTGATAAATTCGCAAAGAAAATTAATAAAAAATAATCTGGAGTGATTGAAGATGAAGAGTTTTTCAGAGAGCTACAAGGCAGCAGGTGTTGATGTAACAGCAGGTTATAAGTCGGTTGAACTTATGAAACAGCATGTTGCACGCACAAAAATTGACGGCGTTGTTTCGGGTATCGGCGGTTTTGGCGGTCTTTTTGCCCCAAATGTAAGCGGTATGACAGAGCCTGTACTTGTCAGCGGTACTGACGGTGTAGGTACAAAAATCAAACTTGCTTTTCTTATGGATAAGCACGATACTATCGGTATTGATGCAGTTGCAATGTGCGTAAACGATGTAATTTGCTGCGGTGCAAAGCCGTTATTCTTCCTTGACTATATTGCAATCGGAAAGAACTATCCTGAAAAGGTTGCGGAAATCGTTAAGGGTGTTGCAGATGGCTGTGTTATGTCAGAATGTGCACTTATCGGCGGCGAAACAGCCGAGCATCCGGGTCTTATGCCTGTTGACGAATACGATGTTGCAGGTTTCTGCGTAGGCCTTGCAGACAAGCCGAAGATGATTGACGGCTCAAAACTTAAAGCAGGCGATGTTTTGGTTGCACTCCGTTCTTCGGGCGTTCACTCAAACGGTTTTTCACTTGTAAGAAAAGTTTTTGATATTAACGAAAACACAATCAATAATACATACCCTGAGCTTGACAAAACTTTAGGCGAAACTCTCCTCACTCCTACAAAAATATATGTAAAACCACTCTTTGCTCTTATGAAAGAAGTTGAAGTAAAGGCTGTATCTCACATTACAGGCGGCGGTTTCTACGAGAATATTCCCCGTATGTTAAATGACGGTCTTTCTGCTAAGATTAACAAGAGCGCAGTTCCTGTTCTTCCGATCTTTGACCTTATTCAGAGAGTCGGCGGTATTTCAGAGCACGATATGTTTAATACATTCAATATGGGTGTAGGTATGCTCGTTGCAGTTGACAAAAACGATGCGGATAAGGCTCTTGAGGTTCTCAAGGCAAACGGTGAGGATGCTGTAATCATCGGTGAAGTAGTAGAGGGCAATGACGGAGTTGTAATTGAATAATGAAAAATATTATTGTTCTTGTATCCGGTGGCGGTACTAATTTACAGGCTCTTATAGACGCATCTGAAAGAGGGGAGATAAAGGGCGGTAAAATCACCTGCGTTATTTCTTCAAATCCGAATGCTTATGCACTTGAGAGAGCCAAAAATCACAATATTGCTACCGATATAATCCGCAGAAAGGATTATGCAAGCCTTGACGAATACGATAAGGCATTAACCGAGCTTTTAAAGTCAAAAAATGCGGATTTGGTTGTGCTTGCGGGATTTATGACAATCCTCGGTACAGGTGTAATCAGAGCGTTTGAAAACAGAATTATAAATATTCATCCGTCACTTATTCCGTCTTTTTGCGGCGAGGGCTTTTACGGACTTAAGGTTCACGAGCAGGCTCTTGCAAGGGGAGTAAAGGTGACAGGTGCAACAGCACATTTTGTAAATGAGGTATGTGACGGCGGTCCTATCATCATTCAGAAAGCTGTTGAAATTCAAAACGGCGACACACCCGAAATTTTACAGAAAAGAGTTATGGAACAGGCGGAATGGAAAATTCTTCCTAAGGCTGTTTCACTTTTCTGCGAAGATAAAATAAAGGTAAACGGCAATGTTACAGTAATTGCCGAATAATTCGGAGGTAAACAATGAAACCAATTTCACTTGAAAAAGAAATCTCTTCTGTTACTTATCCGGGCAGAGGAATTGTTATAGGCAGAAGTGCTGACGGCACAAAGGCTGTAATTGCTTACTTTATTATGGGCAGAAGCGAAAACAGCAGAAACAGAATTTTCGTTGAAACCGAGGACGGCATAAAGACACAGGCTTTTGACGAATCAAAGCTTATTGATCCGTCACTTATCATTTACTCACCTGTCAGAAAACTTGACAACAAGACAATCGTTACAAACGGTGACCAGACAGATACAATTTATGAGCTTATGAACGAGGGTGAAACTTTTGAGGAATCACTCCGTACAAGAGAGTTTGAGCCTGACGGTCCTAACTACACACCTCGTATTTCGGGTATTGTAAAGTGCAGCGGCGGTGTTATGGAATATGCTATGTCAATCCTTAAGAGTGCAGACGGTATTCCTGACAGCTGTCAGAGATATACATTTATGTATTCCACACCTTTACAGGGCCTTGGCAGATATATTCACACTTATATGGGTGACGGCACTCCACTCCCAAGTTTTGAGGGTGAGCCTACACTTGTAGAGATTGGCAACGATGACATTGATACTTTTGCTGAAAAAGTATGGAATGCACTTGACGAGGACAACAAGGTATCACTTTTTGTTCGTTACATTGACATTGCTTCAGATACGGCAGAGTCAAGAATTATTAATAAGAATAAATAATCTGATTATGAAAGGATGAACTCCAATGAAGGAACTTGCACTTAAATACGGTTGTAACCCTAATCAGAAGCCTTCAAGAATTTATATGAACGAGGGCGAACTTCCTGTTGAGGTACTCAACGGCAAACCGGGTTACATTAATTTTCTTGATGCATTCAACTCATGGCAGCTTGTGCGTGAGCTTAAGGCGGCAACAGGCTTGCCGTCAGCTGCGTCTTTCAAGCATGTAAGCCCTGCGGGTGCTGCGGTAGCTACCGAGCTTTCGGATACATTAAAGAAAATTTATTTTGTTGACGATTTGGAGCTTTCACCAATCGCCTCTGCATATGCGGCAGCAAGAGGTGCAGACAGAATGTCATCATACGGTGACTGGGTTGCACTTTCTGATACTTGCGATGTTCAGACCGCTAAACTTTTGCAGAGAGAAGTTTCTGACGGTATTATCGCTCCGGATTATACAGAAGAGGCTCTTGAAGTGCTTAAGACAAAGCGCAGAGGCACATATAACATTGTAAAAATCGACCCGAACTATGTTCCTGCTCCGATTGAGCATAAGGATGTATTCGGTGTAACTTTTGAGCAGGGCAGAAACGAGCTTAAAATTGACGAAGCTATGCTTATGCAGAACATTGTTACAGAGAACAAAGAGCTTACGGAAGAGGCTAAGCGTGATCTTCTTATTGCTCTTATCACACTCAAATATACACAGTCAAACTCTGTTTGCTATGCAAAGGGCGGTCAGGCTATCGGTGTCGGCGCAGGTCAGCAGTCAAGAATTCACTGCACCCGTCTTGCAGGCAACAAGGCTGACATTTGGTTCTTAAGACAGCATCCGAAGGTTCTTAACCTCCCGTTTGTTGACAATATCCGCAGACCTGACAGAGATAACACTATTGATGTTTACATTTCCGATGATTATGAGGATGTACTTGCAGACGGCGTTTGGGAGCAGTTCTTTAAAACTAAGCCGGAGCCTCTTACACGAGAAGAGAAGAAAGAGTGGCTCGCAACATTCAGCGGCGTTTCACTCGGTTCAGACGCATTTTTCCCATTCGGCGACAACATTGAAAGAGCCAAGCGTTCGGGCGTACAGTATGTTGCACAGCCCGGCGGTTCAATCAGAGATGACAATGTAATTGATACCTGCAATAAGTACGGAATGACTATGTCATTTACAGGCATCAGACTTTTCCACCATTAATCTGCGGGGTGAAGATATGAATATTTTAATGATTGGTTCAGGCGGAAGAGAGCACGCACTTATCAAAAAACTTCTTGAAAGCCCAAAGTGCACAAAACTTTACTGCGCCCCCGGTAACGGCGGTATTTCAAGAGATGCCGAAACCGTAAATATCGGTGTTATGGATAAAGAGGCACTTGTCGCTTTCGCAAAAGAAAAGAATATTGACCTTGCTTTTGTAGCTCCGGATGATCCGCTTGCGGCAGGTCTTGTTGACGCTTTTCAGGCTGCCGGTATCAGAGCTTTCGGCCCTAATGCAAATGCGGCTGTAATTGAGGCATCAAAGGTATTTTCAAAGGATTTAATGAAAAAGTACGGTATTCCTACCGCTAAATACGAAACCTTTGATAACGCAGAAAATGCTATTGAATATTTAAAGGCAGAGAATACTGCTCCTATCGTAGTCAAGGCTGACGGTCTTGCACTCGGTAAGGGTGTTATTATTGCACAGACTGTTGACGAGGCTGTTGATGCCGTTAAGTCTATTATGGAAGATAAGCAGTTTGGCGAATCCGGCAACAGAATTGTTATTGAAGAATTTTTGACAGGTCCGGAGGTTTCTGTACTTGCATTTACAGACGGCAAGTGCGTAAAGCCTATGGTAAGTTCAAAAGACCACAAGAGAGCTTACGATAATGATGAGGGACTTAACACAGGCGGTATGGGTACAATCAGCCCGAATCCTTACTATACAGACGAGATTGCAAAGGAATGTATGGACACAATCTTTATTCCTACAATCAACGCTATGGTAGCAGAGGGCAGACCTTTCAAGGGTTGTCTTTATTTCGGACTTATGATTACTCCGAACGGCCCTAAGGTAATTGAGTATAACGCTCGTTTCGGTGACCCTGAGGCACAGGTAGTTCTTCCAAGGCTTAAAACCGACCTTGTCGATATTTGCGAGGCAGTTATTGACGAAAAACTTGCTGACCTCGACATTGAATGGGACAACGGTGCGGCTGCCTGCGTAGTTATGGCAAGCGGCGGCTATCCTGTTGCATATAAAAAGGGCATTGAAATGTTCGGTATGGACGAAAACGGTCAGGTAGAGGGCGCTACTGTTTATCATGCAGGTACAAAGTATGAAAACGGTAAATTCTACACCAACGGCGGTCGAGTTCTCGGTGTGACTGCAACTGCTCCTACACTTGATGAGGCACTTGCAAAAGCATATGCTGCGGTTGATAAAATCAGCTTTGAGGGTATGCACTTCCGCCACGATATTGGAAAAACTAAGTGATTATTAATGTGTATAATTCATACTGTAAACAACTTTGAGGATGCAAAAAAACTCATAGACGAAAATCCGAATTGTATAATTCTTGATGTGCGTGAGGAAGAGGAGTATGCAACGGGACATGTGAAAGACGCAGTGCTTTTTCCTGTTGATGATATTACCGCCGAATCGGCAAAAGAAGTTATACCGAGTAAGGATACTATGCTTGTGGTTTATTGCAGAACAGGCAGTCGCAGCAGAATGGCGGCAGAAGCTCTCTGCAGACTCGGCTACACAGATATTTATGATATAGGTGGACTGATTGCCTGGCCTTACGGCTTGATTATGGGACTTTAAAATTACAATTTATTGTATAAATATTCCTGATTTTAATGTTAAGAGGGAGTAATCGGTACGCATTTTTGCGTATAGTATTATCGACATACTGGTGAATTTCACCCGGTAATATTTTAAATGATGAGACTCACAGACAGCACAAAGGAAATGTTTTTAATTTAATAACTTAATTTATAATATTTAAGTTGTTGGCATTTGCAAAAGGTTGTCTGCGAGTCTTTTTGACTTTTTAATGGGGTTCTTTGTCAGAAACGGGGGTAAATTATGGTTTAGCGGAGTGTCGGTCGGGGATTGAAATTTAGCTAACGCTAAATTATCCTCCCAAAAGCAAAAAAAGTTTACTCAATTTTTTCAAAAATTGCGGGTTTGGGCAGCGCCCATAAAATCTTCCGACACAACAATTTATCAGGCGCAAACAGCCACGCTGTTTGCGTGCTTGCACATAGTTTGAAAAACAGGCGACAGCCTTTTATAAAAGAAATGATTAACTTTTCATTATATATCGAATGGCTTTCTTGTTGCTATCGCACTTTTAAAGGCTAACGCCGTTGTGTTCAAGCCGCCAAACAGCGAGCTGTTTGGCTATCATTAGATTGCATAAACGGAAAGTATTTGTGGGCTTTGCCCACACCCACGACCTTTGAAAAGGTCGACCAAACTTTTATAATTAATTGGCAAATCAATTTGCTAAACCACAATTTATAAAACTAACCCAACATTTATAATAGAACCGTTTTAATATTGCATATGAAAAGCGCATAAATTTATATGAAATGTTTTTTGGAGGATTTGGTATGAGCATATTGGATCTTTTTATCCTTGCGGTGGGCTTATCAATGGACGCTTTTGCTGTGTCTGTGTGTAAGGGCCTTTCGCTCGGTAAAATTAAGCCTAAACATATGTGCATTGCAGGTGCATGGTTCGGTGGATTTCAGGCACTTATGCCGCTTATCGGTTATTTTTTAGGCAGCTGTTTTGCAGAGATGATTGAAAAGTACGACCATTGGGTTGCTTTTGTTCTCCTTGCGATTATCGGCGGAAATATGATAAAAGAGTCTTTTGGCAAAGACGAAAAAGTCGATTCTTCAATGGATGTAAAATCAATGCTTTTGCTTGCAATTGCGACAAGTATTGACGCTTTGGCTGTCGGTGTAACTTTTGCTTTCTTGCAGGTTCAGATTGTTCCCGCTGTGTCGTTTATCGGTGTGATAACATTTATATTTTCTGCCGTAGGTGTAAAAATAGGCAGTTTATTTGGTACAAAGTATAAATCAAAGGCGGAATTGTTCGGCGGTATTGTGCTTGTGCTTATCGGTATAAAAATATTGCTCGAGGGCATTGGCGTATTAGGATAAAAATACAAAATTTTTTTAGAAAAAAGTCATTTGTAATCGGTTATCGCCCTTTACTTTTGATATAAATTATAGTATAATTATCTGTAAAGCAAAGTTAGGCTTTGCTTGGTTACTTAATTAAAAAGGACAGGAGTGCAGAAAGCAATGATAAACGGTGCCGATATAATGGTAAAATGTCTGGAAGCCGAGGGTGTTTCAGTGGTTTTCGGATATCCGGGTGCGGCTATTTGCCCTTTTTACGATTCGCTTTATAATTCTTCAATCAAGCATGTGCTTGTTCGTCAGGAGCAGAATGCGGCTCATGCGGCAAGCGGTTATGCAAGATGCAGTGATATTCCCGGTGTATGTGTAGCAACTTCGGGACCGGGTGCAACAAACCTTATTACAGGTATTGCTACCGCTTATCAGGATTCTATTCCGATAATCGCAATTACAGGTCAGGTACGCAGTGATTTGCTTGGCAGAGATGTATTTCAGGAGGCTGACATTACAGGCGCTTGTGAGCCGTTTGTAAAGCACAGCTATCTTGTAAGCAAAACAGAAGATTTGCCACGAATTTTCAAAGAGGCTTTTCATATTGCAAAAACAGGCAGACCGGGCCCTGTACTTATTGATATTCCTATTGATATTCAGCAGAATGAAATTGAAAAGTTTGAATATCCCGAAACTGTAAATATTATCGGCTACAAGCCGAATACCAAGGGACACATTTTTCAGGTTAAGCGTGCGGTCGAGGCTATCAAAAACTGCAAGCGTCCGATTATTGTATCCGGCGGCGGTGTTTTAAGCTCGGGTGTTAAGCCTAAATTTCAGGCTTTTGCCGAGAAAACAGGTATTCCTGTAATTTCCACAATGATGGGAATCGGCGTTATGCCGTCAGAACACGAGCTTTACCTCGGTATGCTCGGTACTCACGGTAAGCCTGCAGCAAACAGAGCTTTGCACGAGGCTGATTTGGTTATTGTGTGCGGCGCAAGACTTGGTGACAGAGCCGTGGCGGCGCCCGACCAGATGAGTAAAAGAACAACTGTAATTCACATAGACATTGACCCGGCGGAAATCGGAAAAAATGTTAAGACCGCTATTCCGATTGTCGGCGATATGATGAATGTTATGGATATGCTCAATGAAAACATTGGCGACTACAAGGTTCAGAACCAGTGGAGTGAGGCTGTTAAAACATGGAAAAAGGATTTATTCAGAGAACCTCCTAAGTTTGACGGTTATGTAGAACCGAGAACGCTTGTAGGTCATTTGAGCGCAATGTTCCGTTCAAAGGCAATTTTGGTTGCCGATGTAGGTCAAAATCAGATTTGGTGTGCAAACAACTTCCGTATTCGTGAGGGAAGATTCCTTACAACAGGCGGTATGGGTACAATGGGTTATTCGGTTCCTGCCGCAATAGGAGCAAAGTTTGCAAGACCGAACAGAGATGTGCTTGTTGTCTGCGGTGACGGCAGTTTTCAGATGCAGTTAAACGAGCTTGCAACTATTGCAGGTAATAACCTTAACATTAAAATTATAATTATGCGTAACTCAAGACTCGGTATGGTGCGTGAGCTTCAGGATAACCACTACGGTCACAGACACAGTGCAACTATTCTTGAAGGTGATCCCGATTTTCTTAAAATTGCGGAGGCTTACGGAATTGATCATGCAGAGGCAAACTCAAATGAGCAGGCAGAAGAAATCATTAAACATATTGTTGATTCCGACAAGCCGTTCATTCTTGTGTGCGATGTATATCCCGACACTCCGTCGATTTAATGAGGTGTTGTTATGCAATATACTTTATCAATACTTGTTGAAAACCAGGCGGGCGTTCTTTCTAAGATTTCGGGTTTGTTTTCAAGACGAGGCTTCAACATTGACTCACTTGCGGTTGGTGTGACTACCGACCCAAATGTATCGAGAATCACTATTGTTGCAAACGGTGACGAATATGTTGTTGAACAGCTTGAAAAACAGCTTAACAAACTTATTCCCGTAATCAAGGTTAAAAGACTTGCCGAAGGTGATTTTATCAGCCGTGAGCTGATACTTATAAAAGTTCATTGTCCTGCTACAAAGCGTGGCGAAATTCTCACCACTGTTGAGCTTATGCAGGGTAAAATAGTTGATTTCTCTACTACAAGCGTTACCGTTGAGTATTGTGAATGTTCAAGCCGTGTTGACACTTTGGTAGAGTTATTAAAGCCTTATGGTATCCGTGAGATTGTAAGAACAGGTACAGTAGCTCTTGATAAGGGTGCTACTGCAGTGTCCGTGTAATCTTGCAGATTTACATAAATCTTTTTATATAAACCGCATAGCGGTAAGGAGGATTTTTAAAATGGAAAATATGACAGCAAAAATTTTCTATCAGTCAGATTGTAACCTTTCTTTGCTTGACGGCAAAACAATTGCAATCATTGGTTATGGTAGCCAGGGTCACGCTCATGCTCTTAACCTTAAGGATTCAGGCTGTGATGTAATCGTTGGCCTTTACGAGGGTAGTAAGTCTTGGGCGAAAGCAGAAGCACAGGGCTTTAAGGTATATACAGCTGCAGAGGCTGCTAAGCGTGCCGATATTATTATGATTCTTATTAACGATGAGAAGCAGGCAGCTATGTACAAGAAGGATATCGCTCCTAACCTTGAGGCAGGCAATATGCTTATGTTCGCTCACGGTTTTGCAATTCACTTTGGTCAGATCGTTCCTCCGGCAGATGTTGATGTTACTATGATCGCTCCTAAGGGACCTGGTCATACAGTAAGAAGTGAGTATCAGGCTGGTAAGGGTGTACCTTGTCTTGTTGCTGTTGAGCAGGACGCTACAGGTAAGGCTAAGGATCTTGCACTTGCTTACGCACTCGGTATTGGCGGCGCAAGAGCAGGTGTTCTTGAAACAACATTCAGAACAGAAACAGAAACAGACCTCTTTGGTGAGCAGGCTGTTCTTTGCGGCGGTGTTTGCGCACTTATGCAGGCAGGTTTTGAAACACTTTGCGAGGCAGGTTATGACCCAAGAAACGCTTACTTTGAGTGTATCCACGAGATGAAGCTCATCGTTGACCTTATTTATCAGTCAGGTTTTGAGGGTATGAGATATTCTATCTCTAACACAGCTGAGTACGGCGACTACATCACAGGTCCAAAGATTGTTACTGAGGATACTAAGAAGGCTATGAAGAAGATCCTTTCTGACATTCAGGACGGTACATTCGCTAAGGACTTCCTCCTCGATATGTCACCGGCAGGCGGTCAGGCTCACTTCCGTGCTATGAGAAGAAAAGCTGCAGAGCATCCTGCAGAAGTAGTTGGTAAGGAAGTTAGAAAGCTTTACAGCTGGTCAAACGAAGACAAGCTTATCAACAACTAATTTTATAGTTTACAGCTTATTTACAGCCTTGGCTTTTGCCAAGGCTGTTTGCGTAAACGGAAAGTATTTGTGGGCTTTGCCCCACCCACGACCTTTGAAAAAGGTTGACCAAACTTTTATAATTGATTACAAAGTGTTTTCCTAAACCATAATTCATAAAACTATTCTCTCAATCAAAACACCTGATTTTCAGAATAATTTGTCTTGCTATTGACAAAAATACCCAACACAATTATAATTGTAGCAACAGATGTAATGGGGTGTTGGAATGAAAAAATTTGATCCGGCTGTTTATAAAAAGCGTAAATGCGAGTGCCTTGACAAGTGCTTTCAGGCTTTTATGGATAACGGACTTGAAAATACAGGTTTACAGCTTTTGTGCAAATATTGCGGATTTAAAACTAACCAAGCATTATATCACTATTTTGAAAGTAAAGATATGATAATTACAGAATCTGTACAGTATGCAATGATAAAATTTGAACGAGAATTTATGAAGAAAGCACCTCGTTCAAGAGCGGATTTAAAAAATTATCTTGAAAAATTTCCACGCTGGATGCAGAAAAACTACGGCGAGCATATGCGATTTGTATATCAGGTATATACTTCTCCGAAATATAAAAAACAGGGCTATGATTTCTTTTCGGGTATTCCGAAGAGATACGATACATTCATTCATCATATAGCCAAAAACCTTGATGTTTCTTTTGAAAGCATACAAGCGCTGTACTATCTTTACATAACATCAACACTTCAATTTGCACTTTTTAAAGATGAGGTTTACCTTGATGTAGAGGTAAATGCTATTTATAATATGTGTCTTGAAGTTTTTGAGGCAGAGGACAGGAAAAAACTTAACAGCATTAATACTTAAGTTATAAATTTAAAATTATGATTTAGCAAATTGCTTTATCAAGCAATTATAAAAGTTTGGTCGACCTTTTCAAAGGTCGTGGGTGTGGGCGAAGCTCACAAATACTTTCCTTTTACGCAATCTAATAATAGCCGAACAGCTTGCTGTTTGGCGGCTTGAACAAATAGGCGAAAGCCTTTGCGAGAGCAATAAAAGAAAATACACTTCGTTTTCATAATCAACGCAATGCGTTGATTATGTTTTTAGCATTTCTGATTATAATGGCTGTTGCCTGTTTTAACAAACTTAGTTTTAGCACGCAAACAGCGAGGCTGTTTGCGCCGGATAAATTGTTATATCTGAGGATATTATGGGTGCTGCCCAAACCCGCAAGCCTTTAAAAAGGCTTGACCTAAATTTTAAAATTATTTACCCCCAAGTTATGCAATATTTAAATAAATACATCCGTCTGTAAAAAAGCAGACGGATTTTTTATGTTTTGTAAACTGTCCTTATAAAATTTACGAAAATTGTCTATTTTAATAGTGACACTATTGTTGTATAATGGGAACATCACAAGATAAATGTTGAACTGTTCAGAAATTTGAGGCGTGATTTAATGACAAAAAAAGCTGTTTTAATAAATGACCTTTCAGGTCTTGGAAAATGCTCGCTTACTGCGGCTATACCCGTGCTTTCCGTAATGGGTATTCAGGCTTGCCCTATGCCGACTGCGGTGCTTACAAGCCAGACCGGCTTTAAGAGTTTTTACTGCAACGACTGCACCGACAAGCTCGATTACTACACATCGGAATGGAAAAAACTCGGTTTTCAGCCCGACGGCATTTACACAGGTTTTTTATCAAGTGAAAAACAGGTTGATAAAATTCTTGATTTCATAAACAGCTTTGAAACAGAGAACACGCTTGTACTTGTGGACCCTGTTATGGGTGACGGCGGCAGAACCTACAGCCTTTTTACAGACGCTCTTGCCTGTAAAATGAAAAAATTGGTGACGGTTGCCGATGTTATTACACCGAATCTTACAGAGTGCTGTATTCTTTGCGATGTTGATTACTGCGAATTTATAAAAAATGCCGACAAGCCCGATTTTATGGACAAAATCGCAGAGCTTGGCAAGAATTTGCTTAATCGTTATGGCGTAAAAATCGTAATAATTACGGGCATTGAGCACAAAGATATTGACGGTACAATGTATGTGCAAAATCTTATTGCATCCAAAGATGAGGTGTTTAGTGTAAGCTGTAAAAAAATAGGCGGCAGATATTCGGGTACGGGAGATTTGTTTGCCTCGGTAATGTTTTCCGGACTTTTAAGAGGCGACACTTTGAGAGATACCGTTAGTCTGGCAGTAAAATTCATAGAAACTTCTTTGCGTGATACCGTAGCGTTGGGTATTGACCGCAATGAGGGCATTGAGTTTGAAAAACACTTAAAAATACTTTTGTGAGGGATAACTATGGAATCAAATACAATTTCAAAATCTAAGTCAAAAATTAATGTAAAGCTTATTGCTATTACAGCAATGTGTGCGGCTTTGGTAACAGTTACTACTGCGTTTATTAAAATTCCGTCAATGTTCGGATATTCACACGCCGGTGACTCAATGATTTATCTTGCAGCAAGCATTTTGCCCGGTCCTTACGGTATCATTGCCTCATCAATCGGCGGTGCGCTTGCAGACTTGATTTCCGGTTATCCGCAGTGGGCAATTCCTACTGCTATCATCAAGGCTTTTAATGCTGTTCCGTTTGTTCTTTGCAGAATGGCTATGAAAAAACACGGCAAGGACAACAAGATTATTAACTGGTCATCACTTTTAATGCTTATTCCGACTACTATGGTTACAGTCGGCGGTTACTTCATTGCGAACGGTCTTATGTATGGCTTTGAAGGCGCAGTTGCAGAGCTTGCTACTTGGTGGTTACAGCCGGGTATGGGCGCATTAATCTTTATAGTTCTCGGTTTTGCCCTTGACAGAATTGATTTTAAGAAAAAACTTGCTTTAAAATAAGCACATTTGCTTATTTTTGAGATTTGGAGTATAATAAATGAAAAATAGACTTGAATTAAATAAAAACCTTGCGCAGATGCTCAAGGGCGGAGTTATTATGGATGTAACAACTCCTGAACAGGCTAAGATTGCCGAGGCTGCGGGTGCGTGCGCAGTTATGGCATTAGAGAGAATTCCTGCCGATATTCGTGCGGCAGGCGGAGTTTCTCGTATGAGCGACCCTAAGATGATTAAAGGTATTCAGAACGCAGTTTCTATTCCTGTAATGGCAAAGTGCCGTATCGGTCATTTTGCAGAAGCACAGATTTTACAGGCAATTGAGATTGACTACATTGACGAAAGCGAAGTTTTATCTCCTGCAGATGACAAGTATCACATTGATAAAACCGCTTTTGATGTACCTTTTGTATGCGGCGCCAAAGATTTAGGCGAGGCATTAAGAAGAATCAACGAGGGCGCATCTATGATTCGTACAAAGGGCGAGCCTGGTACAGGCGATGTTGTGCAGGCTGTTCGTCATATGAGAATGATGCAGTCTGAAATTCGCAGAATCGCATCTATGGCAAAAGATGAACTCTTTGAAGTTGCAAAGCAGTTACAGGTTCCGTATGATTTGGTTTTGTATGTTCACGAGAATAAGAAATTGCCTGTTGTTAATTTTGCTGCCGGCGGTGTTGCTACTCCTGCTGATGCTGCGCTTATGATGCAGCTCGGTGCAGAGGGTGTATTTGTCGGCTCGGGTATCTTTAAGTCGGGTAATCCCGAAAAAAGAGCGTCTGCTATTGTTAAAGCTGTTACAAACTTTAATGACGCTAAAATGCTTGCTGAACTTTCAGAAGATTTAGGCGAAGCTATGGTAGGAATTAACGAGCAGGAAATTGAAATCCTTATGGCTGAAAGAGGCAAATAATTATGCAGATAGGTGTACTTGCTTTGCAGGGAGCTTTTATCGAGCACGAACAAATGCTTGCAAAACTCGGTGTGTCCTCTTTTGAAATCCGTTGTTTAGATGATTTGAAAAAGCCGTTTGACGGTCTTATAATTCCGGGCGGCGAAAGCACCGTTATCGGAAAATTACTTTTTGAACTCGGGCTTTTTGAGCCGATTAAAAAGTTGATCAATGACGGACTGCCGACTTTTGGCACTTGCGCAGGCTTATTGCTTTTGGCCGACAGCATAGAGAATGATACAAGAAAGTATTTTTGCTCTATGAATATTGAGGCCGTAAGAAATGCCTATGGCAGACAGCTCGGAAGTTTTTATGCCGAAGACAGCTTTGCGAACGAAGGAAAAATTCCTATGACTTTTATACGAGCTCCGTATATAAGCCGAGTTGGCGACGGTGTAGAAGTTCTTGCTCAAGTTGACGGAAAAACAGTAGCGGCAAGGCAGGGGAAACAGTTGGTAACTGCTTTTCACCCTGAATTAAATAATGATTTAACCGTACATAATTATTTTATAAAAATGATTAACGGAGAAATATAATGTATTTATAAGGGAGAAGAAAATAAATGGCTGACATACTTTATGTTTATAAAACATCAATTTATGCTAATCTGACTAACAAATGCCCGTGCAGATGTACTTTTTGTATTCGCAATAATACCGATGCAATCGGTAATGCAGATACACTGTGGCATAAGCACGATCCGAGCATTGAAGAAATCAAAAAAGCTGTAGATGATTTTGATTTTACAGGCTTTAAAGAACTTGTGTTCTGCGGTTACGGCGAGCCTACCAATGCTCTCGATAATCTTATTGCTACTGCGCAGTATGTCAGAGAAAAGCACCCGGATATTAAGCTAAGACTTAATACAAACGGTCTTGGTGATGTTATAAACAAAAAGCCCGTTGCAGAGATTTTGTCAAAATACATTGACTCTGTATCAATCAGTCTTAACACCTGTTCGTCAGAAAAATATGACGAGGTGTGCCGACCTGTATTTGAAAATGCATATGAATCAATGCTGAAATTTGCGACAGACGCAAAAAAATACTTTGGTCACACTCAATTTTCAATAGTCGATACTATTCCACAGGAAGATATAAAGGCTTGTCAGAAGATTGCTGACGATATGGGAATTTACCTTAGAATAAGAAAATATTCCGCTTAAAAAAATATAAACCGCTCATTGACCTTTTGTGTCATTGAGCGGTTTTGTTGTGTTTAAATTTAAAATTATGGTTTAGCGGAGTGTC
Organism: Ruminococcus intestinalis; assembly: GCF_014288065.1. NCBI lineage: Bacteria > Bacillati > Bacillota > Clostridia > Eubacteriales > Oscillospiraceae > Ruminococcus > Ruminococcus intestinalis. Next base: position 336,559 of record NZ_JACOPS010000002.1, on the reverse strand, counting down.
GGTCGGGCATTGAAATTTAGCTAACGCTAAATTATCCTCCCAAAAGCAAAAAAGTTTACTCAATTTTTTCAAAAATTGCGGGTTTGGGCAGCGCCCATAAAAATTTTCCGATATAACAATTTATCAGTCGCAAACAGCCACGCTGTTTGCGTGCTAAAACTAAGTTTGTTAAAACAGGCGACAGCCTTTTATAAAAGAAATAATTAATTTCCAATTTAATAATGAATGGCTTTCTTGTTGCTATCACATTTAATGGCATTCGCCGTTGTGTTCAAGCCGCCAAACAGCAAGCTGTTTGGCTATCATTAAATTGCATAAACGGAAAGTATTTGTGGGCTTTGCCCACACCCACAACCTTTAAAAAGGTTGACCAAACTTTTATAATTAATTGGCAAATCAATTTGCTAAACCATAATTTATTCCAATTTTTCGATAAAAAGCCAAAAGCAATCCCTCCGAAAATATCGGAGGGATTGCTGCGTGACTATCGAATATTTAATTAATATCTTAATTATCACCAAGTACCTACATTATAGCCTTTATCTGTCTTTGTTGTTTTAGCATAGTAATTGGTGTCTTTTGAACCTGTGTTAATATCAACAGTCTGTGAAGAACCGTTAGTAAAGATTACGCTGTCGCAAGAAGTCGGAACAGTCAATGTATAAACTGCCTGACCGTGGTCATTATTCTCTACGAAATTCATTTTTGTGCCCGGCCAAGCAACTTCACCCTGACTGCCGCTTGTCCAATAATAACAGTAAATTGTACCGTCCCAGTTAAGTGAGTTTGCAAATGTTACTGTGTATGTACCGCTTGGAGTTGTTGTAGGCTCTGTTGTCGGTTCTGCAGTTGTAGGCTGTGCTGTAGTTGGCTGTGTTGTCAGTGCCGCTGTACTTGCTTGTGTTGTTGGCTGTGTAGGCTGTACAATATACTTATACTGACCTACTAAACTGCCGTCTGCAATATTATGAACCAAGTACATCTGAACAAGTGTAGCGTCAATTACATCAACACTGCCGTCATCATTTGCATCTGCCGCAATAAGCTGTTTATCTGTCAATGTTGACTGCTCACTGATAAATAACTGTATAACAGATACATCATTGATTGAAATGTTGCCGTCTGTATCAACATCTCCTATCAATACTTTATCAGAAGGTGTTGAAGGAATTTCTGTTGCAGATGTTGACGGCTGTGCTGTGGTAGGTTGTGTAGTCGGTGCTGTTGTAGGAACTTCACCTGAATCGTAAAGATATACAACATTGATTACGCCTGCGGAATAATTGCCTGTTGCATTTAAAGGAGTAATTACATTTTTACCTGCAACTGCAGAAGTTGTGTATGTGTCGCTTGAAGTAACCTTTGTTTTCTTGCTTACAACATCAGAGGCAATCTTTTTGCCTGTTGCAATATCAATATGGCTTGTAATTACTGTAGCGGCAAATGTGATAGCGCCGTTATTAATCCATACTTCGCCGGATGCGGCATAACCGCTTGCACCCTGCCCCGGCTCCTGAGCGATATTTGAAGTTGGGTGGAACATTACATAGCAAGCTGATGCAGGAACTGTACATTTGTACCAACCGTCGCCCTCGCTTGTCATTACTGTAGCGGTATTCCATTCGCCTGTCGGATTTTTGCCGTCGTCTGTATATGAATAGCAACGAACATCTGACCAGCTTGACGGCTTTTTGTAGTGAACTACTGTGCTTGTAGAATTAAGCTTTTTGTACTTAAATGTAATAGTTGTGTCAGTACCCGAGAAAGTACCGCTTGTGTTTGCAGGGAAACTATCTGTATCAAGCTGATAACCCTGAATTGTTGCAGGACTTACAGAGTATTCATCTCCGCTTCTCATTTTGTTCTTAACAGAGTCTTTAACCTTTGTGCCGTTTGCATTTACATAGTTTACTGTAAGGTAACCTGAGGAAATACCTGAAGATTTGTATGTAAATGTTACAGTGTATGTCTTGCCGCTTTCAACTTTACCTGTTGTTGTGCCTGTTGTATTAACAAGATTATAGTCATAAAGAAGTGTTGTATCAGGTAAAGCACGGTATGTTGTACCTGTCTTATAAGTAGCTGATGTGCTCTTTAAAACATTGCCGTTTTCATCAACATGGTTTACCTTAAGTGTACCGTATGTAGGCTCTGCATTCTGAAGATCACCGAATGTAGATGACTGAACAAGTACGCAAGTACTTCTTGCAGGGATAGAATATGATTTGCCCGAAACTGTGCCAAGACTTTCAAGTCCTGCCTTTGTGCCGTTTGCAACAACTGTCCAGCCGCTGCCGTCAAGATCGATTGTGCAAGCCTGTGTACCGCTGTTTACGAGTACGCAAACCTTGCCCCACTCGCCGGCTGTGTTATTGGAATATGTATAAGCAACAACATTGCCGTATGATGACTGGAATGTAGGAGTTGAGAAGTTACCTCCCTTGAGCGGTGTGTAATTCTCTCTGATTTTAAGAAGGCCCTTATAATAATCGGCTGTTTCAGAATATGTCTTTAAACGAGTCCAATCAATGGCATTGATTGAATCGGGTGATTTATAACTGTTGTGGTCGCCCTGCTTTGTACGGCAGAATTCCGAACCTGCTGTCATAAATACTATGCCCTGTGAAGTCATGAGAAGTCCCATTGTGGCTTTCATCTGATCTGTAAGCGAAGAGGAAGTAGAGTTCCAATCCTTACTACCGTTACTAAGCACCATCTTATCCCACATAATAAGGTTATCGTGGGCATCGGCATAAGCAATTGTCTGTGAAGGAGCTTTTGCACCGAAGCACTGACCTTTTACACCGTTTACAACTGTGTAAGTTTTACCATTATTACCCTGAATAAAACCGGTTGATGCATCGTTTGTACCACCCTTAATAGCATCACGGTATGAGTCGCAGAACATACCTACTCTTGCATCAAGCTGAGAAGCTTTGCTCTGAAAACAACCGTCGCTGATTGCGGTTGAACCGCCTGTCCAAGGCTCACCGTACATAAGAATCTTCTTACCCGAACCGTCCGAATAAAGGTTATCAAGACTTGAACGAATCTGATTCATAGTAGCAATGTCGTGAATTCCCATAAGGTCAAAACGGAAACCGTCAATGTGGTACTCGCTTGCCCAATAGAGAATTGAGTCGATCATATACTTTCTGTACATAAGTTTATCGGATGCAGTTTCGTTACCGCAGCCCGAACCGTTTGAATAAACGCTTGAACTTGTTTTTCTGTAATAGTAGTTAGGAACTGTATCTGTAAAACATGAACCCTCTGTTACATATGTATGGTTGTAAACAACATCCATTACAACGGAAATACCTCTGTCATGAAGTGCCTGAATCATCTGCTTAAATTCAGTGATTCTAACATTACCGTCATATGGGTTAGAAGAATATGAACCCTCGGGAACATTGTAGTTTACAGGGTCATAACCCCAGTTTCTGTTTGTTGCCGAACCTGTGATTGTTTCATCGACAGAACCGAAATCATATACAGGCATTAGCTGAACGCAGTTAATACCCGACTTTACAAGATAATCAGCAGCAGTTGATACATAGCTTGCGCTTGTATCCGAATTAATCTTTGTGCCGCCCTCGGTAAATGCGAGGTATTTACCTTTATTGTCATCACTGACGCCCGAAGTGTCCGAAATTGAGAAGTCACGAACATGAACTTCCCATACAACTGCCTCCTGTGCATTGTTGAAAAGAACATGGTTATCGCTGTCCCAACCGTCAGGGTCTGTTGAATCAAGGTCAACAACCATTGAACGGTTACCGTTTACACCTGTTGCTTTTGAATAAACATCCTGTGTTTCGTTTGTTGTACCGTTTACGGTAACAAGATAAGTATAGTATGTGTTCTTAAGGTCACCGTTTACAGTAACCGACCACATACCTGTAGAGCTGTTCTTTTTAAGGTTATAAGTGCCGAGAACAGCTGCACCTGATTCGGAATCGGAACCTGTTGCATAGAGTTTAACCTTTACGGCAGATGCCTCCGGTGACCATACCTTAAACTCTGTTGAGCTTTTGCTGTAGTTTGCACCGAGATTCTGTTCGTTGTAAGCATTGCTTGCATAATTTTCAAGATAACTTGCGTTGTAGTAATTACCTGCCGACACTGCTTCGGTATCTGTGGTTGCCGCTGTTGTTGACAACGATGTCATACCAAAGAGCATTGTAGCGCTAAGTAAAACTGCAAGCGTCCTTTTTAAAAACATTTCTTTCTCTCCTTTTTTCAATTTACTTTATGTATCAGTAATTAGATTTTAGCAAATTTTGCAAAGCTTTAATTTCTTTTACGGAAAATAAATAAGCACATTAAAACAAAGTTTTACTGTGCTTATTGTGCATAATTAACAAAATTGTTTTCTATCCAAAAAATCAGTCAAAATCAGTAATAAGCTGCATATCAGCCGAAAACACAGATTTAACGGAAATAAGTATTTTCTTGTTCTATACGCAAGAAATATCATTGCATTTAACACGGCACAGCAACAATAAATACAGAACTGATTTTATTATATATGACAGCGTTCACTAAGTCAACACATTTCAAACATTTGTTCCGAATATTATTTATGTAATTAACAAATTTGTATAGCATTTTAACTATAATAATCGTCAATGATATTTTTTGTGGTTACAAATCTATACTTTTTTGTTTATTTCTGTATCTGAAAAATGACAAAAAATTTACAATAAATCTACATAAAAAACAAAATTGTATTTTGTTAAAATATACAAAGATAAATATATACCTATACTTTTGTGCGTATTTGCCTTGACTTTTATCGTAAAACGATGTATTATCTTGCTTAAGGGTGATTGGTATTCACAAAGAAAGGTTACTTTTATTTTATGTTACTGTTCAGAATTAATACTTATTCTAACAATGCTAATATTTCCTACGGTATTGATGTAATTGACAAAGAGCGAACTGTCAGGCAATATGCCAATCTGTCCGATAATGCGGAAGAGATAAAGAAACTTGTTATTCTTTGCAATTCTCTTGATATTGAGGAATGTCACATTGACGATATAGTAGAAGATTTTTTAACTGATTTCAAAACATATTAATATAGCTATTTTCTTGCAGATGTGCTATACTTATATCATAAATTATTAGGGTGATATCAGTGATATGTAATTTATGTCCAAGAAAATGCAATGCACAAAGAAGTGAATCAAGCGGCGGAGGCTTTTGCCGAATGGGAACAAATCCCGTAATAGCGAGAGTTGCACCTCATTTTGGCGAAGAGCCTTGCATCAGCGGAGCAAACGGCAGCGGTACAATTTTTTTCAGCGGTTGCACCCTCGGCTGCGTTTACTGCCAGAACTATGAGATTTCGTCTTTGCACAAAGGCAGAGAGGTTACGCCGCAACAGCTCGCCGACTGCTACAAAAGACTTGAAGAGCAGAATGTTCATAACATAAACCTTGTTACAGCCGACCATTTTGCACCTGCCGTTGTAAATAGCTTTGAAATTTACAAGCCAAAAATTCCGATTGTGTATAATTGCAGTGGTTATACAAGTCCTAAAATCTTAAATATGCTTGACGGAATAGTTGACATCTATCTTCCTGATTTCAAATACAGCAATAATGAGCTTGCACTTAAGTATTCACTCGCACCAAACTATGTAGAAACTGCAACCGTAGCAATTAAAGAAATGCTGTTTCAGGTTGGGTTTCCACAGTTTGATGACCGACAGATGATGCAGAAAGGCATAATAGTAAGACATCTTATTCTTCCGTCACACACAAAGAACAGTATGGAAGTTCTTGATATACTCAAGAAAAACTACGGAAATCAAATACTCGTCAGCCTTATGGGGCAGTACATACCTATGGGCAATGCTAATAAATATGAAAAAATAAACCGAAAAATCACAAAACGAGAATATCAAAAGGTTAAGGACTACTATATGATGCTCGGCTTTGACGGCTTTACCCAAGAGCTTGACTCAGCCGACCGCAAATATGTGCCCGACTGGGATTTTTAATATTGTGTAAGAATCAAATTTATTGATTAATATCGACATTCATAATATAAATCAAATTTTTAAGCGACAGTTAGTTTATGCTGTCGCTTGTTTTTATTCGGTTAATTCTTGTTGCCATTCAATTTTATGCGTGTTATAATTTAAAAAATTACAGAGTATCAGGGAGTTATTATGGACACATTACTTACCCTTGGTTTAAACCTTGTTTCTTTAAGCCTAACGATTATAAGTACCGTTGTATTTATACAAAATTCATACAGTCAAAAGATGTCACGATATTTTACCGCCTGTCAGATTTTAATTATAAACTGGATAGTATGCCATATTTTTGACATTTTCACCACAAACCTTTCGGTAAAAATAATTCTCAGCAATATCGGCTACTTCTCTGTATGCACTATAGGAACTGTGTTTTTGATTTTTGCTTTGCATTATACAAAAGCCGCTACAGTAAAAAGTAAAATTTTTAAAACAGCCGTATTTCTTCCGTCAACAATTCTCTTTTTACTAAAAATCACAGATCCTATTTTTCATTTATTTTTTAAAAGTTATCAGAGCAACGAAGTAATCGGCGGAAACGGATTTTACATAACGGTTGCATATAATTACTTGTTGCTGATAATATCCGTTTGTTTAATGGTCGGAAAAAACATTAAATCTTTTAAAGAGAATTTCCCACAGATACTTTTGATTTCGCTTTCGGCAATAATTCCCATTACTTTCAACTTAATTTCTTTGCTTGATGTTTTTTCAATAAGATATGATTTTACTCCTGTATCTTTTTCAATAACTTCTTTACTGATATTTTTAGCTGTTTATAAATACGAATTTATTACCATTCCCCCGCTTACCGTAAAATATCTTATGAGCTCAATAAACGAAGGAATAATTGTTACAAATCAAAAACATAAAATCACCTATATTAATGACGCAGTAAAAAAAGCCTTTAATCTTGATGACAGTATTTTACATAAAGATTGTATTACAGCATTTATGCGTATTGCGGAAATCACAAACAGCGATATTTCAAAATTCAGCGATTTACTGAATAAAAACTCAGGTTCATTAGATGTTTCCGTTTCGGAAAACAAATACTTTGAAATCAGCAAAATGCCCGTTTGCAACGAAAAAAGAACCGTATCCGAAATATTTGTTTTTTATGATGTAAGTACATATTATATGCTGAATAAAAAACTGTCAGAAAAAAATCAAGAACTTACAAAAGCAAATACACAGCTTGCTAAGATGAATGTAATAGAAAAGCGACTTGCCGTTGAAAAAGAACAGACAAGGATTGCGCAGGAACTTCACGATTCTGTCGGTCACAGCCTTGTTTCAATTATGACATTGCTAAAGCTGTCGCTGATTGACAAAAACAATTCTAATGAAAATACAAAAAAGGCTTTGCAAGCCTCCGAATTATTACTTAATGATGTAAGAAAATGCGTTGTCGGCATTAAAACAGATACAAAATCAAGCATTTCTGCCAGAATACAAGATTTTATATGTAATTACAATTCAGGAAACAGCTGTATTGAATTTACTGAAATGGGCGAAGAAAAATCATATCACGGTTTTGCATCCGACACAATTTTCAGCGTTGTTCGTGAGGCTGTCACCAATTCAATCAGACACGGAAATGCAAACAAAATTGAAGTTATACTTAAATTTTCAGAGGATTGTATCAGACTTTATATAATTGACGACGGTACAGGCTGTGATAAAATTGTTCCTGATTTCGGACTTAAAGGAATGAAAGAAAAGATTAATTCTATCGGCGGGAATATTGAGTTTTCTTCATTACCCGATAACGGATTTTCCGTAAAGGCATATATTCCCGTGGAGGTGATAAATTATGATTAATGTTATAATTGCAGACGATGATGAAATTTTCAGAAACGGTTTAAAGATAATTATTGAACAGGACAAAGATATAAAAGTATGCGGTCTTGCAAGTAACGGAAATTCGGCATATGATTTATGCAAAACAGAAAAGCCCGACATTGTACTTATGGATATGCAAATGCCTTATTGTGACGGCTCAAGTGCTACTTATAAAATAAAGCAGGACTTTCCGAATATTAAAGTGCTTGTATTAACCACATTTGACGATAAAGCCACAGTAAGCAAAGCGTTGACAAGCGGAGCGGACGGATATGTGCTCAAAGATGTAGATGAAACAAAAATAGTTAATGCTATAAAAAGCACAATGCTCGATATAAATGTTTTTGGAAAAACTGTTTTTGACAGCTTGAAAGAAAAACTTGTTAAAAATAATACTCACACAGTAAAACTTACAAACAGAGAAACCGAATTGCTTGTCAATGTGGCAAAAGGACTTAGCAACAAAGAAATTGCTAAAACTATGTTTTTATCAGAGGGAACAGTGAGGAATAATATTTCTGCATTGCTTCTTAAATTAAAACTAAGAGACAGAACTCAGCTTGCAGTTTATGCAGTGAAAAATGATTATATATAGTTGGTCATAAATAGATTATTAAATATAGATTTGGGCTCATTTTCATTTTGTGAAAATGAGTCTTTTTGCATTAAGTATGAAAAATAATGACAAATGTCATCTAGTAATAAGAAACAATATATGATATATTTTTTATAAAAAGAGAACGATAATTGAATTTGTTTTTTTGTTGAACGCATAGATAGTTTGTATTTGTAGTTTATAAATAATAGTAACTATAGCAGACAAAAATATAAGTGTTATTCGAGAGTTTTCTAGTTAACATTTGACACAGAAAATATTTTACCGAAAGTGAATTATGGGCAATGTTGTGACATATTAGTTGCCATAAAAATTAATAATTAATTGTAATAAGTTTTGAGGGCAGCTGTATGAAAAAAAGAATTTCCTTAGATAGCACAATTAAATATTCGTTAGATAAAGTATCTTGTTTTGAAAGGGCTGTTGCTAATCAACTAAATCATAAAAATGGATATTATGGTGATTTATTTATTATTTTGTCAAAAATATACCAGTTTTACTTCTTACAAATCGGTGTGGATTCTCGTGAAAAAATAATTGAACTAAGCAAAAAACTATTAAAATTAGAAATTAAGCATATTCATAAAAATAACTTTTCAAAAAAATATTCAGAATTACATTAACAAGGGTTATGTGACTGTTTTGGGCGGAAATCTAATATCATTGTTTTATTCCGAACAGTACATGGAAAAGGATTGGCCGCATTGGTTTATAATTACCGGATATGATACAGATAAAAAACTTTATTATGTTATAGATGATATTCAATATGCACATGAAGATAAAGTCTATGGCGATGTTTGTTTAACAAGTAAAATGTTAAAATCTATTTATAAAAAATATATTTCAAAATATGGCATCAAATGGAGTTGCTTTGTTTTAGAGCCACAACAAAAATTATTTTTATCTGAAGCGTTAAGAAAAATATTAATGTTATATACATATACAAAATATGTTTCAACGAAATAAACTGGGAGGGTTACTAATGAAAAAGATTATAATATCAATTATATTTGTATTTACTCTAATTATTGGCTGTATAGTCTATGTTGCATCAGCTAGTGTAGATAGTTTAAATGATATTGAGGCTAACACAGAAAAACTAATAGAAGCAGAAAGGACAGTTGTAACACATTCAGCAACAGCAGAGAATATAATCGAACAAGTTTATGAAGCTAATGGTTTTAGTGAGGACGATAGGAGAACTGATATAAAGTTGAACATATCAACGAGTATCAATAGAGTTAATAGCATATCTAATGTTAGAAGTAGTGACAGTATTAATAGTGAAACGAACAAATCTTATATTTATGATAGAATGTTGAATTCAATTGATTATTTTAACTCATTACAGGCTACCTACTATCATATTCCTTCGACAGGTTACTCATATTATTCCACATATTGTATTCAGCAGGGTGAAAATCCGAAATCAAAAGAATTGATATATAACGAAAATGGGGAATTAATATCAAGTTGCTCATTTGATGGAAAATACTCTGCCAATGTAAATGGTGATGCAGAAAATATAAAAGTTGACGCTGATATACAGAAGCAAAAAACCAAAAGCATAAATAGCATTCAAAATAAAGCTATCGAAGAAAGAATTATAAATGATCGAATTAATATTTCTGCGAAAGAGATAAAATCCGAAAATGAGAATAATATTTATGAGAAATTGCCGGTTGATATTGAGTCAAGCAAGAAATTGGATTTTGTATCCTTAGTTGACTCAAAGAAAAGAATCAAATATTTACCCGAAGAAAATGAAGACTGCTATTTTTATAGAAATAATCTTCCTCAATTACCAATGTCGAATACGCAATATTTTTCACAAGCATTTGCTTTTGGTTTTTTATCAGACTTTAAAAAATGGAATATAGACAAAATAGATGAAGTTTTAGACAGAGAGTGCTTTGTAATTTCAGGTGAAATAGATGGTGATTATTCTGAAAAAATAAAGACTCAAAAATTTGAAATGTGGGTAGATAAGGAGATAGGAGCGTTATTAGCCCTAGAAGGTTATGATGAAAATGGCGATTTATCCATTCTTTTAACTACATCTGAATTTGTTGTTGATGAATCTATTGATCAATCTGTTTTTGATGATTTATCTAATTTGTAATAATTCAAATTTGGCTTGATTGTGTTTGCTTCATTCAAGGCTAATGAAGTATTTAGTTGTCTTAAAGTTTTAATAATTATTATTTTGTAGTGAGAGCTTAATTTATTTAGAATACTATTTAATATAATGAATTTGCAGGAGGGGTGGAATAATTATGTTGAGAAAATCAAAAAAAATTTAAGTTTCACATTATCCATATTAATATTTACTAGTATATTTTTTAGTTTTCCGATAACAACTAATGCGGCTTTTGTTGAAGACTCAGAGGTCGGAGCTGGAAATCAGAATGTTATTGATGCACAGACATGGCTAAATAATACATATTCGGGCAGAGCAGGATATACACCCATTGATGTTGATGGAGTGTCATATTCAACAACTTTTATTACATTAGTAAAAGCGTTTCAGATTGAACTAGGATTTCCAGAGTCTAAAATTACCGGAACTTTTGGTTCGCAGACGAAGGCAGCAAGTCCGACATTTGAAATTAATAAGACAAACAATAATAATATGGTGAGAATCTTGCAATACGGATTACGCTGTAAAGGGTATTATGATACAAATATAACTGATATTATTTTTATAATATTTATTTTACCAAGGTGATATGATGAAAAAAATAAAAAAATATAAACTACCTATCGGGATATTGTGCGTAGTGTTAGTGATATTTATATTGTTGCAAATCTTTTCAAGTGAACATTGGTGGTTTGGGTACACATATGAAACCGATGGATATACAAATAAATCGGCAACAATTGTAAAGATAAACTACCCGTCAGAGAAAGTTGTAATTCCTTCAACAATATTTTTCCATAAAGTAAATGCTTTAGGCGGATATGTTACAGGATACAATTTGTGGGGAGCAGAAAGGAAAGGAATGTTTGAGGATAACGATATAGTAAAAGAGATTGTTGTTTCTGAAGGGATAGAGTATACATTTAACAGATGTTTTTACCATTGTATTTCATTAGAAAGCATACAACTCCCAAGTACTATAAAACAATTCTCTTTTACGAATTGTGAAAGTCTGAAAAATGTTAATTTTAATGGTGATGTAAAAGAAATTGAAAGTTTATCATTTTCAGGCTGTTCTTCATTAGAAACGCTTGTAATTCCGGATAATATTGCTGATCGTGGTATAGCATACGGTGCTTTTTCCGGTTGCACATCACTAAAAAGTATAAATATTCCCGATAATATTACTGAAATACAACGATATACATTTAGTAATTGCATATCCTTAAAACAGTTAGTTTTGTCTAAAAATATTGAGAGCATTGAATGGGGTGCTTTTGAAAATTGCACCTTGTTGGAGAAAATTATCATTTACGATAAGGTAGAATATATTGCAGATAACGCTTTTGAAGGTTGCGATAAGCTCACAATTTATGGAATAAAAGGCTCATATGCAGAACAGTATGCAAACGAGCACAATATACCTTTTGAAGAATTAGATGCAACATATGAGCCTACAAATTAGCAAGTAGCAGTTTGTTAAAGGTCAGCGGAATATGCAATATCTTGCTTATTTCTCTGATATTTTTATATTTTTTACCAAGGTGATATGATGAAAAAAATAAAAAAATATAAACTACCTATCGGGATATTGTGTGTAGTGTTAGTGATATTTATATTGTTGCAAATCTTTTCAAGTGAACATTGGTGGTTTGGGTACACATATGAAACCGATGGATATACAAATAAATCGGCAACAATTGTAAAGATAAACTACCCGTCAGAGAAAGTTGTAATTCCTTCAACAATATTTTTCCATAAAGTAAATGCTTTAGGCGGATATGTTACAGGATACAATTTGTGGGGAGCAGAAAGGAAAGGAATGTTTGAGGATAACGATATAGTAAAAGAGATTGTTGTTTCTGAAGGGATAGAGTATATATTTAACAGATGTTTTGACCATTGTATTTCATTAGAAAGCATACAACTCCCAAGTACTATAAAACAATTCTCTTTTACGAATTGTGAAAGTCTGAAAAATGTTAATTTTAATGGTGATGTAAAAGAAATTGAAAGTTTATCATTTTCAGGCTGTTCTTCATTAGAAACGCTTGTAATTCCGGATAATATTGCTGATAGTGGTATAGCATACGGTGCTTTTTCCGGTTGCACATCACTAAAAAGTATAAATATTCCCGATAATATTACTGCAATACAACGATATACATTTAGTAATTGCATATCCTTAAAACAGTTAGTTTTGTCTAAAAATATTAAGAGCATTGAATGGGGTGCTTTTGAAAATTGCACCTTGTTGGAGAAAATTATCATTTACGATAAGGTAGAATATATTGCAGATAACGCTTTTGAAGGTTGCGATAAGCTCACAATTTATGGAATAAAAGGCTCATATGTAGAACAATATGCAAACGAACACAATATACCTTTTGGAGAATTAGATACAATATATTAGCCTACAAACTAGTAAATAGCTGTACAACGGATAAATTTTATTTGACCTAAGGTGAGACATTATGAGAAAAATTATATGTATTCAGATATCTATTCTGTTACTACTTTGTGGCTGTACGAGAAAAGAAACAACAAAACAAGGTTTTGAATATTATATAACAAGCGGATATAATTATACATTAAAAGATGGAAAAGCGGTACTTATTGAAAAAACGGTTAATAAAGATGATGAGATTATTAATCTACCTGATGAAATAGACGGATATCCTGTTATAGGGATAGGCAGGTATCATTATACTTTTATTTACGGAGAAACAACAAGAGGAATGTTTGAGAATAATGAAAGTATCAAAACGGTCGTATTGCCATCAAAATTGGAAATGCTAGATTCACAGGTTTTTAATTGGTCTTCAATTCAATGTATTGAGTTTCCAAATACGCTTTGCAATGTTGGGCAATTTGCATTGTCAAGCTGTGTTTACTTAACTGATGTAAAGTTTGGCGAGGGACTAAAAACAATTTCTATGGGTATGTTTTCGCATTGTACAGCATTGGGAGAGATTTCTTTGCCAAAAAGTATTGAAAAAATTGCTTCTTATGCATTTGAAGGATGCGAGTCTTTAGAAAAAATCGTGATTTATAACAATTGTGTAGAAATAGATGACACAGCTTTTGACGGTTGTGACAAACTCACAATCTATGGAATAAAAGATTCATATGCAGAACAATATGCAACCGAGCATAACATACCTTTTACGGAAATAAAGGAATAATTAAAACAATGGATAAGGAAATAATTAAAGATAACAAAATAAAACTCATCATATGTATTATACTTTCATTATCAATTTTCAGCATATATATTCCTATTAATACAGGCGGATATTTTACAATAATAATGTGGTTTGTTCAAATTATCATACCAATTATTTTCGGAGTGCTGATAAAGGAATATAAAAACTTTTGTATTTGTATAGCCGGTCTGACTTTATCAAATATACTAAGCAGTATTTTTATATGGATATGGGTACAAAACCAAATTACAATGGTAAAAGAATCAGTTAAAAACTATGGAGCAGTATTTGCAATTGTCGCATTCGGTATAATTGCAGATCTTTCAATTATATTTACTGTCTTTGTATGCATAGAGTGTATTATATACTTTATTGTACGATATAAAAATTACAAACAAAAATTAAACAGCTGACTTTAACCGACAGACAACAGATTTACCATAGTCTTTGTCTGTCAATTTTTTTATATTTTGTTTTTAAAAAAATTAATATTCATTATGTATTGTTTTATTTATAAAATTATGGTATAATCAATTAAAAATTTCTTAAATGAGGGATATATTATTATGGAAAAGAAAAGAAGTAACTTTTCCGGTGGCCTGGGATTTGTATTTGCTGCGGCAGGCAGTGCAGTAGGCCTCGGAAACATCTGGCGATTCCCCTATCTTGCCGCACAGTACGGCGGCGGTATTTTTATTTTGGTTTACCTTATATTAGCCGTAACCTTCGGTTTTGCAATGCTTACCGCTGAAATTGCTATCGGAAGAAAAACAAAGTTAAGCCCTGTACTTGCCTATAAAAAGCTCAACAGCAAATTCGGCTTTTTGGGCGTACTTGCAGTTATAGTTCCTATCATAATCTGCCCTTACTACTGTGTAATCGGCGGTTGGGTAACAAAGTATGTTACAGTATATGCACAAGGTCTTGCTACACAAGCGGCAGGAGATAATTATTTTTCCGACTTTATCGGTAATCCGTGGTCACCGCTTGTATTCTTTCTTATATTTATGGGATTAAGCGTATGCGTAATTTTGATAGGTGTTAAAAACGGCATTGAAAAAATCAGTAAATTTCTGATGCCTATGCTCATTATTCTTACAATCGGAATTTCGGTTTATGCACTGACACTTCCGGGTGCGCTTGACGGCGTTGCCTACTACCTTGTACCGGATTTCAGCAAATTCTCCTTAATGACGGTTGCAGGTGCTTTGGGACAGCTTTTCTACTCAATGAGCCTTGCAATGGGTATTATGGTTACCTACGGTTCATACACAAAGAATGAAATCAACCTTACCAAATCTGTAAACCAAATTGAAATTTTTGACTCTGCCGTTGCACTTCTTGCAGGTCTTATGATTATTCCTGCCGTTTATGTATTCAGCGGTGAGGCAGGTCTTTCAAAAAGCGGCCCGGGTCTTATGTTTATGACTCTTCCAAAAGTATTTGACCAAATGCCCGGCGGCGATGTTGTTGCTCTGTTGTTCTTTATTCTCGTATTCTTTGCGGCAATCACAAGTGCCATTTCAATTATGGAAGCTATAGTTTCCTCACTTATGGACAAATTCCATGTAAACAGATGTGTTGGCTGTCTTATCGTAATCGGACTTTGCTTGTTGATGGGTATTCCGTCATCACTCGGAAACGGAATCTGGTCTGATTTTAAAATTTTCGGAATGGATATTCTGACATTCTTCGATTTCTTCAGCAACAGTATTCTTATGCCGATTGTAGCGTTCTTCACCTGTATTCTTATAGGTTGGGTTATCAAACCAAAGGCTATTACAGACGAAGTTACACGCAACGGCGAAGCTTTCAAAAGAAAAGGTTTGTTTAATGTAATAATTAAATATGTCGCTCCGATTTGCCTTATCATTATTCTTGTAACATCAATTCTTACTCAATGCGGAATTATTACTATCTGATTTTAACAGAAACTGCATCTTGTCATATGACAGGGTGCAGTTTTTTGATAAGTCTTTTTATAAAAAAGTTGGGGTAATTTGTGGTTTAGCACATAATTTAAGTTGAATTTTATAATTTCTTCGGGAAGAATTTTGTTACCTCTAATCTGCAAAACTTTACTCGAAATCTTAAATAAGAGTTTTTTATATTTAACAAAAACAGAACTGTTTTAAGATAATATTTTTATTTGACAAGGAAAAAGCAGAGTGATATACTAAGGTTAGAAGAAACTAACTTGCAAGGGGCTGTTATTATGGAATCTATTATTTCTACAATTATTGTTTGTGCGGTTATCGCTGTTATATGTGTAATCGGTGTTTTAAAATACATCAAAAACCTTAAAAGCGGTTGCTGCGGTACAGGCGGCGACAGCATAAAAAAAGTTAAGCCGCAGGACAGTAATGTGAATAATTACAGCTTTGAATACAAAATAAAAATCGACGGTATGACTTGTAAAAACTGCGCAATACGAGTGGAAAATGCTTTTAACTCAAAAGAAAATTATCTTGCAAAGGTAAAACTTTCGGAAAATTCCGCTTATGTGAGAACAAAGCAGGAAATTGCCGAAAAAGAATTGAGAGATATTGTAATAAACGCAGGATATATTCCTATGAAGACAGAGAAAATCTAAAACAGTCTGCTGCGTCGGCAAAATGCATACACAGCAGATAATTTTAACGACTTAAGTTAGTTGAAACTAATCAAATGAATTTTTAAAATAACTTTTATTTATTTTTTGCTTGACAATATTTGCTTTGTATGTTAAATTCTTATTATTGAACATATGAACAAATAAACATATATTCATATAAATAGCAGGAGGTAGTTTATGTTTCTTGAAATTAAGAGTATAGAAAAGTATTACGGTACAGGGGAAAATCGTACAAAGGTATTAAAAGGTATTACCACCGGAGTTGAGAAAGGCAAGATTTGCGTTTTGCTCGGTCCGTCAGGTTCGGGTAAGTCAACCTTGCTCAACATTATCGGCGGTATAGAAAAAGCCGATGGCGGCAGCATTTCCATTGACGGCAGTAAAATCGAAGATATGAACGAAAAGCAGCTTTCGCTTTACAGAAGAAATCATCTCGGTTATGTATTTCAGTTCTATAATTTAATTCCGAATCTTACTGTAAAAGAAAATATAGAGGTAGGAGCATTTTTAAGCAAAAATCCTCTTGATACAGATGAACTTTTGCATACTCTCGGCTTGTGGGAACACAAGGATAAAGTTCCGAGTCAGCTTTCGGGCGGTCAGCAGCAGAGAACATCAATAGGCAGAGCAATTGTAAAGAATCCCGATATTTTACTCTGTGATGAGCCGACAGGTGCGCTTGATTATAAAACTTCAAAGGATATTTTAAAACTTATCGAAACCATTAATCAAAAGTACGGAAACACCGTAATTATCGTAACTCATAACGACGCTATCAAATTGATGGCAGATAAGGTTATCAAACTCAGAGACGGAAATATTCGTAAAGAATATGAAAATACCGAAAAAGTTAATGCCGAAGAGCTTGATTGGTAAGGAGATGAATTTATGAAGAATCCGCTTAATAAGCGACTGCCACGAGAACTTAAGGGAGATATCGGAAAGTATATTGTTATTTTTATATTCTTAGTAGCTACAATCGGAGTTGTATCAGGCTTTTTGGTTGCCGGTACAAGTATGAAAACCGCTTTTGACGAAAGTTTTGATAAAAATAATATAGAGGACGGTAATTTTGTTCTTGAAAGCAAGATGACCGATGACCTTAAAACAAAACTTGAAGATGAAGATTTAACGCTTTATGATAATTTTTATAAAGAAGAAACCTATAAAAGCTCTACATACAGAATTTATAAAATGAGAAATGATGTAGATAAGATAGAACTTTTTGACGGAGAATTTCCAAAGGCAGACAATGAAATTGCACTTGACAGATTGTTCAGCGAAAATAATGATATAAAAATCGGCGATAAAGTAACGCTTGACGGCAAGGAATACAAAGTCAGCGGTTATGTTGCTTTTTCCGATTACACATCATTGTTCAAAAGTAATACAGATATGATGTTTGACGCTCAAAACTTTACTGTTGCAACTGTAACAGATAATGCTTTTGACAAAATTTCCGATAAAAATTTAAACTATTGCTATTCCTACACTTTTAACGATGCTTCATATTCAGAGCAGGAAAAGCACGATAAAAATACCGATATAAAAGAATTGATTGCAAAAAATGCAGAGCTCAAAAACTTTATTGCCGAACCCGATAATCAGGCAATCCATTTTTCGGGTGATGATATCGGTTCGGATACATCTATGATGATAACTCTTTTATATATCGTTATTGCTATTATGGCATTTGTATTTGCAGTTACTACTTCAAATACTATTGAAAAAGAGTCAGCTGTTATCGGTACACTCAGAGCATCAGGCTATACAAGAGGCGAATTATTAAGACATTATCTTGTTTTGCCTGTAATTGTTACACTTATCGGTGCGGTACTCGGTAATATTCTCGGATATTCGGTATTTAAAAATGTTATAGCAGATATTTATTACGGAAGTTACAGCCTTGGCCCGTATGTTACATTGTGGAATGCATATGCTTTCTTTATAACAACCGTTGTGCCTTGTATAATTATGGTACTTGTCAATATATTTATTCTCAGCAAAAAGCTCTCGCTTTCACCTCTTAAATTTTTGCGTCATGACCTTAGCAAAAAAGAGAAGAAAAAGGTTGTGAAGTTACCTGATTTTAAATTTATGACAAAATTCAGACTTCGTGTGATTTTTCAAAATAAATCCGGCTACATTGTTATGTTTATAGGTATTTTATTCTCAAACTTTATTTTAATGTTCAGTCTTTTATTGACACCGTTGGTAAATAATTTTAAGACAGAAGTAATCGATAATATGATTTGTAATTATCAGTATGTTTTAAAAGTTCCTGTTGAAACAGATACTAAGGGAGCGGAAAAGTACGCTGTAACCACACTCGAAACCGATTTTGAAAATTCGGACAATTCGGATGAAATTACCGTGTATGGTGTGGATAAGGATTCGGACTATGTAAAAGCAGGTTTTGTTGACAGAAATTCTGCTTTTGTATCCGAGGGTGTATTGGAAAAATTCAGATTAAAAGTCGGAGATAATCTTGACTTAAAGACAAAGTATGATGATAAAACTTATCGACTGACAATAAGCGGTACATATAAATATCCTGCATCACTTGCAGTCTTTACAGATATAGAAAATTTCAGAAACGAATTTGAAAAAAGCGATGATTATTTCAGCGGATATTTTTCGGATAATGAAATAACCGATATTGATGATAAGTACATTGCAAGCAAAATTACTCAAAAGGATTTGACTGTTGTTTCCGACCAAATGACAGATTCAATGGGCGGAATGATTCCTATAATTGTAGTATTTTCCGTTGTCCTTTATATGTTGCTTGTTTACCTGATTTCTAAAGTTATAATCGAAAAGAATGCAAATTCCGTTTCGATAGTAAAAATACTCGGCTATCAGAACGGAGAAATCACAAGACTTTATATTATGTCAACAGCGATTGTAGCCATTCTTTCGGTAATAATCAGCTTGCCGATTTCGTATTTGTTTATGAAAGCTATATATTCCGAAATTATCAGGAGTTTTTCAGGCTGGCTTACTTTCTACATTGACCCTATGGTTTATGTTCAAATGCTTGTTTTAGGCATACTTGCATATGCTGTTGTAGGTGCGCTGCAGTTCAGAAAAATTAAAAAAATTCCTATGGAAGAGGCTCTTAAAAACGCAGAATAAAAGTACAGACCGATACATTTTGATGTGTCGGTCTGTTGCTTTAGTTTTGAAAATTGATTTGTTGTTCCGTAATTAACGGATAGCGTATAAGCTCTGTACCGTCAAGATTTTCTCTGTGCATATCTACGGCGGAAATCTGATGATTATTATAGGTTGTGTAGTAATAAATTCCCTTTGCGGCATTACAGCAGGAAGTATAAATTGTAATTTCATACTTTCCTTTGCTGACTTCACAACAACCTCGTTGCTGATCTACAGAGCCGAGAATATGGAAAAATTGGCTTACACTTTCGTTTTCGCTTTCACCTGAAATTGAATTCATTTTAGTAAATGCAACTCTCACAAATCGTGATGCAGATGAAAGATCACCCGGCAATCCGATTGCCCCCATACCACGGCTGTACGAATTAAGTGTAAGTCCGTTTGCAAATGTGTTCTGCGGTTGTTTAGCGGAGAGCGACATATAATTATTCAGCAGAAACATCTGGGTTTCAAACGGTGGATTGTTAGTGAGTACACCGACAGGATTATCGTAAATATGAAGTCCGTCCGCAACGGATTCAACGGTTATAGATTCGTTTTTATCTGCAATTATCCAGTGAAGCCCGGCGGTCGGAAGTTTATCGCTGAACGGAGTGCCTGTGAGATTAATTTTTGCAAGCAAGTTTTTTGCATCGCTTACACTCGCACATTTGCTTAAGATATACGGTATAAATTCAAATTGCGCCACATTTTCCTTACTGTCGTCAGGTTCGGCATAAACGGCATTTCCGACAAAGTTAAGTCCTGCCATTCCAAGCCCTTTTTCGTTGATTGCATCATAGTAGAGCGGATAATTACCTGCAATATGAGCCATTCCGATTATTGCATAATGGGAGTTGCAAGTGCTTGTATGACGAAAATCAAAGGCATAGTTTCTCGGTGTAATTGTAATTTCATCACCGTAAGAAAATTCGTAATCAAGAGTTCTTCCAAAATAAAAATCTTTTGTTTTGTATGTTGCGGCAGTACACATATATATACCTCCTTGTGTTATTATTTTCAAAAAATAAGTTAATATGTAAATGTTAAAAAATAACATCAGACTCCCTGCCTGCTGACAAGGAGTCCTTTTGATTTGCAGTCAGATTATTACCATTTAAGCTCGCCGTCACCGCCCATAAGTTTTGTCATTTTCTCAATTTTTTCAAGCGGAAACGGGGGAGATGATACGGGTTTCATTGCAATAGACATAAGTTTCATCGGGTTATCGTCAGCGGCAATTCTGTTTGAGCTTAATGTTCCGCAGATTTTGCAGCGGTGAATAATCGCCCATTCGCCGTTTTTGCGAACCCATACTGCGACAGGTTCCATAGTTTCTCCGCAATCTGCCTCACGATCACCGGGCTCAATATCAAGATGTTGACTTGACAGGCAGTAAGGGCAATGATTGCGATGGTCGCTTCCCGCACCGTTAGGTACAACAAGTCTGCCGCATACCTTGCAGATAAAACTTTCGTTGCAAGCGTGTGATTTATAATAACCTTTTTTATATGATTTTTTCTTGTTTTCTCTATTCATAGAGCATAATCCTCCAAAAAGTAAAATCAAAAACCTTTTGGGAGGTTTGTGGGTAAAAGTAGCAAACCTCCCGATTATGCTACTATTACAGTTGTATTAGTCTTTGTCAAACACTAATCTCCTTATTAAAATATTTATGAAAAAGCCAAGGCTTAGTCAACAATCGGTGTTTTTATTATATCAACATATAAAATATTTTTCAATATATATCAAGTGAATTTTTGTATAAAATTATATTTTAATTTTTTCCCACTCTGTCCCGACAGCGGCGGAGGGAATGTTATCTTTTTTCATATAGGAATACATGATATTGAAAGGAGTGTTAATAAAAGTCCAATCTCTTACCGCAATGCTTGCCTCTTTGGCATAGCCTTTATGCTGCATATCTTTTCTAAAATGATACCCGATTTCAGGCTTAATTTGATTATTGATAATTTGCATAGTAAGTCCGCAGTCGCCAATCATTTCGCCGTTATCTTTTAAGCAAACTGCCCACAAGCCAAAGCCGAAAATATTGTATCGCTCAATGCTTTTGTCAATCCAATTCATTACTCTTGCTTTATCAAATGTATATGGATAGTGTTGCATTATATCCGAATCTGCCAAAACAGCATATAGTGCACTGAAATCATCTTTTGTTAGCTCACGAAGAAATAATCGTTCTGTTTCCGTAATCATAAAATCACCATCAATAATTTTACTTTTTATATATGTAAAAGTCAGCAAAAATCAAAGGGAACTTCTCGGTTGAAAAGTTCCCTTAATTTCATGCAAGTGCTTTTTTATTTTTAAAGCCTTTCATTTTTATATAGTAAACCGCAAGCATTAACAGCATACTTGCCGTCCATGCGGCAGGACCTGCAACGCAGATTGATATATAACCGATTATTGAGCTTAAAATAACCGGTGCACATATTCTCATAAGTACCTCGATAAGCGAGCCGATCATCGGAATAATGCCGTTTTTAAGTCCCTGTATTGTGCCTCTGTAAATGAACAACATTCCGAGAGTAAATTCAAACGGGCAGTTCCAGAATATGAATTGTACGGAATAATCTATTGTTTGCTGAGAGCTGTTGCTTGTGAATATTCCCGTAATCGGTGTGGCAAACAACATTGTTAATGCGCCAACTGCTATTGCGTATGTTATGCAGAGAATAAGGCAGTAGTTTACGCCTTTTCGTATTCTGTCATATTTTCCTGCGCCCTCATTTTGTCCCGCAAAGGTAGCAATTACCATGCTTATTGAGTTCATCGGATTTTGAACAAGCATC
Source organism: Ruminococcus intestinalis (assembly GCF_014288065.1). NCBI lineage: Bacteria > Bacillati > Bacillota > Clostridia > Eubacteriales > Oscillospiraceae > Ruminococcus > Ruminococcus intestinalis. Next base: position 314,114 of record NZ_JACOPS010000002.1, on the reverse strand, counting down.
TGCACTCTGTTGCCGATAGTATATCCTGCAACCGCATATGAGCCGAACTGATTTACAAAATACTGCAAAACCATCATACCTATAGAAATTACAGAGTTTTGAAGTCCCATAGGACAGCCGACTTTAAGTTCGTCAGCAACCATTCTGCCTATACTTGTAAAACTTTCTTTGGTCGGCAAAAGAAGTTTAACTTTAAAATATATGTAAATACAGCAAAGCACTGCAGAAATTAATTGTGAAACTACAGTTGCTATTGCCGCACCTGCAACATCCCATTTGAATACTACTATAAACAGCAGGTCAAGTCCGACATTCAGAACAGAAGAGAACAACAGTAAATACAACGGAGTTTTGCTGTCACCGACCGATCTGAGCAATGATGCTGTAAGATTATAAAGCATAGTTGCCGGTATGCCGAGGTAGATTATTGTAAGATACCGGCTTGCGTAATCAAAAGTTTCTTTTGTAGTGCCGAGCATTGTTAAAAACGGATTTACTAAAAATACAAAAGCAACTGTAAGTACGGCAGATGATATAATTCCGATTAATATATGTGCGGCAACACTTTTTTTGATTTGCTTAATATTTCCTGCACCGAAGTGTTGAGAGGTGATTACCGAACAGCCTGCCGATAAACCTATGAAAAAGCCGAGCGCAAAAAAGTTAAGAGAGCTTGTAGAGCCTACCGCCGCAAGTTTGATTTCGCCAAGCGTTTGCCCCACTATCAAGGTATCAACTACATTATATAATTCCTGTAAAAGGTTTCCTATAATTACGGGAATGGCAAAAAATAAAATCTGACTGAATATTTTACCCTGCGTCAGATTTCGTACGGATTTTGAACCGGTCATAATAATTCACACTTCTTTGTTAAAATTTATTGTAAAGAATAATTATGGACTACAATATCCTTGAATTCGTATGAATTATAGCATAGCAGAATAAAAAAGTAAATCCTAAAATTTTGAAAAATACACTGATGTTTACTTAAAAAATTTTTACAAAATGCACAGTTGTGTTTATAAGAGAAAAGTAAAATTACAAGATGTTTAGTTGTAGTGTGAAATATTTACGCAAACAAAAACAGGCGAAAAAATCACGCCTGTTTATCGTAAAAATATTTAGGTTAAATGTAAAATGTTAATCAAAAGCAGCCATACCATACCGTAATATGTCACAACTGCAACAAGGTCGTTTATGGTTGTAATCAATGGGCCTGACGCTACGGCAGGGTCGATTTTCATTTTGTTGAAGAACATAGGAACAAGTGTGCCGATAAGGCTTGAAATTACCATAGACGCCAAAAGCGAAAATCCTACGCAGCCCGATACAATAAACGAGTAGGCAATATCGTTTCCTTTAATAAGGAAAATATAAAGACCGACAAAAATCACTGCCATTACACCGAGGAGAATTCCGTTTGAAAATCCGACTTTCATTTCTTTGACGGTGAGTTTTAATTTGTCTGACGCTGTCAGATTTTCATCCATAAGTACACGGATTGTAACCGCAAGCGATTGAGTGCCTACATTTCCCGCCATATCAAGTATGAGCGACTGAAAGCATATAACTATCGGAATAACGGCTACCACCGATTCAAAAATGCCTACCACCGAAGATACTCCCATACCGAGAAAAAGCAGAATAATTAGCCAAGGCAATCTTTTCTTTGTGCTTTGAAAAGTGGTTTCGTTTAAATCTTCTTCTGCGGTCAAACCACCGAGTTTTGCGTAATCCTCACCGAGTTCTTCGTCCACAACCTGAACAATATCATGGGCGGTAATAACGCCGAGAATATGTTTTTCGTCATCAAGCACAGGGATAGAATCCTCTGCATAGTCTTTTAATTGTTCAATACAATCCGTAATTTTTTCGTGTGCCTTTACAAAAGGATATGACTTTACTATGATGTCATCAAGATTTTGATAATTCCTTGCAACAATTAAATCTTTCAAATCAATAGCGCCGAAAAAACAGTTGTTGTCGTCAACAGCGTAAATTGTATTGATGTTATCATTTTCACCTGCCTGCGAGATAAGTTCGTGTCTGGCTTCTTTTATAGAAAGATTTTTGCTTATAACGATGTAGTTGGTAGTCATTTCACTGCCGATTTCATCATCGTCATAAGATAAAATCATTCGTACATCTTGTTTTGCATCGTTGTCAAGCAAGGCGACTATTCTTTTTCTGTCGTCATCGCCGAGCTTTTCAAGAATATCTACCGCATCGTCGGAGTCCATTTCCGAAAGCAGATTAGCAACTTTATCGGAATTAATTTCTTTCAGATACTCTTCCGAATCTTCAATGTAAGAAAATATTTCCGCAACAAGTTCCACACCGAGAACAGGGTAGAGCGCTTTTCTTTCGTCGACAGTCATTTTTTCAAGAGCGTCGGCAATATCGCTTGTATGGTAGTCGGAAATTTTTTCTATAAGCTCGTCTTTTGAAAGACCGCTCCTGAAAATCTTTACGATTTCGTCTGCATACATTGGTTTGTTTAATACTTTCTCTGTCATATCATTACCTCCCATTTGCCTCAAAAGGGCATAAAAATACCACCGCTATTCCCACAGCAGTTTAACAATTGATTGTTGAGCAGTATAGGATAATATTCGGTGGAACAGAAAGTAATATTATGTTTACAAAAGGCTAAACATCAGTCAGAATTTAACAGACAGCCTTACATTGAGTATTTCCGTAACACCTGTTTGAATACTTCGACCAAAACTACTGCAACTGTCCATTAAATCTCACCTCCGATTAAACTTCATCATATATTAATTTATCACCTAAATATATTTATGTCAAGTAAGTATAAGAATTTAGATTTAAAATTTACAATCCGATAACAATATTATGCACAAGTTGTTTGCAGCTTATAAAATATTATGAATTGTGACAGATTTCCCTATAAAAAGTGATGCTTTATATTTGCAATTTGTGCCGCAGCACAAAGAAATTTGTGCATAAAAGTGTTGCGCTCATAAAATATCGTGGTATAATAATGGCATAAACAAAAGAGATTTCAAAGCAATGGGGCTTCGTTGAACACGAAGTCCCATTTGTGATTTGATAGGGTATGATTTGAAAGGATGATAATTATGACACCTGAAAAAATTGTTGAAAACCATAAGAAATATGTACTTCAGTCATGGAGCAAGCAGGGTAACTTAAATCCTATTCCTGTTGCAAAGGCAGAGGGAATTTACTTCTACGATTTTGACGGTAATAAATATACAGATATGTCTTCACAGCTTGTAAACCTTAACTTAGGTTACGGTAACAAAGCTATCGGAGATGCAATTAAAGAACAGGTTGATAAGTTTTGTTTTGTAGGCCCGTCATACGCAACAGAGGCAAAGTCAACACTTGCGGAAATGATTATTAATCTTCTTCCGGACAGTTTTGGCAAAGTATTCTTTACAAATGCAGGTGCAGACGCAAACGAAAACGCAGTAAAGATTGCAAGAATGTTTACGGGCAGAAACAAGGTATTCAGCCGTTACAGAAGTTATCACGGTTCTTCATTCGGCGCAGGCAACCTTACGGGCGAGCCGAGAAGATATCCGCTTGAGCCGGGTATTCCGGGATTTGTAAAATTTTTTGATCCGTATGTTTACAGAGAGGCTGTTGAATTTGAATCCGAAGAGGCAGCTACAAAATATTATCTCACTAAATTGAGAGAGCAGATTATTTACGAAGGCCCTGACAGTGTAGCCGCAATCGTTATGGAAACAATTACAGGTTCAAACGGTGTAATTATTCCTCCTAAGGGTTACTTACCGGGAGTAAGAAGGATTTGTGATGAGTTCGGTATTCTGATGATTTGCGATGAGGTTATGGCAGGTTGGTGCAGAACAGGTAAAATGTTTGCATTCCAGAATTTTGATGTAGTTCCCGATATTGTATCATTTGCAAAGGGCGTTACCTGCGGCTATGTTCCGCTCGGCGGCGTTGCGGTATCGCAGAAAATCGCAGATTACTTTGACGATCATCTTCTTTCCTGCGGTCTTACATACAGCGGTCATCCACTTGCTTGTGCGGCAGGTGTTGCCTGTGTAAACTACTACAGCGAGGCAAACATTCTTGACAATGTAAACAAGGTTGGCAAGGTGCTCGGTGAAATTCTTGAAGAAATGAAAGAGAAACATCCTTGTGTAGGTGATGTAAGATATATCGGTTTGTTCTCTGCTATTGAACTTGTAAAGGACAAGAAAACAAAAGAACCGTTAGTTCCGTACGGCAAGGATGAAAAAGGCATTATGGACAGTCTTGTAGGAATGTTAAAGAAGAAAAAGTTTATGACTTATTCACACGAAAATATGCTCTTTGTAAATCCGCCGCTTATCATTACAGAAGAACAGATCAGGGAAGAAATGGTAAAGATGGACGAAGTTCTTACATATGTTGACAATGAATTGATTTGATACTATAATAGTAAAATTCTAAAATAACGGGAGATATTAAAATGTCACATTTTGTAGTTCCAAATCACATAGTAGTCGGCAAAGGCGTGCTTAACGAGGCTGCACCGCTTTTAAAAGAAATGGGCAGAAAGGCTTTTATCGTAACAGGCAGACACATTGCGGTTTCGGATATGATGAAAAAACTAACGGCATTGCTCGACGAAGAGGGTAGATAATATGCTGTTTTATGTGCTAAGCAATTTTACAAATGCGGAAATCGAAAGTCTGGTTGAAAAGTTGCAGGCAGAGCAGGAGAAGTTTATGAGCGTTAATAAACTTTATATTGCGGTCAGTAAAACCGATTGTAATATAAAGTCGCTGTCAAAAGCATATCAGATTGTGCTTAAGATGCTCAAACTTTCTCAACGCAGAAATATCAGTCCGATGTTTTATGAAAAACTTGAAATCAAAAAACTCATTCTTGCCGTAGACGATAATTCGCTGCTTGAGAGCATATACAATGAAAACCTCAGAAAACTTGAGATTTACGACAGAGATAACGGAACCGATTATCTGAATTTTTTACGGTTGTATCTTAAGTATGACGGCAGTGTGCAGAAGGTGGCGGAAGAAACATTTGTGCACCGCAATACAATAAATTATCAGCTTGCTAAAATCAAAAAAATCCTCGGCAATAACCTTAAGACCTTTGAGGAACGCTTTAAACTCATTTTGGCTTTTGAGATAAAAGATGTGCTGTAATTTTATAAATTATTTTGTTGTCAAAAAATACAAAGCTGACATTGCAATGCAAATTAGCAATGTCAGCTTTGTTTATTTTAAATGTGATTATATATGCAATAATCTTAATACGGGAAATCCCTTCTTTAGTGCGTTCCAGAGTAATATCAGCGCCGAGCAGGCAAGAATGTCAACTATTGTCATAATCCACCAACAATAGCTTATACTTTGCAGTACAGGAGTATTGCTCCAAATTTGGTTTGAATAACTGTTTACTGCGTAATTTAAAGCCATAATAATTATGGTGTTTTTGCCTAAGAATGCTAAAAATTTAAAATTATTCACATATTTATAGCAAATAAAAAGTATGGCAACAGAAACTGTGATTGAACCCGTAAATGTAAGAAAAGTGTTGTTAAGTGTATTGTTGCAGAGGTCAACTCTTGGGTTTGTTACTATGCATAATGCACCGAGAGCTATCATAGAAAATATAAAAGATATACCGTGGGTGATATTTTTCAGCAGATTTGATTCTTTGATTTTAAGTCCTATGAACATAAATGCCATACCGATTAGAGCAACATTGATGTGCCAAGGTAATTGAATATTTATAAATAAGTACAAGATATAGTCAAGTGTTACAGACAATATACAGATAACTGTCTGTACGGCTGTGTTGTTTATTTTATTGAGAAAATAAAAGCAAATACAACAAATGAAAATACACGGCAAAAACCATAACGGAGTGCAGTTAGGCATTTTGTCTATTGCGCCCCAAGAGTAAAATATCCATTGCAAATGATTCATTGTTGAGTCAAATAATTCCTGACCTTTCAGACCTTTAATTTGTTCAATCGGTATATTTATGAGTAAATTGAAAAAAGCCAAAATAAAGTAAGGCACTATGTAAGCTTTAAATTTGGATACTGTGAATTTTTTGAAACCGAGTTCGGACCATTTTGTTTTATTATATAAAAATCCGGAAAGTATAAAGAAGAATGGCATATGAAAGCCGAAAATTGCTTTCACAAGCGGGTCAGGTGCATTTGCGTGACCGATAAGCATTAAAATAATTACAAATCCCCTTGCCACATCTATATAAGCCAATCGTTCGGTTTTGCTGTTTTCCATCATATTTCCCCACACATTTTCATATTTTTCATTTTACATAACTACTATTATACCTCTGATTTTTCGTTTTTCAAGTTTGTAATAATATTTTGGTTTTTCTGATATGATTATTGAGATAGAAAAAGAAAATATTAGTATAAATGTCTTTTAATATTAAATTATTATGATATAATTATTAAAAAATAAAGATTAATATTTTGCAAGGTGGTGCTTTTATGAAAGAAACATACGAAGAGAAAATAAACAGACGATTAGGTGTAAAGCAGAGAATCATTGCGGTTGCTTCGGGCAGAGAAAAGGCTGACCTTGTACTGAAAAACGCAATGTATCTCAATGCCTTTTCAAATGAATTTTTGCAGGGCGACATAGCCGTAGCAAACGGTCTTATAGCCGGTATCGGAGAGTATGAGGGAGAAAACGAAATCGATGTAAACGGCAAACTTGTCTTACCAGGTTTTATAGATGCACACATTCACCTTGAAAGCTCAATGGTAACTCCGAGTGAGTTTGCAAAAGCGGTTGTTTCTCACGGAACAACAACCGTTATTACCGACCCGCACGAAATAGCAAATGTAATGGGAACTGACGGCATTGAATATATGATACAAAGCTCGCAGAACCTGCCTGTTGATGTGCATTTTATGTTGCCGTCCTGTGTACCTGCTACCGAGTTTGACGAGAGCGGTGCAGAGCTTGGCTACAAGGATATTGATTCGTATTTTGAGCATAAAAAAGTCCTCGGTCTTGCCGAGATGATGAACTATGTCGGAGTGATAAACGGTGACGATGATGTGGTTTCAAAAATAGTTGCCTCGCAGGCTCACCATAAAAAGATAGACGGACACGCTCCCGAACTTTCGGGAAACGACCTTAACGCTTACATAGCCGCAGGTGTTTACTCCGACCACGAATGTTCAACATTTGAAAATGCACTTGAAAAGCTTAGAAAAGGTCAGTTTATTATGATAAGAGAGGGTACTGCCGCTCACAATCTAAAGGCACTTATGCCGTTGCTGAATCAGCAATATTATGCACGCTGTATGTTTGCCACTGATGACAAACATCCGAGTGATTTGCTGTATGGAGGACATATTGATTACATAGTAAAACAGGCGCTGAAAAACGGAGCAGACCCGATAATCACATTAAAAGCAGCAACTCACCATGCCGCAAGATATTTTGCGCTTAACAATAAGGGAGCAATTGCACCCGGTTATCTTGCCGATATGGTTGTTGTAGACAATTTGACGGATTTTAATGTGGAAACTGTTTTCAAGCGTGGTAAAGTGATTTTTGACGGTGAGGTAAAGGAGTTTGAAATCCCTGCCGCAGACGACAGGCTTATCGAAAAATGTCATAATACATTCTGCCTAAACGAAGTTATGCCAGACAGTTTTAAAGTTGACGGAAAACTCGGTCTTATCGGACTTGTCAGCGGAGAACTTCTCACGCATAATCTCGGAACAGCCGATAAAATTGATGTGGAAAACGATATTTTAAAAATCGCCTGCATTGAGCGCCATAAAAATACGAACCACATCGGTGTCGGCTATGTAAATGGATATTCTTTAAAATCTGGAGCGGTTGCAACTTCCGTTGCGCACGACTCACATAATATTATTGCGGTAGGCTGTACCGACAGTGATATATCCGTTGCCGTTAATGCGGTCAGAAACAGCAAAGGCGGTATAGCGGTTGTCGATAACGGAAAAATTAAGGCATTGCTTGAACTCCCGGTTGCAGGACTTATGTCGGAAGAACCTTTAGAAAAGGTAAACGAAAAACTCGAAAAAGCCAAAACCGAAGCATACCGCCTCGGTGCGGATAAAGGCATAGACCCGTTTATGACGCTGTCATTTTTAAGCCTGCCTGTAATCCCGTCACTGCGAATAACCACAAAAGGTGTATTTGATGTTGAAAAATGCGAGTTTGTTGAGAAAAATAAAATTTAATTATAAATTAAACAACAGCTCTCCGGTCACGGTAATAATGATAGGGGAGCTGTATTGTGTAATATATCAGAAGTTTTTATTTATCGATAACCTCTCTGTAAAAATCTATAAATGCGTTTAGGGCAGGGGAGCGCCATTTGTTTTTGTGTATTAATAATTGAGTCCATACAGAAACATCACAATCCGCAATCGGCAGATGTTTAATATATCCGTTGCGGTATGCGTCTTCCGTAATAAAATCAGGTAGAAAGGAAATCATTTTGCTGTTTTCTATGAGTGAGCAGATTTGCAGAGGATTGCCGATTTCAAGAATCGGGAGAATTTCCAACGATTGCGTGGCAAGCTCGTGATTCAGAAGTTTTCGGTAGCTCATATTGCTTTCTGTAAGCACAAAATCTTCGGAGCATATTTCTTTTAACAATAGTTCGTTTCGCTGTAAAAGCGGATGATCTGCGGCGGCTATAAAGTGGACTTCCTCTTTATGTTCGGCACAGATAATAAACTCCGAATCGTAAATATGGCTGTCCAAAGTAAATATTAAGTCAACTTCGTTTTTCCTTAGCATATCAAACATTTGCTCGGTACCGCTCTCCAATACAACCAAATGAATATCGGGAAACTGTTTGCGAAATTTCAGAAAATCATCTTTAAAATAACGATTACATACCGAACTTGACATTGCAAGTCTGATATTTCCTTTTATTATTTCGGGAGTTTTAAGTTCTTCAAGCATTTTTTCGTGAGATTCGAGTATATTTCTTGCGTGCTGCAAAACGATCAGCCCGTCCTCTGTAAGGTTTATTCTGTGATAAAACCTGTCAAAAAGAACAGTGTCAAGCTCATTTTCCAATTGCTTTATTTGTGAAGAAACCGTAGATTGTGTATAACCGAGTTTATCGGCAGCCGCTGAAAAACCCGAGTATTCGCATACGGCAACAAAAGTTTTTAATACATTGGTATCCATATTATTTATCCTTTATAAACGATATTTTCGTTATTATAACATAATATTATCAATTTTACAAATAATACAATTTTTGCTATACTATAAATTATATTGTGTTTAATTTTAAAGGAGATTTACTATAATGAAGCGTGAACAACTTGGAAGCAGACTTGGCTTTATTATGCTTTCGGCAGGATGTGCAATCGGATGCGGAAATGTTTGGAAATTTCCGTGGATGTGCGGGCAAAACGGCGGCGGAAGTTTTATGCTGGTATATATAATTTGCTTAATTGTACTCGGTATTCCGTCTTTGATTATGGAATTTGCCGTCGGAAGAGCGGCGCAGACAAGTCCTATTCATATGTATAAAAAATTAGAAAAGCCGGGGCAGAAATGGGGCGGCTTTGGTTGGGTGTGCCTTGTGGGCAATCTTGCGCTGATGGCGTTTTACACAGTTGTGTGCGGATGGATTATCTACTATTTTGTCAATTTTCTTATAGGGAATAATGCCGACCTCGGCTTTAATTCTATGATTTCTCAGCCGTCTGTAAATGTTATTTTTCTGCTGGTTACGGTAGTTATTGCTTTTGTAATTCTTTCGTTCAATATTCAGAACGGACTTGAAAAAGTAACAAAATATATGATGTGCGCATTGCTTGTGCTGATGGTAGTTTTGGCGGTAAACAGTCTGTTGCTGAAAGGCGCAGGAGAGGGAATGTCGTTTTACCTCAAACCCGATTTTTCAAAGATTGACGGCTCGGTTATAGTGGCGGCAATGAATCAGGCATTCTTTACATTGTCAACAGGTATGGGCGGAATGGCTATTTTCGGAAGTTACATAGGCAAAGACCATTCCCTTATGGGCGAGGCTGTTAATATAATTTCTTTGGATACTCTTGTTGCCATTCTTGCAGGTGTAATAATTTTCCCTGCATGCTTTACTTATGGTGTTGAAGTAAATTCAGGCCCGAGCCTTTTATTTGACACTATGGCAACTGTGTTTAATAATATGGCAGGCGGCCGCATATGGGGAACTCTCTTTTTCCTGTTTATGGTTTTTGCGGCTTTGTCAACCGTTCTCGGTGTGTGTGAAAATATCCTTGCAATGATTAGAGATTTAACGGGTTGGTCACGCCGCAAAGGAAGTTTGATTTGCGGAATTGTTGTATTTGTCCTTGCACTTACAACGGCGCTCGGTTTTAGTGTGCTTCATTTTCAACCGTTTTCCGAAGGAACAACATGGCTTGATTTCTGGGATTTCATAGTATCTACAAATATTCTTCCGCTGGGTTCGCTTGTTCTTGCTCTTTTCTGTTGCAATAAATTCGGCTGGGGCTGGGATAACTTTATCAAAGAGGCTAACGAGGGCAAAGGACTTAAGATTAAGTCGTGGATGAAACCGATTTTTAAATATGTTGTACCTCTGTTTATAGGATTTATTTATGTTTACGGTTTGATAACTTTCAATTGGAGATAAGCTGCGAAAAATTTACACTTTTTGTCGGTTTGACAAAAGAATAGCGTATAAATTATAATATCAAATATATCAAAGTTTATCGGTGGTGATTTGATGTACAATCCGCAAATTGAAACTTTTATAAGAGCAACAGACACAGGCAGTTTTAATAAATCGGCGGAAGAAGCAGTTAAAACTAAAAAGCAGTTATAACCTTTAAGTATATACAGATTAACAAAAACAAGACTTCTCTTGAGGTCTTGTTTTTCTTATAATATAAACAGAAAAAATATTTGGAAATGTAGCTATGAATGAGCCGACCCCAAAAAGTTAGACTAAGAATCTAACTTTATTTTTAAGACAAAAGTCAATAAATCCGTTGACTTCATTTCCTGTAATTATCGCAGAAAAAGAGAGAGTATAAAATTTAAATTTTCCAGATCTGTGTCCGTTATCTATATAAACTATGTTTTTCGGCACACTATACGATAAGTTGAGTTTTATATTGTCTTTGTATATTTCTCCGCTTTTTGCTGTGAGTGTTATTATTGTTGGTGTGGCGGATTCTTTTCTGATTTTTTTCGACCTTTTTACCGACCATATTCCCATAGGTATTACACTTATAAATTCAAGCAGAAACGGTATCACAAGAATATATAAATCAAATACGCACATCAAAATAAATGTGGCAAAAATTAAAACTGCCCATGACAATGCAGGCACTGCCTGTCGAAAAGTATCTTTGCCGCTTAGAAATTGAGGTGTAACTGTTACTTGATACATTTTTTACCTTCCTCAAAATTATTGTATATTTTAATTTTTTTTGCAATAAATATATTGTACCTTATGATACAAGCTTGTTTTCTTCCGTATTATGATATTTAAAACTGTATTTTTCCTAATAGTGTTTAGATTTTTTGTTATCGTCATAGTAGTTGCCTTATATTGCGGTATGCATAAAACATTAAATGTGTGGCGTTGCGGAGCTTTTATGACTTTTGAAATATATATGTTTTCATAATATTTAATCCGAGGTTACAACCTGAACGAAATTTTGCGGTGGATATGTTTCCGTAAGATATAGCTGGGTATTTACATTAGTTGTGCGTATAATTTAAACTGCTGCAAAAGTCAGCAAACAAGCCGCATTATAGATTGTTTGATTATTTCCTTGACATCAATACTATGGTTTCAATATGGCACGGTTGTTCAACGAAAAACATACTCAACCCCTATTGTACAAGGGAATGGTGGAACGCACCTTTTTCCTTAAAATCTAGTGGTTCGAGCCTGTGAGAACCTTGAATTGTCCTATAATTTGTATAGGCAAACAGGGTAAAGCTCTGTTCCTTAAACTTCATTTTTCATGTCATCCCTACAAACTGGAAGTTATATTGCAATCATTTTTTCTTTAATTCTAGAATATTCTTCTCGATCTGCTGTATAACCCCCCTGAAATCATCATCCGTTTTTCCTGTCGGATCTTCAAATTTCCAGTTGTCATCAAACGCTCTGCCAATAAACGGACAACCTACATCACAACCCATGGAGATGGAGATGTCTGGCTCCGGGATGCTTGATATCAACTTAGAATACTGCTTTTTCTCCATGTCGATGCCGTAAAGCTCCTTCATGAGACGGACGGCATCCTGATTAATCTGGGGCGCAGCAAGTATGATGGAATCCTTCAGGAAATCAATGCCCGTATGATTCTGTATAATTTCTGTGAATTAGTGACTTCTCACACTGTGGTAAAAACATCTAAAAATACCAAACACGTCTATAAAATTAATTTCGCCACCGCAGTAAACATATGCAGGGCATATCTCAAACACGGCGGTGACGAAACAGAGACCATGCTTCTCATACAAAAGTATCTGACACCTGTCAGGTACAATCGAAATTATCCTATCCACCTCCGTCCAAAGAGAAATAGGAATTTCATGTATCGGGTTGCATAAATCTCGTTACCATTATACTGCATTATAAAGCAGATAAGCAATCTGTCTTTTTGTCATACCCCAAAAAATGATTTGAACTCATCATACACCTGCTTTCTACACATTAGTGCACCTAAAAAATACAGCATTTCTTAACTGAACAGTATTTTCAATGCATGACCGCATATGATATACTGTTTTCATCATAAAAAACCTTATCTAGAAACCGTAATAATTCTATTCAAATTTTCTTTCTGATTCACTTCACTCTGCATGTACGGTCACGTCACTTTCCTTTTTTTTAGACATAAACCAATAAAATATAACACAAAATGCTAAAGCAAACACAACACCAAAAACATTTTGAATCACTCTAAGACTAACTGCTCCTTGTAGTCCATAAGTCTCTGCAGCAATGGCTAAAGCACCAAATGTGTTAAATACTGCCTGCCAGCCATATTGTGCTGAAAATCCTACACCGATTCCACCAAGAATTCCTATATATGCATAGATTGACGAAGGAAGCAGAAAATATAATACTGTAAAACATATAACACCTGCAATATTTCCGACAATCCTTTTACGGACTCTGTAGTGCATATCTTCCATAGACGGCAAAATTACGGACATGGCCGCAATACCAGCCCACATTGCACGTGGCATATTACAAAGTTCTGCAATGCAAAGGACAATCGGTACGCATAAAATCTGACATATCTGCCATTTTGTTCTGGAAGAAGTGATATCAAATTCTTGTATCAGATCTTTCAGATTACTTTTATAAGTTCTGTTTTTATGATTTCGATAAAATACGAAGCAGGTAAGTGCTGCACCTAAAGCCATTCCGACTAATCGCATCTGATAGCTTTTTCCCGTAACATCATAACCATATAGCAGCAGATACCCAAGAACCAATGTAGATTGATTAAACATGAATGGATTATGGCATCCGAACAGAATCAACACAGCCAGTGCCGCAATATTTAACAGCATTCCCAATACCGGTGAAAACTGATTTGCTAAATGCGGACATACAGTCATAATTACAAAGAACAAAGCCAAAAGCATCGTAGATTGTCCGGTGTGGATCCCCAGATCCGCATTTCTAAACACCATGAGACATAATAAGACTACTACACCTACAATGCTGTTCTCATTTCCAAATAGGATGCTGAAAATACTCACAAAGAAAAAACAAAATGCCATTGTAACAGCTATCTTCACCAGATATACCCACATATGATATAATCTTTCTTTTAGTGTTTCACTCTTTTTCAACAGGTTTTTAGAACCTGCCTGATTTAACTGCAACTCCTGATAAAATGTCATATAAATCCTCCCATCTTCTAATTTATCTTAAAACTATATAATCTCATCTTTCTGCTTTGGCAGCTCTATAACAAATCTGCATCCACCATATTCACGGTTTTCTGCTTTGATTGTTCCTCCGGCACTATCTACAATCCGTTTTACAAGTGCAAGACCTAGGCCATTTCCTTCTGCTTTATGAGATCCATCTACCTGATAGAACTTGTCAAATATTCTGGATTTTACATCATCCTCTATTCCTGGTCCTTCATCTTCCAGAATGAATTTAACAGAATCCTGTTCTTGTTTTAGAAACATCGTAATTGTCCCCTTTGAAGGGCTGAACTTAATCGCATTATCCAAAAGATTTATCCAGATATGCATAAAAAGTCCTTCATTCCCAGTATATTTAACTTCCTCCAATTCTACCTGAAAACCAATTTCTTTTTCTGTCCATTTTGTTTCCAATGAAAGAAATGCCTGGCGGATCTGTTCATCCAGACGATATTCTGTTTTTTTCATTGGTATATTCTGATTCTCTAACTTGGATAACAGCAAAATATTACCAACCAATCCGGAAAGTCTTTGGGTGTTAAATAAGATTTTTTCTACATATTTCTCTTGATCCGGAGACAGTTCTTCTCCCTGAAGCAGCATTGTATATCCTTCAATGGCATTAATCGGGGTCTTAAACTCATGAGAAACATCAGATACAAAATTCATCTGCAGCACCTCTGTTGCACGAAGTTCTTTTGTCATAACGTTAAAACTTTGATAAGATTCTCCAACTTCTGCTATACGGCTGTTCGTTTCCAAATGCTGTTCAAAATTTCCCTGAGAAACTTCCTTCATTGCTTTACTAAGTCTGGTAATTGGTTCCAGTAACTTTGCATTAATAAAGGAAGTGATCAGCCCTGCAATCAATGTATTGAAAATCAAAAGCCAGCCAAGCACAGGTATGCTGCCCGGCAGATAAAAAAAATGATTCAAAAAAACAAATAATAAAGCAGATATGACTGTTGAAAATACAAGTGCCAGCCAGATTGCACCGGTCAGACAGGATCGGATCCGCAATCCTTTTTCTTTCTTTTGTTCCATTATTTTTTCACCACCTTGTATCCAATTCCACGCATTGTTACGATTTCAAAATCAGGGTTATCTTTAAAATGCTCTCTGATTCTTCCTATATGTACCTCTATCGTATGTGGGTCTGCTTCCGTCTCGTATCCCCATACTTCATCCATCAACTGTTGTTTTGTAAATGTTCTGCCTGGCGAAGCTGCAAGCTTATATAAAAGCAGGAATTCTTTTTTAGGCAAAACAAGACTTTCCTTATCAGTTGTAACCGTCATTGCATCATAATCAAACTCTGTTGAACCGATCACAATTTTGTGTTCATTCAGTATCTGTGCACGGCGAAGCAGTGCTCCGACTCTTAAAACCATTTCATTCACATTTACCGGTTTTACCATATAATCGTCACTTCCCGAAAGAAATCCCTGGCGCATATCATCAAAGGAACCTTTCGCAGTGATCATAAGCACTGGTATCTGATATCCTGCTGAGCGAAGTTCTGACACCAGTTCATAGCCATCCATAACCGGCATCATAATATCAGAAATGATCAGATCAATATATTCCTTATCCAATACTTCTAATGCCTGTGCTCCATCCGATGCACTTTTGACTTGATATCCATTCTTCTCAAGCACTTTTTGGAATAGCTGGCTTAATTCTTTATCATCTTCTACAATCAATATTTGAAACACGTTTTCCTTCCTCCTTATTAAAACAGATACCTTGCCCATCCAAGCAGATGCTGTACCAAAAATATTTTTCTCTGACGTTTCTTTGTTAATTCGATTGGCTCTACATGATATGGATCACGATAGGTTCCATCTTCCAATACCTGGCGGGACACTCTTTCATATCAATCCAGCTCTTCATTCCATCTACTAACAGACGAATATGTACGCCTCTGTCTGCCGCATCATGCAGTGCTCCTAAAATCAATTTTCCACTTTCATCGGATTGAAATGCAAAAGTAGAAAGAATAATTTCCTTTTTTGCATTCTTGATCAAACGCACTCTTTGTAAAAGTGCTTCTGGATTCTTTTCTATGATTACTGCCAGTTCTGTATTTTCACTTCATTCGTTCCATGACCCATTTTTTGTTTCTTTTTTGGTTGTATTGGACACTTCCGGCTGCTTTTTATATGCAACGCAGATTCCGAGCAATTCATAAAAAGCCACACATAAAAAAATTGCCAGTATAACAAGAAGGATTTTATATATTAAGGATTTTACATATTTTATACTTTTTCATTGTACATCACCTGATTCCTTTTTATTTCATACTTATACAATACAAAGTCAATCTCAATTTAACCTCAACAAAATTTATTTTTATTCTAATATATGAAGGAGCTTTTCTTACTCCGTTGTATTAATCACTATTTTATTTCTTCCATAAGCTGTCGGATTTTTCTCAATGTACACTGTGTAACTGCCAGGTCATCTTCTTGTATATTCGATATGATTTTTTCATAAGCTTCTATCATTTTTTCTTTCTGACAATTACTTAATTCAATTGCCTTGTTCGTCAAAACCAGGTATGTTCTTTCTTTTTTTTCATCTAATTTCCAGATAATATATCCTTTATTTTCAAGACTTTTTACCATCTTAGATGTTTCTGGAATCGATAATTTCATGTATTCTGCCACTTCTGAAAGATATACTCTTTCATGACAGTCTGATTTTTCAACACATTCCTTTATACTATAAAGGAACAAATAATCTGTTCTTTCAATAAATTCAAATATGCTTTCAACATTGACGCTCTTTAAAAAAAACTCCTCTGCACTGGTTCCTGCTCCCATATTATCGTTCCTCTCTTTCTATATATTCTTTTTTGCTGACTAGACTCTTATATGCCGGTCGAATGATCTTATCTGTAGTTATCAATTCTTCCAGGCGATGTGCACTCCAACCAGCAATTCTTGCTATCGCAAATAATGGCGTGTACAATTCTCTTGGAATATTCAACATATCATACACAAAACCACTATAGAAATCTATATTAGGACTTACTCCTTTGAATATCTGACGCTGCTTTGCAATCAACTTAGGTGCAATCTTCTCAATATTGTTATAAAGGGCCATATCTTTCTCACGTCCTTTATCCCTTGCGAGTTGTTCTACAAAGCCTTTGAACACCCTTTCTCTCGGATCTGAAATAGAATACACAGCATGTCCCATTCCATAAATAAGTCCTTTCTGATCAAACGCCTCTTTCTTCAAAATCTTACTCAGATATGATGTAATTTCCTCTTCGTCTTCATAATCTTTCACATGACTTTTAATATCATCCATCATATTCATTACCATCAGATTTGCACCGCCATGTTTTTTCCCTTTTAAGGATGACATTGCTGCTGAAATAACAGAATAAGTATCTGAACCTGAAGATGTTACTACCCGTGTAGTAAATGTAGAATTGTTACCACCACCATGTTCCATATGTAACAATAATGCTATATCCAGTACTCTTGCTTCCAGTTCTGTGAATTTTGTATCTGGTCTTAATAGGCGCAGGAAATTTTCAGCAATAGATAAATCTTTTTCAGGTCTATGAATATACATACTTTCGTTTTTTTCATAATGACAATAAGCATGGTATGCATATACTGCTAACATAGGAAATACTGCGATCAACTGCATACTCTGCCTTAGCACATTCGGAATTTCAAGACTTTCTTTCTCCTTATCGTAAGAGCCCAATGTAAGAATACTTCGAGTCATAGAACCCATAATATCTGATGTAGGTGCTTTCATAATGACATCTCTGGTAAAGTTAGTCGGTAGTTCCATACAATCAGATAGTCTTCCCTGAAATTCCATTAACTGTGTATCAGTTGGCAATTCTCCGAATAAAAGAAGATATGCTCCTTCTTCAAAGACAAACCTTTTTCCTTTACCTCCTGTTACTAAATCTTTTATATTATAACCACGATAAGATAACTCGCCATCACATGGGCTCTTTACTCCATCACGATATTCAAAAGCTTTTATATCAGAAATATTTGTAAGCCCCGTCAACACACCTTGGCCTTTTTCATCTCGTAAGCCTCTTTTTACACCATACTCTGAATACAGATTCTTACTAATGCTATCATTTTGTTCGCAAAAAATTGCTTGCTGTTTCATATAATTTTCCAAATTGCTCATTTGAATCGCTCCTTTCATTCTGTTACGAACTTACATACTATACTCAGATATTCTTGTTTCCAGAGTATTCAGCATTGTCTGTTCTTTTTCTTATTCTTATTCATTAGCAATACAATACAATGGAAAACTCAATTTAACCTCAACAAGGTTTGTTTTTTTCATCCATGCAAAATCTTCTTTGTACAACAGACTGTTAGATATAGCAAAAACGGCCTTCCAAAAACAGTTAACTTCTAAATCAACTGTTTTTTAAAATGTCGTTTCATCAGACTCTTATAGCAATCCAGCAAATAATCTCATAAATAATTGTCCCAGTCGCAAATATGCACTTCGTTCGGTTTGATATTGGTCTGTCACATCACGACATTCTCCCATCGTTCTTATCAGATCATTTTTTATTTCCACAACTGCCTGACGACTTACAAAAACTTTTTCTGCAAGCTCATCCTGCGACATTCCCTTTTGAGTACGAAGTTCAAGTATAACCTGTTTTGTATCCACTATGCAGTACCTTCCTTACACCTTTATTATAGTCTCACGCATTATCTCAAACAAGCAACTCGCAGTTGCTGTCCTTATTACTTGGCTTTTTCGTTCACGGCTACCCAAATTTCACAACGATAGTTTGGGGCGGTTGTATCCGCAGACGGATAAACTTCAAACTCCACGCCCTTGGCATATTCATGCTGCGAGCTTTGCGGGAAGATTCTGCCGTTTCTTGACATCGTATGCTTTGGAGTGTTAGATTTCCTGTCCTTTGTTTTCTTTTTCCTGCATACCCTCATCGGCTTGTGCAATCATCTGTCTGTACTGTTCTTTTACACTTTCCGGTGCAAGTATCTGTACCTTGCCATTAAAGCCAAACACCCAACCGAAAAAGGTTGGACTGGCTGATACTTCGGTCTGTACTCTGAAAGACGTAATATCATACGCAAGGTTGTCACATCTTCTCCGAAGCGGTCAACCATTGTTTTCATCAGGGTGTTATCACACCGTAAATCTTCAAGAACTTTCTCGCCTGAGAACATAGAGAACACTTCTTTTGTAAAATTCTCTTCTCAAAGGGCAAGTTGGCAAACTGGAAGTTGTATCATCATTTATCTTTATCTTTTTTTGAAAAAATAAGACTGCCAGATATACCAAAAGATATACCCAGACATATTCCGATTCCAATTCCAGCCATGCTATTTAAGACATTTATAAAAACAACGCTCCAAAGTATTGCTGCGATTATTCCAATAGTGACTCCTATAATTATCCTTTTGTTGTTCATCAGCTTTATCCTCCATAAATTCCGATTTATCTAATTTCTATTAACATCTATTTCACTGTTCATGAACCCCTCAAAACGGTCGAATTGCAGGATTGCCTGTCAGCTTTTTGTCCTATAAAATTCTCTCCAAACACACTGACATCTAATCCACTCACTCAATTTGCATTATCTAATCCGAGGCTACAACCTGAACGAAATTTTGTGTTGGATATGTTTCCGCAAGATACAGCCAAGCATTTGCAGCAGTTGTGCGTATAATTTAAACTGCTGCAAAAGTCAGCAAACAAGCCGCATTATAGATTGTTTGATTATTTCCTTGACATCAATACTATGGTTTCAATATGGCTCGGTTGTTCAACGAAAAACATACTCAACCCCTATTGTACAAGGGAATGGTAGAACGCACCTTTTCTCTTAAAATCTAGTGGTTTGAGCCTGTGATAACCTTGAATTGCTCTATCATTTGTATAGGCAAACAGGGAAAGCTCTGTTCCTTAAACTTCATTTTTCATGTCATCCCTACAAACTGGAATTTAGCACTTCCATACCATTGTAAATTCCTTTTCTCCCGTATTATCATCTACACATTCAGATTGGATACTAAATTCTTCTCGCAGATAAAATTGAATTGCTCTCTCATTTTTTTGATAAACGTTCAATTTTAGAGTGGACTTGATTTTCTTTACCTGATCCAATAACTGTTTTCCGGTTCCCTTTGACTGTGCTACATCTTTTATAAAGATTCCTTCAATATAGTCGTTATTTAATCCAATAAATCCATCTATCTGATTTGCATTGTCAACTTCATGCACACATATTTCTGCAAGTGGAATCATTTCTTTTACCATATCAAAGTTGCTTTTCCAGTAATCTTGAGATATAAAACTATGTGCCTGAATATTCGTATTCAACCATATTTGCATTACTGAATCTAGATCACCAGCAACGTATTTCCTAATCATTTCATTGTCTCCTCAAATTCCGATTTATCTTTCTACTCAACTACACGCCAACTTCTTTAAAATATTAACATAATATTTAAGCTCATTCAAGGAACTCAAATAAACACACAAGTGGAATACCTCAAATTAAGTTTGGAAAAAGCTGATTAATGCTAAGCATTCGTTTCGCCGTTTTGAGCAACGCTCGAAAATACGTCACTGAGAGGACTGTGAACAAACGACAGAAACGATTTATTCAGCGTTTCCTTTGTTTATATGAAATTGCAATATAACTGCATATAGAAATCAGGAAACTTATACAGTACAAAACAACCGCTCCAAAACTAAACAATATTTCTCCCAAATAAGTTAGTCCTGGCATAAATCCATATCCAGGAAGATTATTAAAGTAAATCATCAGTCCTATGGATATAAGCAGCGGAATTAGTTCTGACGAAAACAATATCCGCCAAAGTTTTTTTGTTTTCTTGCGAATGGTTATCACAAATAATATTATTTGAAATGTAAAAATTACTATATATGTAATCAGTAAGAACAGTGCCATTACTATTTTCCTCCGTAAATTCCGATTTGTCAATTTCATTAAATATGAAATTTATCTCTCTATCGTGGATTCAGATATGTAATCGGATTCTGTGCCGACTGATTCAACTTCAGTCTGGCTATCGACTTTCCAATGTAGAATGTTTCATTCTCATCCAACGGAAATCCCTGCTCATATCTTTCATCCACGAAGAACACTCTGCTTTTAGTGCCTTTTCCAATATAGAAAATTTGCTTACTGCGTGGATCTATGAGTCCATACACATAATGATCTCCGAGTGAAAGAAGACTCTTCTCTGAAAATCTATCCATTCGTTTCTCCTAGTGTGCTGTCTGCATTCCCTTATTTGTATCCAAATCAAAGCCAACCTGCCAAAACAGCACAGCCTGACCAATACGCACAAACCACACCGTTAAGCCACCTATCCCGATTTACTCCTCTTTCCTTGACATCACCACCACGCACTCAACGGTATTACCTTTTTCCCACAAAAGCTCCGTAACTTCCCCGCCATCCTTGAACACCGGAAAATTCAGACCAATCCGCTTTAGCGGATATTCAGACTCGTCATTCCTGTAAATTTCAATTTCTTTAATCAAGGCTGTGACCACATTTCTCTTTTCTTCGTCATTTATTATATTATAAACGCAGTCGAAATTCACCATGATTTTGTAAATATTCTCAAGAGTAATTGCCTGCTGCTTAATTGCATCTCGCCGAAGTCTGGCATCTTCGATTTTTTCCTCCAGCTCAACAATGACATCATATAGGGAATCTAACCGCAAGGTCATATCATGGAGCTTTCGTTCCCGATATTTTGCATCAGCAGGGAGACTGTCAATTTCCCGTTCCAATCTTGTTTTATTCAGATCAACTTCCTTCAGCTTTGCCTGATAACCCTCCAGTTCTTTATCCACTGCTTTCGTGTCAATCTGAACGCCAATCCGTTTTTTAATGGCCTGGGCATATTCCTCATTCCTTACGATCTCACGAATTGCCTCAATGACCATCGGTTCAATATCGGTCTTTTTCAGCATTGCCTTATATTCACAATGCTTACCCCGGACCATCCTATTCCGACTACATACATAATAGTAAATTTCTTTGTAAGTGCCATCTTTATTTGTCCATGCGTGTTTATTCGTATACATGGGACTTCCACAAACCGGGCATTTCAGCAGACCGGATAACAAATGAACTCGATCCCGCCCAATTTTTGACGGTTGCTTTACTCCGGTTCTAAGACGCTTGGCATGAGCCTTTTCCCATACCTCCTCACTAACGATTCCTTTATGCTGTCCCTCTGTCAGAATGTAATCGTCATTTCTTTTCATCTGGTAATCGTTTTTTGTGCCTTTGACTTTTTCCTTCGTTCTCCGTCCATAAGCAATTTTACCGCAATAAACCGGGTTATCCAATATCAGTTTAATAAAATGTCCTGTCCAATCCTCTAATGTGCCATTCTGCCTCGGAATTTTCCGTATGCCTTGTAAGTTCAACTGATTCGCAATACCACCCAAACCGATTTCCGATGAAGTATATAATTCAAAAATCTTCCGTATTGCCACAGCCTCTGTTTCTTCAATCATCAGCTTGTTATCTTCCAGTGTATATCCGTAGGGAGCAAAGCCACCATTCCATCCACCCTGCCGTGCCTTTTCGCGCCGCCCGTTCATCGTCTGCTCGATAATATTCTCACGCTCAATCTCAGCCACAGCAGATAGTACAGAAATCAAAAGTTTTCCGCTTGTCTGAGAGGAATCAATCCCTTCTTCTATACAAATCAGATTTACACCATAAGATTGAACCAACTCCAAAGAGTTAAGTATATCTGCTGCATTACGGCCAAACCGTGACAGCTTATACACTAAAATATAGTCAATGTCCAAGCCATCCTCAATATCTCTGAGCATTTTTTGAAAGGCAGGCCGTCCCTCAATGGATTTACCGGATTTACCGGCATCTTCATAAGTATCAACAACGATCATTTCCTCACGATCCGCAAATCGTGTCAGCATATTTTTTTGACCTTCCAGGCTGTATCCGTCCACTTGCATCTCTGTGCTGACCCTCGGATACAAAACACAGCGTTTTCCATATCGGTTCATAATTCATACCTCCAAAATTTACTTTTGGAAAATATCCTATGTAAAGCTGCGATTCTCACGCAGCTCCGTCAACCTCGCCCAGCACTCTCATACCATATTTCTCGATGATATGTGCCAGCGAAGTGATAAACGCTTCAAATTTTTGTTCCGCCAGAAGTTCTTCTGACCGGATTTCATCTGAAGGAATCAATGCGCTTTTATGCTGGATATTCTCCATTCAGAATCACCTCCGCAATTCCTAACGAAATTATAACTCTACTTGCACAGCCTGAAAATGATACGGCCTTTCGGCACTTTTATGTAATCCCCAGACTGCACAAGAGCGTCTTGTTTATGTTTTCCATGTCATCCTTGTTTAGATGACCAATATAGTTTTTTAACCTCGACTTGTCGATTGTTCTGATCTGTTCCAGCATAACAACAGATGGTTTCACCAAACCGCATCTGTCATTTAAGTGGTAATGCGTGGGGAACTTTCTGCTTTTTTTGCTTACACTGGTAATTGCTGCAATAATAATCGTAGGACTGAAACAATTTCCCACGTTGTTTTGAAGAATGAGTACAGGACGAGAGCCACTTTGTTCGGAGCCGATACCAGGGCTTAAATCAGCCGAATATATGTCACCTCGATGGAATTTTTCAAACATCACTCTCGCCTCCTTAATATCTTAATACTTAAACAGCCGCACCAGTCTGAAAGAAATCTTCGGATAAAAACCTGGTGCGGCTACTGTTATTCTGTTCGGATTACTCGTCATATTTGCCACGCCCCCTGACGATGGGAACACAACAGGTCTCCGCTGGCGCGGCTGTCATAACTCCGCAGCATCGTTCGTATCGTGTGCCGCAGGGTTCCCCCCAAGTCTTTGGCGGGCCGTGAGGAAGTATCTTTAAGCCCCCGCGCCCTCATCGCGCCGGATGTGCCACCATCCGGGTCGCAGGGACGTTGATCGCTCCGAAACAGCTTGTCCATCACCTCCTGGCTGCTCCATCTTCGCGGCGTCCTGCACTCGCTCATGCGCGGGTTATGTACCTGTTCTGCC
The DNA here is from genome assembly GCF_014288065.1 of Ruminococcus intestinalis. Taxonomy (NCBI): domain Bacteria; kingdom Bacillati; phylum Bacillota; class Clostridia; order Eubacteriales; family Oscillospiraceae; genus Ruminococcus; species Ruminococcus intestinalis. The sequence continues at coordinate 290,077 of NZ_JACOPS010000002.1, read as the reverse complement.
GTGTATTCAGTTGTCAAAGGTCAGCGAAAGAAAAGCTCCTTCTTGACAGCCATGACAAAAACAGGCGATTTGTCCTGTCTGTACTGCGATTTATTTGAAAAAATATTTTGCCTTGTCCCTTCATAGAAGCTGCGGACAGCGCAATCTCCTTACAAGCACAACAAAATAGGTACTATCGTACTCAAAAACGCCTTTTATGAGGTTCTTCCTGCAAGGAAATGGGCACGATAAAATATGATAAAGGAGACGATAGTGCCTATGGAACTGATAAAAGAGCTGGGACGAAGGATACAAAAAGCGCGTAAGGAAAAAGGATTGACGCAGCAGGAACTCGCAGATCTGAGCCACGTTTCTCTAAAGCACGTTCAAGGCTGCGAAAGAGGGGTGAAGAATCCTTCTTTTGAGGTTCTGCGCGCTTTTTGCAAAGTCTTGAATTTATCTTTAGATTCCCTGATGAATCTCGATCTGCCTGAAGATGAGCAAGCCGCCAACGATATGCGGCAGCTTTACCTTTCGTGCCCTCCGGCTGCCAGAAAAGTGCTGTTAAACTCGACCCGTGCGTTGACTGATGAGCTAAAAGAGATGGTGCAGACGGCTGGGGTTGACCCAGATGAACATTTAGAGAATAAGTAAGCCGGTGGAGGAATAAAAACCCCCACCGGCTCTCTTTTTGCCGCTATGCGGCGGTCAGGTTATTGGGCCGTATCCAGCAACCGCGCCAGCTTCTTCAATCCGCGCCGGATGCTCTCCCACACGCGGCGGCGGTCAGCCCCCTCGATCCGGGCGATCTCGGCCACCGTCATGCCCAGGTAAAACCGGGCGTAGATACGCCGGGCCTGGATGGCGGTCAGCTGCATCAGCGCGGCATACACTTCCTCCCGCAGCAGCTTCTGCTCCAGGACTTCCTCCGGGGTGAGTGACCGGTTGAGGGCATCGTTTTCAATGCCATCCTCCCGGTTCAGAGAGTAGTGAGCCTTGTGCCGGAACTTCCGGCGTTCATAGGCGGCATCGTCCTGCTCCTGGCCCCGGATCGCGGCCACGATTTCCTCGGCCACGTCTACAAAGACATCGGTTTTATACACATCGGGATACAGTTCCCGAAGATTGATCTTCTGCATTATGTACCTCCATTTCGATTCACGGGTTGACGGGTGAACCGAAATGAAGGCGGTGAGCGACACCTTTCGGGGAAATTCCCGAAAAAACGACAAACAAAAGCGCCAGCATCCGAAGAACGGCGGCTGGCGCTGCTAAAAGAGGACTTATGACGCTTATGGACCAGCCACGATAGTGCCTGTTCATAAACAGATGGGGGCCGATTGACGGTCAGGCTTTTTTTGACAGGTAAATTCCTGCCGAATTATGTCGAAGCGGTCTTTGCTTCACGGCGGCTCCCTCCTAAAGCCGCCGTGTCAGCGTGTAGTCGTCACTCCTTTGTCGAGGGCATAAGGAACGGCGGCCTTGATGTTACTCAAAACCGCCGCAGTACCCTGAAAATCCATTATGGGCGCACGAAGCTACCTGCCCTGCAACGGTTTTTTTCTTTCCCCGTCTGGCGGGGCAGGATCGCTTGGCTTATTCGGTTTATTCTTGCTCTTGTGCGGCTGCCTCTTTCAGCCGCGAAAAGCTCTCATCGCTGATGATGTGTTCAATCCGGCGGGCGTCGGCCTCCGCAGTTTTTGGGTCAACGCCTGCGGCGATGATAAGCTGCTCGGTAAAAAAGCAATGGCGCTCGTAGATTTTTTCGGCAACCTCGCGGCCCACATCGGTCAGATGGAGAAAGTGATCTTCGTCCATTGTAAGAAAGTCGCCGTCCCGTAAGGTAGCCACTGCATGGCACACGCTGGGCTTTGACATCTCCATGTGCCGGGCCACATCTACGGAGCGTACCATACCGAGTTTCTTTTGGAGAACAAGGATGGTTTCCAGGTAGTCCTCCCCGGACGCATGAAGTTTCATCAGTACCTTTTATGAATTAAACGCTTAACTTCCAATTTGCAGAAGCTGTCTGCAAATCGACCAGCCTATGATAGAGGCCATTTTCTTTCATAAGTTCTTCGTGAGTTCCGTTTTCGGCTACAATACCATCTGACAATACAACGATGTTATCGGCAGCTTCCACCGTCCTCATTCTGTGAGCGATTATAAGAACTGTCTTGCCTTTTACCAGCCTGGATATTGCGTTTTGAATTTCAGTTTCGTTATCTACATCAAGAGAAGCAGTAGCTTCATCCAGAAGAATAACAGGAGCGTCTTTCAAAAGAGCACGTGCGATAGAAAGGCGCTGGCACTCACCGCCAGATAGTGTTGAACCATTTTCTCCGATCACCGTCTGATAGCCGTCCGACAATTTTGAAATAAATTCATCACACTGCGCTGCTTTAGCTGCGGCAATCACTTCTTCATCCGTTGCGTCCTTTTTACCGACACGAATATTTTCCATGATGGTGTTATTAAACAGCACAACATCTTGAAAAACGATAGAGAAGTTTTTCATCAACATGGTTGAATTTAGCGGAGCAATATCGGTTCCGCCCAACAGTATTCTTCCTCCGTCCAGAGGATAAAATTTGGCTGCCAGTTTTGCGACTGTACTTTTGCCGCCGCCGGACGGGCCAACCAATGCAGTGACCTGTCCCTGTTTTGCAGTAAACGAAACATCCCTCAGTACCGGTTTGCCCTTTTCGTAAGAAAACTGGACATGATCGAATGTAATATCGTACCCGTTTGTATGGATATTCTTCTCACCGGTTTCTTCCGGGTATTCCTCTATTTCTTTCAAACGGTTCACCTGAAGCTGTACAGAAAACAGCTCTGCCATATTTGACATCGCCCCGGAAAGCGGATCGTACAGGCGGGAGGCAGCAATCAAAAACAGAATATAGGTAAACAGAGAGGTATCTCCACTTACCACAAGACTATTACCTACTACAATCACCGTTGCCAAACCGAGCCGTAAAAACATCTGGCCGGTTGTCAGCAGACTTGCCGTTGTCATTTCGGATGAAATCTGTGCTTTTTCCGCAGCATCCATCTTTGCGTCCAATTTGCGAAGATAATCTTCTTCCTGATTGCAAGCCTTTATATCCTGTACGGTTTCCAAACATTCCTGAATGCCTTCTGCAAGCTCCAGTCTTGCGTTCATGTGCTTTTTGCTGAGTTTTTCCTGCCATTTCCGTGACAGAATAACGATTGCAAATGAAATCGGAGCTACCCAAAGAAGAGCCAAACCCATTTGCCAGTTGAAAATCAGCAGGCCGATACAAACAATCCCCGTAGAGATAACTGCTCCAAAGAATTGTGGAACCGTATGAGAAAATGCGTGTTCAAAGTTTGCACAGTCGCCCATAATTGTGCTTGTCAGGTCAGCAAGATCACGCTGGTGGAAGAAGGTCAGCGGAAGGGTACGCAATTTTTCCGCAAGCCCGATACGCCGCCTTGCGCTTTCATCATACGTTCCGAGATATGTCGCGGTGTACTGGCAATAATGAAAAATAAAAACAACAGCTAAAATCACAATTCCAATCACAGTGTAAACGGCGGCACTGATCTCTGGCGCACTCGCTCCCAAAACAGGCGCAAGAAGCTGATTGAGGACGATAGCCAGAAGAATAACAGGAAACATAAGGCTGATATTGGCCAGCACCGAATAAACGATCCCTTTTAACAGGTCTTTTGCACCCTGATCGCTTAACGCATACTTCTTTTTTAACGCCTTAATCATGCTGCTCATCCTCCTTTCCGACCTTCCAGGCAATCGAGGTCTGGTAATCCTTCCACATAGAAGAATAAATACCATTTAAGGCTACCAATTCTTCATGCGTACCTCTTTCTGCAATCTGCCCCTCCTTGAACACCAGGATAAGGTCTGCGTCTTGTATCGTAGAGAGCCGGTGGGCAATCATCATAACCGTTTTGTTTTGGGTCAGCCGCTCAAAAGCGAGCTGTATCTGATGTTCATTTTCGGCATCTGCAAATGCTGTGGCTTCATCCAGTACAATAATAGGGGCGTCTTTTAAAATTGCCCTTGCAAGAGCAATTCTTTGATTTTCACCTCCTGAGAGATATGTGCCTCCTGTTCCAACGAGCGTATCAAGCCCATCCGGGAGGCGGTCAATAATATCTTTGCATTGTGCTTCATCAGCCGCTTTCAGGACTTCTTCCCTGGTAGCGTCCGGGCGGGCCGCCTTAATATTATTCAGCAAGGTGTCCTTGAACAGACAGGTATTCTGAAACACGAAAGCAACTCTTTTCATCAGTTCCTGCTTCTCAATATTGCGTACATCCACGCCGCCAATCGTAACGGAACCTGACTGAACATCATAAAATCGGGGAATGAGGCTTGCCGCTGTACTTTTACCGCTGCCGGAGGCACCAACAAGCGCCACTGTTTTTCCTGTCGGAACCTCAAAGCTGATATGGTCTAAGGCCTTCTCTTTGGCCCCTGGATAGGCGAAGGAAACATCTGAAAACACAATCGAAGCATCTGCCGGGATCAGGGGATGTTCCGGCTCCTTCAAGGGCTTTTCCTGCAAAATTTCATCCACCCGGCTGACTGCACTTTTAGCCGCCATAAGCTGCTCGCTGGCAAACATGATACGGTTCATCATAGTTGCACAGACCGGAGTAAACAAACTGTAAAACAGAAAATCCAGCACAACATTTTCATAAGCCGCCTGGCCGCTGACCCCGGACAAAATAAACATGGCGACTGGAATAAGTAAAACAAATGTGCCGTTCAGTGTTACTGTAAATCCCGTAAGAGGAATACGGCATTTTAAGGCATACCCGGAAGCAAATTTTTCGTATTCTTCTATTGCATCGTGAAAATTTTTGAAGGAATAAATAGTTTGCTGAAATACTTTTACAACAGGAATACCGCGAATATATTCCACAGCTTCTTTATTCATTGTTTCCAGTGCAGTCATATACTTGCCCATAAACTGCGCATTATCTCCGCCCATCATCTGTTTGAGAAAGATGACACTGATTCCCATAGGTATCAGGCAGCAAATTCCCAGCCGCCAGTCAAAAAGGAAAATCAAAATAATAACGGCAACCGGCATAACTGCGGCTCCGGTCAGATCGGGAAGCTGATGGGCCAGAAATCCTTCTGTAAGCCCTGCATTATCATCAATGATGTTTCTGAGCCGTCCGCTTGCATTTTGGCTGAAATACCCCAACGGCAGCGTCACGATATGATGAATTGCAGATTTTCTCATATTGGTGGCTGTACGAAACGCCGCCAGATGAGTACAGTTCAGGGCAATAAAATAAATTAAAATACTTGCCGCTGCAAACACAACCGCCATCCACGCATAATGGGCGCTCCCCGTTGCAAGAGATATATCCCCGGCAGCAAAAGCGTGGATTAAATCGCGGATGACGAGCCAAATGCAAACAAAAGGCAGCATAGATAAAATGGTACTGATTCCGGAGAGAACACATCCTAAAACAGTCAAAACATGGAATTTCCCTGCATATCCGAACATTCTGGACAGTTCTCCATTTTTTTGCTTCTCCATAAGCAAGTCTCCTTTCGCAATAATAGACGGGTTAGCATTTTATAACCCGTCTATTATCATAAAATCATTCAGTTGTTTCTGCCACTCCATACAGAGCGTATCTATCCAATCGGACACATAATTCATTGACACATAAGGCAGGAGTATAAGCGGGACAAATTTTCCTGTAACGGAAATGTTTCTACATGACCTTCATCAACGAAATGCAGAACCCGATTGCAAGTCATAGCGGCAAATTCATAATCGTGTGTAATGATTAAAATGGTCTTTCCTTTTTGCGCCAGAGCTTTCAAATGCTCCGATATTCTCATCATATTTTTGAAATCAAGACCGCTGGTAGGCTCATCCAAAATCAAAACGGGGGTATCTATCCAATCCGATACTGCGAGAGTGAGTCGTTGTTTCTGCCCGCCGGAAAGAGTAGCGGGATGCCGTTCTTTCCATTCAAACAAGCCATATAGTTTTAGCAGATCATCGCGTTGCTCCTGGGTACTGCCTTTTCCGTTTAATAGCAGTTCTTCTTCTACGCTGTCCCCAAACAACTGGCAATCTGTATTTTGCATAACAAAGTAGGCAAAATTCTTCCGTTTGCCTTTAGATACCTTTGTCCCGTTATATATGACCTGACCCTCTTTTTCCTTTTGCATACCACAAAGAATATTCGACAAAGTAGTTTTTCCTATTCCGTTATGGCCTACAATCGCAATCAGATCACCAGCATACGCCTGAAAAGATACATCATGGAAAACCGGATGTTTGCGATAGGAAAACGCCAAATCCTTTACCTCCATCGTCATATCTTTTTCTTTTACAGGGGAAATATCTACTTCAATATGGTGCAAATCTGCCGCTCGTATTCCTATGGCTCGTCTTTTTTCTTCTGGAATAGAGCGCAGTTCTCCCGCCGTCCATTCTTCTTTTATGCTCCCGTTTTCCATATAGAGAAAACGGTCTGCAAGGTCAGTAAGATAATAAAGCCGGTGTTCAGCAACAATGATTGTGTGGCCTTCCGCTTTAAGTCCACCCATCAAATTTTTAAGCGCCTCAACGGAATACATATCCAAATTGGCCGAAGGTTCATCAAACACATAAATTTCCGGATCAACAGCATTGACGGAGGCCACCGCTATTTTCTGTTTTTCCCCGCTGGACATCGGATAAATTTCTTTCCCTCGCAGCATATCTCCGTTAATACGCTTGATTGCACTTGAAACCCGCCTATCCAATTCTTCATACGGAACGCCATAATTTTCACACCCAAACGAAATCTCATCCTCTGTAATACTGGCAAAAAACTGGCTCTTTGGATCTTGAAAGATTGAACCTACTTTTTTCCCGATTTCATACAGAGGATATTCCGATATGTTGCGTCCCAACAGTGTGATGCGCCCTTTCAGTGTCCCTTCGTAAAATTGTTCGCCTAACCCGTTTACCAATCGTGTTAAAGTTGTCTTTCCGCAGCCGCTCCCTCCAGTCAGAACAAGAAACTCGCCCTCTTTTACATCGAGGCTGATATGATGGATACTATCTGTTTCGGCTCCCGGATATTCAAAAGATACATCTTCAAACTGGATAACGGATCGCCTTGCTTTATCATTTACCATTATGCTACCGTCCTTTCCAGCACAAAATAGAATGCAGTTACACAAACAGCAATCACGCACATAATCCAATCTCTTTTTTGAAATTCTATTTTTCTGCGGCAGGTATGTTTCCCAGGATTGGAAATCCCCCTGCTTTCAGCAGAAGCGGCAAGTTCTTCGGCTATTCTGGATGAACGGAAAATAACAGGCGTAACAATATACTCCATTGCGTCCAGAGGGTGTTTCCATGACAACAGCTTTCGCAGTCGAAGGGAGGAAAACACATCAGAAAATTCACTGCGCACAGTAGGGAAGAAACGCAGCATGAAGGTTACGGGCAGGGCAATTCCATTAGGCGCGTGGATTTTCTTAAAAACTGCTACAACTTCTCCCGGCGGCATACCAATCACGGGCTGCGCAGCCATAACCATCATCAAAATACGCAGCACCATGAACAGGAACATTTCCGGCATAAGAATGGTAATGCCCTGTCCTCCTGAAAGCAACCTCAACACGATAAAAATACCGCAGACGATCAAATATTTTATTGTCTGCCTGCCAAAGCCCTGAATAATCAGATACACGCTCAAAACGCCAAAAAGTGTGTATATCAAAATGTCGCTTGTGAGCACCGCCACAAGCGACATAGTGAGAACTATGACAAGCAATTTGGTTCGAAAATCAAATTTCATGCTCATAGTTTATTTAATCGCACCACTCTTTCTGAAATGCTTCACAATCAGTTTGTTACTAATCATGCAGCCAAGGACGGCCAGGATAGCGGTGACAGCCAGGCTCAAAAGGACGTACTTCGGATCGGTGTAATACTGGGTCTGAACCTGAACCTGCTGCTCGCTGACGCCGGTGGCAAGAAATGCGTCTTTGAAAAACCAAATTTCTGACATACCATGTGCAGCGCGAACCAGTGCCGTGATTACCCACGAAATAGACACACGCTTAATGTCATGGTAGGCATCCTTTCCGCACATGGAAAGCTCTGCGATGATACCGCCGCCCAAAAACCACGGAATCATAAATGGCCCCATCATCAATCCGGCGATAATCGCCCACATGATATTGTAGACAAGAGCGGGGCCATGCTTGCCGACTTTCATGCACATATAAACATAGAACGGTGCGAGGATAAGTGCCGCACCAGCGGCGTTAAAAATCATGGAATAGAACAGTGAAGCGCCGGTCAGGATCGAATAGACCATAAATACAACGAACATGACCGCACAGAAGATACCGATGATTGCCGCGTCTTTGACAGTGTACTTGTTACCTGTCGATTTTTCATTTTCCATTTGGAAATCCTCCTTTGTCTTGCAGAAAGTTAGCAACATCTAACCCGCTATTCAAAAAACAGGCCAGCTTCAAGCGGTCTTTCTGCTTTTATCTGACAAAGGATATTCTAATACAGCTCAGATTTCTTCGCCACTCCATACGGACCCGTTTCTATCCAAACGGACACTCTTTCTGAATTCCGTTGGAGAGCTGCCATACGTTTCTTTGAAGGCAGAAGTGAATTTATTCGGATTTTCATATCCGATTTTACTTGCAATCTCCGTTACTGACGACTCGGTTTCCAGCAACAATTTTTTGGCGACTTGAAGCCGATAGGTACGAAGATAAGAATAGACAGAGGTTCCATAGACGCCTCGAAAGCACTTTTTCAATGCTGTTGTAGAAATCTCGAATTTCTGGGAAAGCTGTTCAATCGTATGATGTGCTGTCAAGTCCTCCGTAATATAGGACGCTACTGCTTTAATCAATGCGACCTGATTTTGATTGAAATAATCCGTCTGTAAAACTTCTTCTGCCGTATTGAGATCACTTAAGAACAGAAGCAGTTCCAGCATTTTGACTTTCATGTATCCTGGTTTTCTTTTTTCCCGGACATGATAGAGTTCCGAAAAAATATGTTCAATAGACGGATTGGCCCGCATGATGCAGCAACGGTTTCCTTCGCAAATATATTTTTGTATGTAGTGCAAATCAATATTCAATAGCTCCATGATTTGCCGTACTTCCGGCAGCAATTCATCCAGATTGATGACGATAGAAATACCGTGATAGTGGTTCAGCGGAAAACACGAATTTGACTTTTTCTTCATCATGGAGCTGATCGACAAATCGCCTTCCGCCATATAGCAGCAACTATTTTCACCAAAGCTACACTCAAAACGTCCTATCAGACAATGGTTAATCTCTATCATGTTTTTAGCTGTGGCTTGATTTTGATTGCAATATCCCATGTGCATATCGTTATAGTAAAGCTCAATACCAGAAAAAACCTGATAGACTGTAATGCGTCCATGCCCTGTTTCATTTGACAGCCGAAAAATTTTACAGTCCTGCCGTAGTTCATCTTCTTCGAGAGAGCCGTATAACTTTGTCCCTTCAAATTCGTCTGGCAATTCAGACCGCAATAATACTTCAATCGTACCAGAGAGTGCTTGTTTTTCATAGGTCAGCACCACCCATTCCTCCTTTCGGTTCGTTATAGCTAACCATTCTAAGTATAGGCGCGAATAATGGCAGTGTCAAATGGTTTTCTGACAAAAAGAAAAAGTTCTAAATATAAATAAACTCTTGACAAATCATTTCCTCCACCTGTGCTTTCAGCGTGTTCATCAGCCCCACCCAGCGTATGGGGTCATGGGCTTTCAGTTCCTCGGTGACGCCCGCTGCCTCCATCATGCGGAATAGCGAGAACGGTGGTTATTCCGAAATTATTCTGATTCGGGATAATACTGGCAAGCAATGCCTGTGTTAATACACACAGGCCCGCAGAGAAGAAAATCCCTCCGTGATTTTCCTCTCCGCTTGCTTGTTGAGGGCAGCGCCCCCAACCCCCTTTGAACACAGAATTTCATTCTGTGGCTGCGCGTTCTGCGAACGCTTTTGACCAGGACCAGCTTACCGCTGGCCGTGGTCTTTTTCTTTTTCAACATCCTGTTCTACCTCCATTTTCAGCACTCGATCTACATTTGCCTTTGCCGTTAAAAGCTCCCGCATTTCCTCACGGGAACGCCGGTACTCGGCATAGGTCTTTTTCTTTTCTTCCAGCAATTTCGCGTACTCCGTCTGCAACTCTTTGACCTTGGGAAGCTTCTTGACTCCCATCTCATCAAAGGCATTCTTAGCAGCCTGGTGGAGCAGAATTTCTTCCTCATGTTCCTCCCGGAATTTCTTAGAGTAACCCGCCTTGCGGTATGCCACATAGACCTCACGGGTCTTGGCATAATTTACGATGTGAGTACGCAGAACAGCAATCTCTGCCATGCGCTTTTCAGCCGCTTTGATCTGCGCCGAAAGTTCATTGTGATGTGCCGTGGCAGCCGCAGCCTTTTTTTCCAAAACCGCATACTCCAGCAGATTGTTCTCTGACAGGTAATTCATGGTCTGCGCCATTTGTTTCAGATTAAAAACTTTAGCCCATCGAGCATAGCCAGCACCTTTTCCAGCCTGCAATTTTGCCTGAATGTCCACCAGCAGATTGACCTTCGGCGGCTCTGCCTGTGTGACTGTTTTCTTTCGCGGGGTATGTGCTTTCTTCCCTAAGAGAACTGCCCGCAAATCTTCCAATCCATATCCTTCGCCCAGACTGTCCATGCGGGCGGCTTTCTCCCAACCAGAGAGCTTCAGTCGATACGATTTTCCGCGCTTTGAGACTTCGCAACCATACTCTTGCAACAGCTTCAGCAGTTCTTCAAAGTCAGCAGGACTTTGTGATAATGCGTTGTCAATCGCCACACGAAGCAGCTCTCGGTGAGAGGGCTTTGCCTGATCGCCCAGCCATTTGTTATAGCTCTTTCCGTGAGGTTTCGGATTCTCTACAATGGACAATCCGTTCTCGATGCAGATGGTATCGCTCAAGCGCCGGACGGCTCTGGTGCTGCCCCAAAAGTTGCGGAACTTTCGGTCACAATCTGCATTGACCGCCGACCAGATGATGTGATTATGAATGTGCGACTTGTCTATGTGAGTGCAGACCACAAAGGCATGATTGCCTTTAGTAAAACGCCTTGCAAATTCTACGCCCAGACGGTTGGCTTCTTCCGGGGTAATCTCACCGGGGCGGAAGGACTGGCGCACATGGTAAGCGATCACATCGTCCGCCCCGCGCACCCGCCCGGTGGCGGCGATATACTGCCGCTTCGCCAGCAGAAACTCTGCATCGGCGGTCCGGCTGTCACAGCCATAGCCGGTAATTAGTTTTCCGTTGTCAGTCTTTTGCGGATTTGCCACATAATCAATAATATCGCTGATTGCTCGGCTCTCAGTGCGCCCCTTTCCGATATGCAAGGGCATGATGCGTGTGGTTGCCACAGAAGGGCCTCCTTTCTAAAAAAGAAACGGCCTGCATGGTGCAGACCGCTTTCGTTATTCTATAAAATCATTCTCATCAAGAAAATCAAAATCGTCATCGGTGTCCTCTAACTGTTTTGGAGGAAACCTCATCTCGTATTGTTCTTTTGCCAGTGCACGAACTTCCGGGCGCTTATCTTTCATTCGGTTTTTCAGCCAGGAAATCTGCTCCTTTGATAACCGCCAAGGGAGATTCCGTAAGCGGTTTACCGTCATTTGCTCCGCTTGTTTCTCCGGCGATAAAGAAGCACAGGATTTACAGATGTGCGCCGCATGACCTTTGCCGGAAAATTTTTCGTTAGCCTTATATTCTCCGCAGACTTTACAATAATGTCCATGCTTCTTCATAGGCTCGATTCCTTTTCACAGAGCGCATATAAACTGCGAACCGCCCTCATGATGATGTTCCACTCCAGATCTGCCGCATAGGAAAACTTCCTGCGGTAAGATTCCCAAAGTTTCTGCATCACAGGACTGCTTTCCACTTCATTCAAAACATCCATAGCTTCTGCAAGATGCCGTTCGGTTCCGCGTTTTTTGGCAGTTGCCAACAGTGCATCATAGAGCGTCTGCCGGTTCAATGTGTTCCCGTGGAGCTGATCCAGAATATAAATGTCATAGAAATCTCTCATGCGGGTGTTGGTGGTGGTTCTGGTGATGATTGTTTCCAGCTTTTCAGCCAGAACGGTTTCCAGATTGTATGCCCAAATGTCAATGGAGCGATCTTCCAGCATCAGCTTGAAAGAGTAGCGTACCTCCCTGGGGGTAATGGCATCCCCTGTGGAAATGTCAATCTTCAAAGGTGTCACCACACCGTCAAAGGTTGTAGTCATGCTGACCCGAATCCCAGGATACTCCGCTTCATCCATAATCTCTGAAATGCTTTTCAGCTGAAATTTGACGCCATCATCAATCGGCACACTCACAATAGCAGAAATCAGGTCCTCGATCTCCTCTACATTAACATTGGCTCCTTTTACAGTAGCGTCCAAGTCCATCGTGGAACGGGCATCCAGTCCAACCATTGCCGCTACCAGCATCCCGCCTTTCAGAATAAATTTATCACGATATTCAGAAAGGGAAATACGCTCCAGAAAACGCTCCATCATATAGTTTCGCATTAAAAGCTGTGCATCCGCAGATTTTTCTCTGGAAAGATTGCGAATCAAATCTTTTAGCTGCCTTGCTGTCTTTATCATAAAAGCACCTCCAAATACTGCCGTAAAATTTTTTCAACCCGGAACATACCGGCATACCGCATCAAAGTCCGCAGATCCTTGTCCTTTCTTCTGGCATACATCTTCAGCGCACCTTGAAAAGTCTGTATTTCCATGCTGCTTCGGCTGCGGAGCAGATCGCAGATGGTGCGCTCCATATCATAGACAGGAACCGTATGCCCAAAAGGTGTTTGGCCAGTTGTCAGCCCTACCTCATATAGTTCTGGTTTGATGGTGTAAACAGAAAGGCCCTCTGCCTTTAAGCGAGTGGTGCTGTACCCTCTGCGCACCGTGATAGCGTATGGAGATGGTTCCCGGTCTGTCAAGTCATGGAAAAATAGCGCTGATTCATGGGAAAATACTGCCTGACCACATCGCAGATGTAACAGAAACATCGCATCAATCCAGGTGTCCTCGGAGACATAAATTCCGTGAGCAACCTGCTGAAGATTTTTCTCTTTGACATATTCATAAAAAATGGGTTTTACAATTCCGCTGGCGATTACCTGTGCGGTTTGCAGCATCCCATCATGCTCGGTCAGAAGTCTGTCTAATTGCTCAAACCGTTCTGATTTGGTCACATCCATCACTTCCTTTCGTGCTACTATTATACACGGATGTAGCACAGAAGTAAATATAGCAATTTAACAGACACTGTCTGGCATTTTTGTGACCGCGCATTTTATCCATAAACCAAATCCTGAATGGCAAACTTCAAGTCCTGCACCTTGCCCAGCAGCCAGATGGCAGCCATCGGCAGACCATAGGGACTAATAAGGAATGCCATCACCAGCAGGATAATGCCGTTTTGCAGGGAACAGGTCAGCAGAACCGCCACACCCAGCAGGGCGATCACCATGCTGATAAGCCCCAGCACCAGACCGGAGACATAGACGATCCCCACACAAATCCAAACGAACAGGGTCAGCGCCAGAATCACCGGAACCATCACGATCTTCAACAGCAGTTTCAACAAAAATACCAATGCCCTCATTGTTATGCCTCCTCCCAAAATCACAGTTTCTGTTCCTGATTCCATTATCCCTGTCTCACAGCCAAAAGGCAAGGATACGGGCAAAAAGAAAAAGCGGAGGAAGGCGCGGCGAAGAAACGCCGTTCCTCCCTCCGCAGATGGGGTATTTGTCCCGGTTACGAAAGTTTGGAGAGTTGTGTCAGTATCTCTTTAACTCCGTCCCATAACTGTTCCTGCCGCTGGGATATATCCTCCAAATCGACATCATAAATCCGCCCGGTCTCATGCACCTTGCGGGTCAGCTGGTTTAAGTTGTTGCTGCTCCTGCGCAGCAGGGATACCAGTTCTTTCAGTTCCGGCAAATCCAGCTGCACCACATAGCCGTCCACAGCCATTTTCCGCAGATAGGCGCTCAGGTTTTTTGTCCCAAACTGTGCCATTTTCTGCTGAATCAACTTCATTTCATCAGCGGATACCCAAAACAGAACCGGCACATCCCGCTTGCGCTTGGGGCTGCTCATCGCTCCGGCTCCTGTTTCTTCGGGGCGGCAGGCTTATGGGCAGGCGGTTCCTGTTTGAGCTTTTGCAGGACAGAACTTTTCTGCTGTTCCTGCATGGTTTTTCTGGCCTGCCTGGTAAACAGATCGGTCAGACCGGGATTGACCCCATCCACAACCAGATAGGCGCAGTGGCGGGAAGCGCCGCTGTCCTCCGGCATGGGAATGGTTTTTGCCCAGGCTTTATTGTCCTGAGAGATACGCCCGTCATGGTTCTTGTGCTGGATGGTGTTTGCAAGAATGAACTGTACCCGTTCCGCCCCGAACTTTTCCAGCACATCTTTGACCGCCGCCTCCGTATCCAGTCGGTTCTCTGCATAGTGGGCGCTGATGGTCTGCTCAATGGCTTCTTTGCAGGCGCTGTTCGCCTGATACGAACGGTTATATTGTGCCATCTCTCCATGCTCGGACGCATAGGCGGCAGAATGGGGGTAGAGAGGGGCAGTTAGTAATTCTTCCTGCGCCTTGCACACATCATCGGCACGGTTTTCAATGCTGTCCCGGATCACATCCATGTAGCCGGTCTCCAGCTTTTCAAAATAACGGTACACATCCGCCAGCGGCGAGGGAGATTCCAAAAGCGCCTGGGCCTGTGCGTCGGTCAGCTCCAGCTCCTCCATCGCCATCACAATATCCTCACGGACCGTGTATTCATAGGTGTGGTGCAGGATTTCTTCCGGGGGCTGGCTTTTCAGCCAGTCCCTATATTTTTCCTGCTCAGTGGCCATCTTTTCATAAAGGGCTGTATTCAGATTATTGGTATTCATGTTATCGCACCTCCTCATGCTGTTTTGGTTTCTTGTCTGTACTGCGGGGCGTCGCCGGACGTTTCAGATGATCCAGCACTGAAGGCCGTGCGCTTTTGGCAACAACAGCCTCGGCGTGTGCCTGTCCCTTTCCGTCGATGTTCAGCAAAGTATCCAGCTCCACCAGACGGGCATTTTTGCTTCGCAGTTCTTCTTCATAAAGGAATGGCTTTCCGACTTCCTCCTTTGCGGCAGCCTGCTGCTGATAGAGGTTATCCAGCTGGGCCTTTGCCGCCTCCAGACGCTGGGGCATCTGAGCGAGGGCATTGTCGATACGGGTAAGATTTCCGCGAGGGTCTGTACCAAGGGTTGCCCGGTGGGTCATCTGTCCTTTCAGCAGGAGCGTATACTCCTGTTTCCAAGCGGAAAATTCCACGGATATGGCATATCCCCGGTAGCTGCCGATCTGCACCGGATCGGAGGTTTTGACCTCCTTGCAGGCATCCAAAAGGGCTGCGCCGGCGTTCTCCTTATCGGTCAGCAGATCGCCACGGATTTCCATACCAGCAAAACCGTCCTCCGGGTGCGGGTGCGCTGCCAAAACCTCCAGATCGGATTCAAAGCCCTTGATAAAACCTTTGTGCTTTTCAATCTCCTCCGGGAAGTATTTGAGCAGCTGATCCTCCAGACGATACTGCTTGCTCTGGTGGTCGGCTTTCATTAGCTTCAGGCGGGATACCTCCACATCCAAATCCATACGCTCCTTGATGCGGGGATCTCCGGCGCACAGGGCTTTGATCTCGGCAAAGGAAAGCGCCGTTTCGTCCACATCATCGCAGGAACGCACCGGCGATTTAGAAGTCATGATCTGACTGATGAATTTTTGCTTATTCTCCACCGTCTGCCAGAGGTATGCGTCAAAGGTTCCTTCGGTCACATAGCGGTACACATGGACAAGGGGATTCTGGTTGCCCTGTCGCTCAATACGGCCCTTGCGCTGGGCAAGGTCTCCCGGTCTCCACGGACAGTCCAGGTCATGAAGTGCCACCAGACGGTCCTGCACATTGGTGCCTGCGCCCATCTTGGCGGTGCTGCCCAAAAGGACACGCACCTGACCGGTACGGACTTTAGAGAACAACTCCTTTTTCCGCACTTCGGTGTTGGCTTCATGGATAAAAGCGATCTGGTCGGCAGGCATCCCCTGAGCAATGAGTTTCTGACGAATATCGTCATATACCGTAAAGACCGGTTCCTGCTCCGGCAGAGGCACAGCGCCTTCCAATGCGTGAAGCAGTGGATTATCCAGCGTTTTCGCCGCCTTGCTTGCAGGAGCTTTTGCCTGCGGTGTAGAAATGTCGCAGAACACCAGCTGGGTCAGCTTGTCAGCTTTGCCATCCCGCCAGATCTGCATGATGTTGTCCACGCACTGATTGACCTTTGTGCCAGGTTCATCCGGGAGCATCTGGTTGACGATTCTCTGGTCCAGGCCCAGCTTACGGCCATCCGAGGTAATCTTGAGCATATTGTCCTGGGACGGGTCCACGGTTCCGCTGTGTACCAGCGATGCGCGCTCCGAAAGGGCCTTGACCATTTCCTGCTGATGTTCGGTAGGCTGCGCCACGATGTTGTGGTATTCCACCTCCGGGGTGGGCAGGTTCAGCTGATCGGCAGTCTTAATGTCGGCCACTTCTTTGAACAGGTTCATCAGCTCCGGCAGGTTAAAGAACTTGCTGAATCTCGTTCTTGCCCGGTAGCCGGTGCCTTCCGGTGCCAGCTCCAATGCTGTGACGGTCTCTCCAAATCGGGAAGCCCAGCAGTCGAAGTGGGTCATGTTCAGCTCTTGCAGGCGTTCATACTGAAGGTAACGCTGCATGGTGTAAAGCTCGGTCATGGAGTTGCTGACCGGTGTGCCGGTGGCAAAAATCACGCCACGGTTTCCGGTGATCTCATCCATATAGCGGCATTTGGCAAACATATCGGAGGATTTCTGTGCGTCCGATGTGGAAAGGCCAGCCACATTCCGCATTTTTGTATATAAAAACAGGTTCTTATAGTTGTGAGCCTCGTCTACGAACAATCGGTCTACACCCAGCTGCTCAAAGGTTACCACATCGTCTTTTCGCCCCTCGGCTTGCAGCTTTTCCAGTCTGGCTTCCAGAGATTTTCGGGTACGCTCCAGCTGCTTGACGGTAAAACGCTCGCCGCCGCTGGCCTGCACCTCTGCGATGCCCTCAGTGATCTCGTCGATCTGCTCATAGAGAAGCCTTTCCTGGCGCTCCCGGCTGATTGGGATACGCTCAAACTGGCTGTGTCCCATGATGATGGCGTCGTAGTCACCCGTCGCAATACGAGCGCAGAACTTCTTTCGGTTATGGGTTTCAAAGTCCTTTTTGGTGGTGACCAAGATATTGGCGGAAGGATAGAGGCGCAGAAACTCCGACGCCCACTGCTCGGTCAGGTGGTTTGGAACCACAAAAAGAGATTTCTGGCACAGTCCCAGGCGTTTGGCTTCCATCGCAGCGGCCACCATCTCAAAGGTTTTACCTGCGCCTACTTCATGTGCCAACAGGGTATTTCCTCCATACAGCACATGGGCGATGGCGCTTTTCTGGTGTTCCCGCAGGGTAATGGCCGGGTTCATCCCTCCAAAAGTGATATGACTGCCATCATACTCACGGGGACGGGTAGAGTTCATTTCTTCGTTGTACTGGCGCACCAAAGTCTGGCGGCGTTCCGGGTCTCTCCAGATCCAGTCCCTAAAGGCTTCCCGGATCGCCTGCTGTTTTTGAGCCGCCAGGGTGGTCTCCTTGGCGTTCAGCACGCGGCGCTCTTTTCCGTCTGCGTCCTCTATGGTGTCATAGATGCGGACATCCCGCAGGTTCAGGCTGTCCTCTAAAATCTTGTAGGCATTGGCACGACTGGTCCCATAGGTGGTATAAGCTGCCACATCGTTGTAGGATACAGAAGATTTCCCCTTGATCTGCCATTCAGCGGTAAAGGACGAATAGTTGACCTCGATACTGCGCTGGAGATAAAACGGGGTGTTGAAGGTCTCGTACATAAACTGCTGGATATATTCCTTGTCAATCCAGGTAGCGCCCAGACGCACCTCAATCTCCGACGCATCCAGGTCTTTGGGCTGGGCGGCGGTAAGAGCTTCCACATTGACTGCAAAAGAAGGGTCCTGCTGTGCGGCCCGTTGCGCCTGACGCAGTTTGCGGCGTACATTGCCGGAGAGGTATTCATCAGCAGTCACATAATGGGGTGTGCCGTCTTTCTCCAGCTGTCCCGGTACACGGAAGATTACGCCTTGCAGCTCTCCGGCCAGTTCTTCTTTTGTTTTTCCGGTAAGCTGGCTCATATAGTCCATATCCACGCAGGCTTTTTCCGAGATGGACACCGCCAGTGCTTCACTTGCCGTATCCACCACAGCCACCGCCTGATGGGGCTTGATGGTCCGCTTGGTGAACATATCTGCCTTGCGTTCCAGCTTTCCGTTCTCGTCGATGACTTCCAGCGCACAGAGCAGGTAATAGGAAGAATCGTCTGCATAGGCCAGACGGTTTGCACGGTCATTGATGAGACCGTATTGGGAAGAAAAGCTGTCATAGAGGCTGTTCAGTTCCGCCTGCTTCTCCCGAATGGTGCTGTCCGGAACCGCTGCATCCATCTGAAGGTCGATCAGTTCCTGCACACAATCACGCAGTTCCACAAGACCTTTTACACGGGCTTCGGCGGTGGCGTTGAGGTCAGGGCGCACCATACGGCTGTTTTCCCGGTAGTACACCTGCCCGTCTACAATGGCATAGGAATAGTTCTTCACATTGGGGTCGGCAGGAATGGAGGTGTCAATAGCTTCGCCTTCGCCCAGCTCCGGCAGCTCTGCCTCCTGATAAGTGCCATGAATATACTTCACCGCATCATGCAGCTGGTCGGAAAGCTCCAGTCCCTCGATAGGGTTCACGGTGTAGTCCATACCATGAGCAGTGCTTACCGGCTCCTGTCTGCCCAGCACCATTTCCGGGTGGTCGATAAAATACCGGTTGATGGCAAATCCGTCCTCCGTCTGTCCGGTTTGAGTCCATTCCGGCACAATGTCCAGCGGGCGGTTCCGCTTTTGGAGGAAGATGATGTCCGATACCACCTCGGCACCGGCATTCTTTTTGAACGCGTCATTAGGCAGACGGATAGCTCCCAGCAGCTCGGCACGCTGGGCAAGATAGCGGCGCACGGTGGAATCCTTGGCGTCCATAGTATAGCGGGAGGTTACAAAAGCCACCACGCCGCCGGGACGCACCTGGTCCAGTGCTTTGGCGAAAAAGTAGTTGTGAATACTGAAATTCAGCTTGTTGTAGGCTTTGTCGTTGACCTGATACTGGCCAAAAGGCACATTACCAATGGCAAGGTCATAGAAATCTCGCCTGTCGGTGGTCTCAAACCCGGCCACGGTGATGTCGGCCTTGGGGTAGAGCTGCTTTGCAATCCGTCCACTGATGGAATCCAGCTCAACGCCATACAGACGGCTGTTTCGCATTTCTTCCGGCAGCATACCGAAGAAATTGCCCACACCGCAGGACGGCTCCAGGATGTTGCCGGTCTCAAAACCCATGCGGCCCACGGTCTCATAGATGGCCCGGATTACCGTGGGACTGGTGTAGTGCGCGTTGAGGGTGGAACCTCTGGCGGCGGCATATTCCTCCGGGGTCAGCAGTTCTTTTAGCTGGGCATACTCTAAAGCCCATGCCGGTTTCTCCGGGTCAAACGCATCAGAGAGACCGCCCCAGCCCACATATCGAGAAAGAACCTCCTGCTGTTCGGGGCTTGCCTGCTGTCCGGCAGCTTCCAGCTCTTTCAGCAAACGAATCGCATTGACATTTGCCTGGAACTTGGCTTTCGGACCGCCTTCGCCCAAATGCTCATCGGTAATGCGGAAGTTTTTTGCATTGCGGCGCAGGTTAGCCTTGTATTCCTCATAAGATGCTTCCTCGGCAGCTTTGGCATTGGGAAAGGTCTGCCACTGGCCATTGACCTGAATGGAAACCGGGTGTTCGTCCAGCACTTCCTCAAAGGTTTTCTCCGGCTCAGTCACAGGGGCTGGCGGCTCCGGCTCCTCGATATGCAGTCGTTCCACCACCACATCATAAGGTAGATGGTTCTTATCGCCCGGATAGACGGCCATGGTCTCGGAATGGAAGGTCGGGGATTCGGTAGTCGGTTGGGGCTGTTCCTGTCCAAAACCGTCCTGCTGACGGGCATACATCCCGCGCAGCAAAGGCGCAACTTCATCCCAGCGGAAATACAGCATAGCCAGACGCTTTTCCTCTGCATCCATGACTTCCAGTTCTATGCCCTGTGCCGTGGTACGGTAATCGGCAATATCGCCGGTCTCCAGATTCAGGGTCTCGATCTCACCGGAATAGGCTCTGCTCAGCCAGTAGGCGATCTCGCTGTTGCTCCTGCCGGATTGCAGCAGCGTGGAAACCTGCTGTTTATCTGCTTCATCCATCAGTCCATGAGCCAATACATCCCGCAAGTCCTGATCTGCCTTGTCCGGGTCAATAGGAAGAAACTCGGTATAGTAAGCATTGCGGCGGTCTGCCCGAAGCAGCTGCTCGAACTGTTCTTTACGCTCTGCCCGGTAGATGGGATATACCATACCGATGGGCAGAAGCTGTACGGTGTCCTCCCGCAGCTCGGTGATCTGATAGGCGTCATCCTCGATATACACGGTATCGCCCACGACATAGACCGGGGCGGCTGGGTCATAGGAGGTTCTTTGCGGAGTTGGGCGGCGAACTGCATCATATTCCTCATCGGAAATGGAAACTTTGGAAGTCTGCTCTGTCTCGGCATCTGCGATCTGCTCGGCATCTGACATCACCTGTTGGATAAACGGGGCATTGTCCAGTTTTTCCGTGTCTGCCACCTGGCCGTTGACGATCCCTCTTTCTTCCAGAGCTTCCCGGATGGCGATGGGGTCGATGTCGTCAAAACGGTCCTGTTCTTCTTCGGTATAGAACCGGTCCTCCTGAATGAGCTGGGCAATCCGGCGCTGTACCTTCGGCCAGGGCAGCTGCGTTTCCTCCGGGCTGCCGGCACGGACAACGAACAGGCTGTTGCTGTTACTGCCGCCGTATTCCTGAGCCAGCCATGCGGCGGTATCTTTTTCTCTTGCATGGTCTTTCATATAGCGGACAACAGCGTGTTTACTCTCGATATTGCCGTTCCATGCACAAAGGGCAGTATCAATATCTTCCTGAGAAAGAGGGCGCAGAAGCTCATGGAGCTTTGGATAGGTCTCGTCGATCACTTCCCGGTGTAAACGCTGGCGGAACTCCGGCACATCCGAATAGAGTCGGATCAGCTCCATATCCTTAGAACCAAGGACTGCACGGCGCACAGCGGCATTACCCTCGATGACAGCATTTTCACGGTCAGAATGACCGCAGGCATTGCGATATGCGGTATCCTCGGAAATGGTGGCAGTCACCACAGGCTTATACTGCTCAAACTGCTCCCCAAGGGTAGGCTTTGGCGTTTCTTTCTCCACCTCCGGCTGCTGTGCTTGAATGGCATCTTCTTCTGCCAGTTCCTTTTCAGCCTGGATTTTGTCATACTGCGCCTGTTCCTGTTCGGTAAGATAGCGGTCTTTCTGGACAAGTGAGGTAATGCGCTTGGCAACCTTTTCCCAGTTCAAGTGAACATCCGGGCAGTCCTGCTTTTTATAGTGCAGTCCTTTCCCATCGTGATCTTCGCCGCTGTGTGTTGCGCCGGACAGGGCATGAGAGCGTCCGCCAATGCCATACTCGTCTTTGAGAAATCTCACTTTCTCCTTATCCGTATGGTTTGCCATGAAGAACGCATAGATACGGCCTTTTCCTCCGGCGAAACTGCTGCCGCCGGTCATAGCGGCGTCGATCTCATCCTCGGTAATGAAGTGCTGGACGGTTGGCACTTGGGAAAGCTCTGAAGAAAAGGTCCTGCGGGGCAGGTCAAGGTCCTTCAGGTTCTCCCAGATCTCCCTCGGTCTATGATAGCGAAAACGCAACAGGTCACGGTCCTGCTGATAGGCAGTCCAGAAGGCGGCGTATTCTTCCTTGAGTGTCTGGCGGAAAGCCGGGTCACTCAGCTGCTCCGTCAGGCGGCGGGTCTCCTCCGGGAAACCATTGCCTTTGATCTCTGACAGGCAGGACAAATATCCGGCTTCTCTGGCACCCTCACTGAGATCGTGATACAGATACCAGAGCTTTTCTGCAAGGAGGGATCGTTCATAGCCTGCCGCTTCAGCAAGCTCCACATTGGAGGCAAACTGGCCGCTCTCCAAAAGCTCCCCGATACGCTCTGCGGCGCTCTCCCAGGAAATGACCTGGGCAGACCTGTCATAACGGACAGACTTCCCGTGGGAAAGATGGATACCATCCTCGGCATACCATGCGCTCACACTGCCAAGGCCATTGCCGCCGTGGTACAGCGTTTTCAGTATCTCGGCAATCTCAGCGGTGGTTTTCTGCTTTTCAAATGCTGCAACCACACGCTCCCTTTGACGGTCTGTATTGCCGCCCAAACGCAGCACATGGTCGATGTCATTTTGGGCAAAAGAAAAAGCAGAGGATGTATGCGCTACATTCTCTGCTTCATCTATGGATTGGATCTGTTCCGCTTCGGAGAGGAACAGGTTTAGAGTCAGCTGTTGATAAGCTCCGCCATCAGGATTTCCTCGGCCTGGGCTTTGCAGGTGTTCATCAGCCCCACCCACTTCATGGGATCGCTGGCTTTCAGTTCCTCGGTGGCTCCCGCTTCCTTCGCCAGCTGGGGCATCATCTGCTCCAGTCTGCTCTGGGCGGTCTCGTCGATCTCCAGAAGGTGCGGGTACAGCTTCTCGCTCAGCAACATCTGGTTGTAGAGGATGGGACGGTGTTCCTTCAGGTAGGTTTTCCTCATCCTGCCGTACTTGCCCAGGGTTTTCTCCGGCTGCTGGCTCAGCTTCAGGTCGGGAATCAGATAGTCTCCGTTCTGGATATAGGTCATGGTATTGTTCATCTTGTTTGCTCCTTTCTTGGTTGGCTTCGCGCTCTGCATTTCGGACGGTAACGCCGATCTGCCGCAGCACCTGCTGGTTGATCTGGCTGACCGCTGTTCCCAGCGCTCCGATGGTTGCCGGAGTATTGAAATCAAAGATCGCCATGAAATCTTCGTGGTCGAAGTAGCGTTCCGGCTCCAGTCCACAGCGGGACATCAAAGCGTAAGTGATACTGACGGTGGCTGCTGCCTTGAACTGTACTCCGATGTTAAACTCATCATATTCCTCCAAAAAGGAACCGTCAACGATATAGAAGAAGTCCTGCTGATGCTCCGTCCAGTATTCCTCAGCCAGTTTTCCGGCTACCTCAGTGAGCTGTCCGGCAAGATCCTCACCGGAAACATCATAGGTGCGCTCCAGCATGGCCTGCACGGAATCCAGATAGCGCTCCTCCAACTGCCACAGCCAGGGAGTGCGGGAATGTTCACGGGTTCCGGTGTCGGAAATGTCAAAGACATAACGCAGGCGAGGTCTGTCCCCGGAATCATCCACCAGAGCGATTCCCTTGGAACCGCGCCTTACATAACGGCCCATCTTTTCATTCCACAAATCGTACTCCGCACAGGCGGTGGCGTCCGGTCGCTGGGCATAGATCATCAGCTGCTCATGGAACGGGTACTTGTAAAGGCGGGAAGCAGTAGTGAGAAACCCTGCCCATTCCTGCCAGCTCCCCGTGAGCTGTGTTGCCACTTTGTCCGCCATCTGTGCATATAGTTCAGCTTTGGTTGGCATAGTGTTCTGTCCTCCTTTCAGTTTTGGGGTAAAAAGGTGGGGTGGCATATTGCCACCCCATCCCTGCGATTATGGTGTTTACTGGTCAAAATCCGGATACAACTCCAGCTCGGCAAACTCGGCATCACTCATGGCCTGGAGCTTGCCCAGTGCGCTGTCTGTCAACTCCCGCAGCTCGGTTTCCTCCGGGGCCAGCTCGCCGCGCATATCACGCAGGCTGTCGATCAGTCCGGTGCGGCTGCCGGTATTGTAAATGCACATCAGGTTCATTTCCTCAAAAGTAAAGTTTCCCATATCAAATCTCCCTTTCCGCACTCTTTTTTGGAGCTATCTTTTTGTGTTCTGCCTTGGGCTGGCTTTTCAGCTGCTCCATGACGGACTTTTTCTTTTCCCGTTCCTCCCGATGGGCAGCGGCAGCCAAATCCATGAGGGAAATGGGCTGACCGTTGCGGGCCTGCTGTTCCAGCTCTGCCACCGTAGGCTCTTTTGCGCCATTGTTGATGATACCGTCGATCATGCCGTAATCGTCCTCCACGGCCATCTCCGCATTTTTCAGCGGATTTTCCGGCAGGAATCCGGGGATCTGGGTAAAACCAACACTGTCACAGTAATGACAGGATACCTTACCATCCTGCTTGATCGCAACGATGTCACTGACACTCATAGAAGGACTGTGAAAATCCGCCGGCTTTTGCAGATTAAACTGCTCATATAGTTTTTCCAGCTGCTCCGGTACCGTGCCAGACTCCCTCAGCGGAGCTGTGTAAATGAGGTCATAATTGCTGCGGTCTATGGAAATGTCATGGGACTTTAACCAATCCAGATTCATAAAGCGCACATTCTGCGGATCGTCACGGCTCACCTGATAGATAGCAAAGCAATCTCTGTTCTGGGATAGAAATGCCTGTTCGCGTTCCTGCTGATGTTCCTGACGCTCCATGACCTTTTCGTGGAACTGAGGGCTTTTCTCCCATTCCTCACGGTCCACGCCAAAAAGACCGCCATGATCCATGATTTCCTGCGGGTCAAACACCATGCTCTCCGTATTGTCCTCATGCAGCACATAGACGGTCAAACCAGCGGCATCCAGTTCCAGCGCCCGTTCTCTGGTGACAGGGAGCATCCCATCATAGAAGTAGCCGTATTCCTGCATATCCGGTGTGGATACCTGCTCATCAGGCATAGGGTATTCATCCAGCGCCTGCTCTTGTGCTTCCGGCAGCTGAGAAGAAGCAGCCATCTGACTGGCCTCTGCCTGCATCTGCTGGTAGGCAGCTTCCTGCAAGGTCTCAATCATGGACAACGGTGCGTATTTTACCGAGTCTCTGCCCAAATCGTTGTCATCACAAATCTGGAGAACTGCCTTCATGCGGGAAATCTCCGGCATATCCAGCTGACCACCATCCAACTCTTTCATGGACGCGGCATCGTAAAGGGTATAGTCCCAGCCGCTGTCACAGGACTGGATATGAAGATAGGTGGCATCGTCAATCAGAAACAAAGCCTCCTGCTGGTTGGCATCCGCCCCCAGCACTTCCATTTCCGGCATTGCCGCAGCCAGTTCCTTTACCGCTTTTTGCACCAGAGGATTATCACGGTAATAGTCGATTGCCTGGATGGTGTCCAGGTCAATGGTCTGGCCGGTCAAAATCGGAAAAGGTCCTTCATAGTCGCTTCCGTCTTTCAGCTCAAAACCAATGCCCTTGATCCCGTTCATTCGCTCTGCTGGAATCTCCTGATAAATGCGGACAGCTTCCTCCAAAGACAGGTTATCGTGGTATTCTCCGAGGTTTGGAAATTCCATGCACTCTGCTACATAGTAGGTCAGATCGCCGGTCGGCAGCCTATCAGATACCTTAATGGCATCTGCTGGCTGCTCTATCGGGGCGGTTTCCGGCTCTACCTTTGCATGAGGGTCGATTCCGCGCTCTTTGCAGATTTCCTTATAGTGGCGCTCAATGTCGGAGATCAAAGTGCCGGAGGTTTTGTTGATGGTCTCCAAACTGGCTCTCAGTTCTTTCAGTTCCTTGCCCTGACTCCAACTGGCAATATAGCCAAAGCTGTTTTCTCCAGTCTCGATGCCAAAATACTTGCAGACCGCATAGGAGATGCTTTCAGCCTCCACTTCTTCCGTGTGACGATCTTTCCTCTGTTTCTGCAAAAACTGGGAGAGGGTAGAAAAGCCACCGGTAAAATTCAGCCCTTTTTCCTCGGTCAGCATCAAGCGTCCATCTTCCGTCAGTTCCAACGGCTCTGTCAGCAGAACGGAGCCTGCATGGTTTACAACCACTCGTTCTTCCACACAGACCGGATCTCCAGGATCGTAGTCAGAACCGCGCAGGTCATAGCAATAAACGCCCTCTGGCAGATTATCGCGAGTAATCCGTCCGTTGGAGAACAGACCAAGTTTATCAAACAGCTCGATCTCCTGATATTGCTCGTCATTGGCAATCTGGATCTTTTTCTGATTGTGGAGCTTGCTGTGAGCAATCTCGTGAACCGTGGCCGAAACCGTCTGCACCTCGCTCATGCCCTGACGAATGGCAATTTTCTGATGATCGGCAGAAAAATAGCCGTCCGTATCGGCGGCCATTGCTTCAAAAGTAATCGGCACCGGTGCGCTGCGGCGCAGGGCCTCCATGAATGCCTCATAATTTGGCACATTGCCGGAAAGGGAGGAAGCAAGCTCCGGCAAAGGTTTCCCGTCGGTCTGACTCACATCAAAGACCTTGACAGGGCGAAACATGGGAATCTCGATTTCTTTTTCCTCTGTGACGATCTTTCCGTCTTTATCCAGAATCGGAGCCTTGGTATCTGGGTCCAGCTTCTGCTCCTCGATTTTCTTCTTATACGGTGTGGGAGCGATGATGGTAATGCCATGCTCGCCCTTTTTTACATGACGCTCAAACTGGTCTTTCCACTTATTGTATCCGGCTACCAATGTAGCGTCCGGCTTCTGCATATAGATGAGCATGGTGTTGTTTACCGAATAGCGGTGGAAGCGGGACATGACGGACAGATAGCGCATATACTTTTCACTCTCAAACAGTTCCTTGATCCCCTGCTCGATGCCATCTGTGATTTCCCTTAGCCGTTCTCGGTTGGTGGGTTTATTCTCAGCCATGATTTTCAATCTCCTTTCCAAGTGTGTGATTTCTGCTGTGTGTTCTGCAATCCATTCCTTTTGTTCTTCTTCACTTTCATAAAGAAAAAGGTCCAGCAGGTACTCCACATAGGTTTTCTTCTGGATTGCTTCCACAAAGCGGGGGTGCGGTTCTTCCTCCGGTGTCCGGGGAGAATTGTCGGCCTCCCATTTTTTCAGCAGATAGTAGTAATCGGACAGTACGCGATAACACCGCTGCCGGTCCTCCCGAAACTTTTGTGCCTCTGTTTTCTGCCGGACATACCTCCTGCGGGGAGGGGCCTGACTGTCATAGATCAGGCCAAAGTCCTGTGCCAGTTTCTCCGCCGCTTCTTTTGGGGAGAGGTCAAAGAGCTTTGCGGTAAAGTCGATCACATCCCCATCTTCACCGCAGCCAAAGCAGTGGAACCGCTGGTCTACCTTCATGCTGGGGTTCTTATCATCGTGAAAGGGACAGCAGGCCATGCCATTTCGTTTGACCTCGATCCCATAAAACGCTGCCGCATCTCTGGTGCTGACCGATTGCTTGACTGCTTCAAATACATTCTCTGCCATGTGCCTTTAACTGCCAGACTTTCTCACAGGGGGCTGGTATCCGGCGGCTTTCGCACGCTCACTGGCAGCTTTGCGGCGTTCTGCACTATATGGCTCCCGGACTGATACACACCGCTTGGGGACGGTAAAGTTATGGGCGTCCTTTCGGGTGATCTGGTCGGGGTGCTTTTTTGCCAGCAGTTCCAGCTTCTCCATCAGACGGGGATCGTGGGTATAGACCTCAGCCATTGGTTCTGCCTGGTTATAGAGGAGAATGGTTTCCCGTTCCACTAAAGAGAGCTTCATCGGCTGCCTCCTTTCCGCTGGTCAAATTCCAGCTTGAAGTTGGCGTACTGTCCATCATCCTCCAAAACCACAGCGGCATCGTAGGTCTTGCCGGTTTTCTCCGAATATAGCCCCGTCACACGGACACGGCCATCGTTCAGCAGTGCAGACACCACAGCCTTGGTCGGCTGTTTTTTCTTGGCAGCCCACCATTTGTTATTTTTCCAGATTGCAAATTTGCAAGAATCATTCTGACAGAAGAAGCCTTTTTGCAGTTCTGCAACTTCACCGCCGCAGCGAGGGCATTTGCCCACCACCTCACGGGGCGGAGTGAACAGGTACTCAGTTCCTTTGATGACCTGATAAGTTCCCACCAGATCTTTCAGCATGGTGCTGATCCCGTCCAGGAACTCCTCCGGGGCAAGCTGCCCGTGCTCGATTTCCCCCAGGCGGTACTCCCACTCGGCAGTCAAAAGCGGAGATTGCAGCTGTTCCGGCAGAACGGTAATCAGGGAAACTGCATCGTGGGAAGGGAGAAGCTGCACCGTTTTCCTGCTCTTTTTTCGTTCCAGAAAACCGGCAGATACCAGCTTTTCCAAAATACCGGCACGGGTGGCCGGTGTCCCCAGACCTTTTCGCTCGGCATCCTCCGGCATATCCTCTTTTCCGGCAGTCTCCATCGCGGACAATAGGGTGTCCTCCGTAAAGTGCTGAGGCGGACTGCTTTTGCCTTCTTTGACGATTGCCGCAGCAACCGAAAGGGTCTGTCCTTCAGTCAGCTCCGGCAGGGCTTTTTCTGCACCCTCTTTTTTTGGCTCTGCATCCTTCGTTTTTGCACGGTAAGCGTCCTCCAGTGCTTTCCATCCGGGATACTTCACCGTTTTTCCTTTGGCGGTAAACTCCCCACCGGCACACGTTGCAATCACAACGGTTTCCGAATAGATATAGGGCTGGGCTACGGCGCACAGCAGGCGCAGGGCCACCAGCTCCAGCACTGCTTTTTCTCCCGCAGGAAGGGCAGAAAGGTCTGCATCCTTGAGATTTCGGGTGGGAATTACTGCGTGGTGGTCGGTTACTTTCTTATCGTTGATGACCGCACCGGCATCACAGGAAATGGCGATCTCTTTCCGAAACGGCATAGCATAGGCAACCAGATTCACCAGCACCGGCAGGCTGTCTGCCATATCACCGGTCAGATAGCGGCTGTCAGTACGGGGATAGGTGCAGAGCTTCTTTTCATACAGGCTTTGCAGATAGTCCAGGGTCTGCTGGGCCGTAAATCCAAGCAGACGGTTGGCATCTCTTTGCAGGGTAGTCAGGTCATAGAGGGCAGGCGGCTTTTCGGACTTTTCCTTGCGCTCCACCTTTTTGATTGTGACATTTGCACCCTGACAGGCTTCTTTCAGCTGCTCAGCAGCAACCTTATCCGCCATGCGCTCCCCGGATACGGTAAGACCGGGCAGCTCCAGCGCCACGGTATAAAAGGGAATCGGCTGAAAGGTGTCGATCTCAGCTTCTCGCTGAACAATAAGCGCCAGCGTCGGGGACATCACGCGCCCGATGTTGAGGGTTCGGTGATACAGCACGGAAAAAAGCCTTGTCGCATTGATCCCCACCAGCCAGTCGGCCTTGGCACGGCAGAGGGCAGCATCCCGAAGTCCGTCATAATCCGCACCGGGGCGCAGGTTTGCAAAGCCTTCCCTTATGGCAGAGTCCTCCATCGAAGAAATCCAGAGCCTTTTCATCGGCTTCTTGCAACCTGCCAGCTCATAGACGCTACGGAAGATCAACTCGCCCTCGCGTCCGGCATCGCAGGCATTTACCACCTCCGAAACATCCGGGGCATTCATCAGCTTTTTGAGAATATCAAACTGCTTTTTCTTATCCTTTCCCACCACCATCTGCCAATACTCCGGCAAAATAGGCAGGTCATCATATCGCCACTTGGCATACTTTGGGTCATAGCTGTCTGCATCCGCAAGACCGGCCAGGTGGCCCACGCACCAGCTGACACGCCAGCCGTTGCCCTCCAGATACCCGTCCTTACGGACGGTTGCACCGATCACCGCCGCCAAACTCTGGGCAACCGATGGTTTTTCGGCAATTACCAATTTATGTTGAGCCATGATGGTTCCTCCTCTCTTTGAGCCATCGGGACATTTCCCGGTGACAGATACCTACGCAGGGTCTTCCATAATTCCCGCAACCATAGCAGGGGTGGCTGTGGGGTAAAGAAGGAGGACGGGAAGTTTCCTTCCCGCCCTCCGGCCTGCGTGTCATCATGCGTTCATAGGGACTGTCTGTGAAACGGGTCATTTCACACTGTCCTCATCATCTTCTTCTGTGCTGCCCCCGTCAGCGTCCGGCTCGTCCGACTCCTCATCCTCGGTTTCCCATTCCTCGGAATCCTCCTCGCCATAATCATAATCGTCCAGACTGTCATTGCCCTTGGTCTTAGGCTTGTTCTTAACGAGCTTCAAGTAGGCAAATACGCCACCGCCACCAAGCAGAGCCAGCAAAAGGACTATCGCAGCCGGGTTCAATCCGGCAGGCTTCTCTTTTTCCGGCTCCGATGTTTCTGCCGGAGGTTCCGGTGCTTTGCCCGTACATTTACTCTTATCAGTTGCGCAGACCGGGCAGGCCGTATTGACTGCCCCTGCTTCACATTTTGTTGAACAGCTACACACAGCAGCCGGCTCCTCTTTGACATTTTCATCTTCCATCAGTGCCATCAAATCCGCTTCATCCACCTGGTTCAGAAAGTGAACAGCAGTCTTTTTATCCTCATTCGCCCTGTCGATCAAAATGTAAAAATAGTTGCCAGCCTTGGTGGTAACGGTAATGAGCTGCTTATTGCCACCAAAATCATCCACCAGAGCGGCATTGCCATCTGGTGTAAGTGCCGGTGCCGGTTCTGTTTCTTCCACAATCACATTGCTGTCATTGGTAGAATCCTCTGCCGGTGCCGCCAGAGCCTGTTCTGACCCCTGTGCGAAAGCAGGGATCGTAAAGCCAAATGCCACAACCATTGTCAGGCAAAGGGCGGAAAGTGTTTTGCAAATTCTTTTATTCTTCATAAGCGGTAACCTCCTGATTATTTGATTCCGACAGTGCTGTATCTCTGCCGTGGTTCATTCCACCGGAAAGCATAGCGTTCAGCTGTGCTGGAGTCATGCGTAACGCACGAACCATCTGAACGATTTCCAGATTCTCTGCCTCCGTTTTCTGTGCTTCCAGGGTCTTGAGCTTTTCCTGATATTCCGCAATCTTCTCACGGGTTTTCTCAATTTCCTGGTCGATACGTTCAATTTTGTTTTTTGCCATAACCGTTCACTCCTTTCCACAAAGTCTGTTACCAGTTCATCAGGCCGTAGCCCTTAATACTTTGATAATTCAGGTCATAACTTTTGATCTTGCAGGCATCGCCGGAATTTCCCTCCACGGTATAAACACGGCTGCCATCCGTACCGATCACGATACCCACATGGTCTGCTGTCCCATCCAAATCCCAATCAAAGAAAATTGCATCTCCGGGAGCCAGATTGTTATAGCCTCTTGCACCCCATTGTCCATGAGACTGGAACCACGGAACGCCCTGCCACTCACAGCCTGCAAAGCGCGGTTCACTTTTTCCAGCCTGGTTATAACACCAGGATACAAAGCAGGCGCACCACTCCACGCGGCTGTCAAAGCCATACCAGCTCCAATAAGGATAGCCGCCCACATTGCCCACCTGACGCTTGGCCAGTTCCACCAGCTGAGGATTGCCGGGGCGGGTACCGTTAATGAACTGCACACCGGACAGATCTTCCGAGCCGCTGGTATCAGGGGAACCGCCGCCAAACAACAACGGCTTATTGCCCATGGTCTGTCGATAGACCTGATACATTTCCATCTGCTCCGGGGTCAGAATCTCCGACGCCACAGCGGAAATGGGCTTGCTGGTGAGTTTCACATTCAAAATGTAATACTCATAGGGGACTTCTTCTGAGGTGGTCTCGCCGGTCTCCGGGTCGGTGGAGGTCTCCGTGCGGTAGCGAATCTCCACTTCCTCAGTAAGCGTCAGCTGATACTGTGCTGCAAACACACGCGCCAGCTCTGCCTGAGCGCTCTGCTGGGTGTAACCTTGCAAGACGGCAGACAGAAATGCTGCCAGCTCATGAGGGTCATGGCCGATCATACCAAGGTCATAGCGATACTCGTCATACCCTGGGTGGCTGCTTTCAATGTTGTCGATTTCCTCCTGCAACTGGACTTCTCTGGCTGCATAATCTGCTTCCACTGCCAGCATTTCCGGGTCATCCGACGGATAAGTGGTGCCGGAGAGAACGGAACCGATGCTCTGCGCCATCATGGAGCAGGAGGACATGGTATTCATCAGCATACAGGTAATGAGGAACAAAACCCCTGCCATCAGGAAACCCTTCTTGTGGCGCATGACGAACGCCCCTGCCTGCTGTGCCTTTTCTTTTACCGTCCTTGCGGCTTTTCCGGTTTTGGATGCAGCCTGGGCGGTATTTCCGGCAGTCTGACCGGCGTGTTTGGCGGCGGCATACTGCCTTTTGATGGCCTGCTTTTGCTGCCAGCGGGAAAGCGGATTGCTGGCAAACTGGGGATTTTCCTGCAAAGATTTCTGGTACAGAACATTTACATTTGCCTTTTCCAGTTGGCGCTCTGCCTGTGCTGCTTTGCGGTACGGCTTCAGCTTGTGGCTGCGATAGCCCTCCCGCACCAGATAAGCGCCGGTCTCCACCGCCTCCTCGGACTTGTGGGCGCTTTCTACACCCACATTGTCCTGCTCTGTTTCCCGGATCTCTTTGTGGAGCTTGCCCGCAACCAGATGGACGGGAGCTTCCCTGACTCCTTGAGAAACTTTGGAAGGTGGCTTTTTCTTGTCCTCAAAGGTCAGCTTCGAGGCCTTTTTTCCGGTATCCGGGTCAATGACCGTCTGCCTGACCTTTTTCTTTGGGATATTGGCCTGCGCCTTATCTGCTCTGGCCGCAGCTTTCTCCGCTTTACGGATCGGCTTTTCCAGTGCAGGGTCAGATCGTTCCTCATCAGTAAAGCGCAGACGCGGTTCCTTATTCAAACCATTCTCCCAGCATGAGGGAGGACATCATGTAGTGCAGCTCTGCATAAATGGCCATTCCCACAGGATCGTTGAACATACAGCCGGACAGGTAGGCATAAAACTGTGCCACCACATCGGACAGGATCTTCGCCTCTGTTCCTTCCAGAATCAGGCCGCCCATACCTTCTTTAGCACGAATGGCGCTCCAGACCTCTGCCAGACGAAGAAGCCCCACCTGACCGGTCTCATTCAGTTCGGCTGCCTGATCTGCCGCCGTGCGGCACTCACTTACCGCATCGGCCATGACTGTAAGCAGCTGGCTGCGCTGGGCATTTACCGCCCTGTCAAAAAACATCAGCGGATTTTTATTCAAAATGTTGGGGTTCATCATCATTCATCCTCCTTCTTTTTCAGTTCCTGGGGTTTGGTGGTCATAATGCGGTAAAGCTCGGTATTCTTCGGGAAGTGATCCACGAAAGGCAGGATTGTAGAGCCATAAAACAGCAAGCCCTCGCCCTCACCGGAGTGGGTCACATAAGATAATTGGTGTGTGGAAATCCCCAGTTGCTTCGCCAAAATCTGACGGTCTCCGCCTGCCTGGTTAAGCATATACACGAAGTCGGAATTTTCAAAGATATTTTCCACCTCGCGGCTGCTCAAAAGGTCTTTGACATTCTGGGTGATACCTGTCGGAATACCGCCCCATTTTCTGAATCGCTTCCAGATTTCCACCGTATAGGCGGCGGTCTGCTCCTCCTTCAAAAGCAGGTGCATCTCGTCGATGTAGTAGCGGGTGGACTTGTGCGCGGCACGGTTGATGGTAACACGGTTCCATACCTGATCCTGAACCACCAGCATACCGATTTTTTTAAGCTGCTTGCCCAGTTCCTTGATGTCATAGCAGACAATCCGGTTATCAATGTCCACATTGCTCTGATGATTGAACACATTCAACGAACCCGTTACATAGATTTCCAATGCCGTTGCAATGTACTGAGCTTCTTTTTCTTCCTGCTCCCGCAACAGGTTATAAAGGTCCTCCAAAATCGGCATATTCTCCGGCTTTGGGTCATTGAGATATTCGTTGTAAACCAACCGTACACAACGGTCAATAATGGTTTTCTGCACCGGCTGCAAGCCCTCCTTACCGCCCACGATCAGCTCACACAAGCTGAGGATAAAGTCAGACTTGAGTGACAGCGGGCTTTCATCATCCGAATAGTCCAGATTCAGATCCATCGGATTGATATAGTTGGTTGAAGTAGGTGAGATCTTGATGACCTGCCCATGCAGACGCTCAACAAGAGGTGCGTACTCCGCTTCCGGGTCACAGATAATGACATCATCGCTGGTAAGCAAAAAACAGTTGGCAATTTCTCGTTTTGCGCTGAAGGACTTACCGGAACCCGGCGTACCCAGAATCAGGCCGTTGGGGTTTTTCAGCAGCTTTCTGTCCACCATGATGAGGTTGTTGGACAGAGCATTGATGCCATAGTACAGAGCTTCTTTCCCGTTCTGGAACAGTTCCTGCGTAGTGAAGGGCACAAAGATAGCTGTGGAACTGGTGGTCAGTCCTCGCTGAATCTCAACCTGATTGAGACCCAGAGGCAGACAGCTCATCAGCCCTTCTTCCTGCTGGAAGTCCAGCCTGGTCAGCTGACAGTTATACTTCTGGGCAATAGAGCCTGCCTGAAAGATGTTGTTGCCAAGCTGACGGGGATTGTCCGCTGTGTTCAGCACCAGAAAGGTCAAAAGGAACATTCTCTCGTTGCGGCTCTGCAAATCCTGCAAGAGTTTTTTCGCTTCACTGCCGTAGGTAGCAAGGTCAGATGGAATGATGTCCATGTCGTATCCGGCACGGACTGCTTTTTTCTGTTCTTCGATCTTACTGCGGTCCAGGTCGGTAATCTTGCGCTTTACCGTTTTGATGGCTTTCACCTGATCCACCGACTGAATGTGCATACTCACAATGAGCGAACTTTCCATATCCAAAAAATCAGCCAGCAGACGGTCATTCAGTTCCGGTGCGAGGATCTGCAAAAAAGAAACAGCTCCGTATTTCTTACCCATACGGAACTGCTTGCCGGTGCGGAACTCAAAGGAGCTTGGTGCAATAAAATCCTTTGTGGACAGACCGGAAAGAGCCAGCCAGTCCCATTCAAACTGAAACGGGAGTTGTTCATCCATGTGGAATACCGCATGAAGCTGAAAAAGCCTTTCTTTACCGTCCAGCGTTCTGGCAGCTACACCAAGACGCTTGAAGTTATTAAGTATATCGGTCTCAATACGCTCCAGACGGGGCTTGGCGGCTTTGATGCTGTCCGCGTCGATACCAAAGGTCAGGTATTTGGTCTTGATGAGACCGTTGTTACCTCTGGCCAGCTGATTTTGCAGCATTGTGGTGTATTCCTCGCGGATACTGTCAAAGGCGTCCCT
Source organism: Ruminococcus intestinalis (assembly GCF_014288065.1). NCBI lineage: Bacteria > Bacillati > Bacillota > Clostridia > Eubacteriales > Oscillospiraceae > Ruminococcus > Ruminococcus intestinalis. Next base: position 254,822 of record NZ_JACOPS010000002.1, on the reverse strand, counting down.
CTGGGGCGGAATGGAAATGGAGTTAGCAAAGGTCTCCTCCGATGCCGCAAGGTTCAAAAAAGACAGCTGGAAATGAATCGAGCTGTCAAAATAATTGAGGAAATCACACCACCCCTCAAAGATTGCCGTCTTATCTTCGTTTTGGGAGAGCTGATAGTTGATGTCCTGAAACTGGATGGTCTTTGTGTAGTGGCTGTCCGATACGCGGCAGATTCCGTCCGGCCACATCCGTTCATAAGGGATACTGTCCTGCGCAGATTTTCCTTTTTTGTCCGTGCGGTTAGCGCGGGCAATGGCCGCTTCGATCTGCTTCTTATCGGCGCGGGACAGCTTTTTCTTTGTCTTTACCGGCTGCACAGTTTTTTCCTCGGTTTTTCCGAACATCCGATGCAGCCATTTTTTTATTGCGGTGAACAATGTCATACACCTCCTTATCGAGCATTTCCTGCCGCTTTAATACGGCATAAAAGTTGTTGGTCTGGTAAGGTCGCTGCTTGGGACGGATCACAGCTACTTTGAGAATGTTGCCCACGATCTTTTCCAGGGGCTGTCCATGCTTTTCGTACATAGCCAGCATAAAGAAGGGCAACATAACCAGCATCATACACATAGCCGCTACACTGTTTCCGGTAGGTTTTCTGAGCAAAAAGAAAAGCGGTACGCCAATAAGCGCTCCGCCCGTAAAGCAGATAAGCTGCCTCTTGGTCAGATTGAACATGACCTTTGTTTTGACTTTTGTTAAGTCCTTGGGTACGGGTACATAAGCCAATGTGGAAACCTCCTTCCGTTTTAGTGTGCCTGAAAGACTGATTTGGCGAGACTGCCGGTTTTGAACAGCGTAAAACATAGCAGTACAGTGTAGCCCACGCAGCTCCAGATTGCCATGATGATGTCATCTTCCATAGCGATGTTCTGCACCAGCACAGCATAAATTGCCACGCAGACGATAATGAGAAACGCCTGAAAGCCCAGTGCCAGCAGGGATCGGAGGTAATTCTGTCCCATACCGCCCCATTCCTTGCCCATCATTGCAGCCATTGGAACGGGAGCCACCGAAGTTACAAGGTAGATCTCGATCATACGGCCATAAATAACGATAAAGATACAGATATACAACGCCCACATGGTAATGCCAATAAAGAGGGATTGGAACCACAGTCCGAACAGCGGTCCCAAATCCATTTCCATCAGCCTCGGTTCCAGATCGGTCATAACTGAGGAAATATCAATGGACGCATCCGAATTGATAATCCCTGCCGCCTGCGCCACCACGCTCTGCGCCATATCAAAGACGCCCATCACGATATTCCATGTGTTTGTGACAATGAGGATGGCGGCAGCTGATTTGAACACCCACTTGAAAATCATCCAGGTATCCACATCATGCAGGTTGTTCTTGTCTGCAATCATCTGAATCAGGTCTACGGTCATCACGATAGCCAGGATCACACCTGCAATCGGCACCATGATGGAGTTTGACAGATTCTCAATCATATTGAAAATACTGCCATTCCATCCCTGTGGGGTCTGTCCTACCTGTACGGATATATCCGCGACCTGTTGGTTTACACTGTCAAACATCCCCGAAAGGTTGCTCATAATACCGCCCACCAGCATTTCTTTCAGCCAATTCGTCAGGGCTTCAAGTAAGAAATCCATACGGTGTCAACCTCCTTTCCGCCGCCCCCGCAGAGCTGCGGGAGCGGCAAGGATTTCATGCAGGAACGCTTAGACAGAGAACAGCCCGGAGAGCAGAGGTACAAGAACCATACCAACAACGGCTACACCAGCACCGGCCATGAGCTGCTTCATGCCCTGAGATTTTGCGCCAGGGTTGTCGTTGCCGTAACCTTCCAACAGGTTGATGACACCCCAGATACCAAGACCAGCGCCCAGAGCGATAACGAGAGTCTGAAGAACGGTAATTGCCTGTTCAAAAAATGCCATATAGTTTGTTAGCCGGAATCTGATTAAAAAATAGGTTTGTCATGTTTCATAGGCATACAAAAGCCGGAACAATCTGCCCTCGATATATGAGAGCCTGATTCCGGCTGTCCTCCTTTTTCATTATTTTGTTGATGATTGCCCGCTTTGTACGCCAATGGCCTCAACAGAGGCAGTTGCGGCAAATAGATACGATCACTCCTTTCTCAGCGGAACCGTATTACACGCCCTCCGTGTCTACTTCATATACATCGCAGACCTCATCAGGCTTGAGTTTTAGTCTGGCAGACAAAAATGCTTCAATATCAAAGGTATTTCGCTTGTCTGCATCAGCTGTGTACTTGAAATTGGGGTGCTTGGTGATGTCGTACTTATCCGAAAGGAAAGGACGCACACCGCGCAGCTGGAGGATACACTTGCCGCCATCCATAACAGCAAGCTCATCCTGGCTCATCAGCTCTTTCCCCAATTTTTGATAGTTGAGTGAATGGGAGGTTTCCCGCCCACGGCTCTCTCCGGTGTTGTAGGTGTCGATGGTTTCCTTACCCAGCACGGCAGCCAGCTCTTTGAGGGTAGTCGGCTCTTTACCGCCCAGGAAGATGGAAGTATCCATATTGCCGATGATGGTATCGGCATTATCTTTGTAAATTGCCTTGAGCTGGCTCTGTGCCTGCAACACCAGACAGGCAGAGATTTCACGGCTTCGGATGGTGGCCACCAGCTTTTCCAGTTTGGGAATCTGGCCGATGTTGGCGCACTCGTCGATAAGGCAGCGCACATGAACCGGAAGCCTGCCGCCATACACATCGTCGGCCTTTTCACAAAGCAGGTTGAATAACTGGGTATAGCACATGGAAATGAGAAAGTTAAAACTGTCATCCGTATCACTCATAATGAGGAACAGAGCCGTTTTTCTGTCTCCCAGCGTATCCAGTTCCAACTCATCGTAGGATGTAACCTCGCGCAGCTCTGCGATGTCGAACACGGCAAGTCGCGCACCGCAGGAAATCAGGATACTCTTGGCGGTCTTACCGGCGGCCAGCTTGTACTTCTTGTACTGCCGGACCGCAAAATGGTTGGGCTTTTCCGCCTCCAGCGCATCAAACATCAGGTCAACGGGGTTTTTGAACTCCTCGTCATCCTCCCGGACTTCCATGGCGTTGATGAACTCGATGAGGGTGGAGAAGTTTTGCTCCTCCACCGGAGCTTCATAGTGGATATATCCAATCAACGCACAATACAGCAATGTTTCCGCCTTGACCCAGAAATCGTCTCCGGCCTTGCCTTCGCCTTTGGTATTGGCAATCAGCGTTGTTACCAGCTTCAAGATGTCCTTTTCGCTATGGATATAGGCGAAAGGGTTATAGTGCATGGACTTCTTGAAGTTGATGGTATTTAGGACCTTGATTCGGTACGGCTCATAAATGACCTTGCCATGCTTATCCTTCATGGGCTTTCCGTCCTTCCCCAGCTTGGGCGCACCCCTTTGGAGCATTTTTCCGCACTCGACCAAAATGGTTCCCTTCGGGTCTGTGACCACATAGGAACTGTGCATCTGCATCAGGTTGGGTTTCAGCCAGAATCGGGTCTTACCGGAACCAGAGCCACCAATGACCAGAACATTTTTGTTTCTGGCAGTCTTGGGGTCCTTGGGGCGGCTGCTCATGGTCAGGCTCTCCGTTTTCGTCAGAATCACATTGTTCTGAAATACAGGATCAACGTAAGGTGCAATATCCTCACGGGTTCCCCAGCGGGCCGAACCATATTCCAAACCATGTCGATATTTCTTGGCGTTCTTGCTTTTAAGATACACCGCCAGCCTCAGACCAACACCGCAGCACAGCCCTACCAACAAGTCCAATGGATGCAGGCTTGGCCAGAAACTTTCCAGCGCCCCAGGCAGAACTGCAACCAGCGAAAGAAACTTTTCTGAAGCATCCGCCCCTTGTGCCATTCGCCATGCCTCTCCAAAATTGGTAGCAAACAGCCCCAGCAGGATATACGGCATATTCAGCAAAATGAGCTTTTTGATGTCCAATGTCTTTTTCATCGTTCCAGCTCCTTTCGCTTGTTCCGGTCCACGACGGCGTGTTTCACCAGCTCTTTGAACTGGCTCAACTTTGCCAACACAGACGGACGCTCGGATTTCTCCGCCTTCCTGACCTTTTTCCCGGTGTACTCGGTAAAAGCAGCGGTCAGCGCATCGGCGTCACGACCTTTGAAAAAGATCAGGTACTTGGGCGGGGAGCTGCTGCGGTCCTTCTTCACCGCATAGTCCACGCCGTATTTCCGGGCGATCTTCTCAAACTCCTTGATGGAGGGGTCGGTGATCTCGATATTGGAAACGCCCTGATTCTGGCCGATCAGCTGCTTCACCGTCTGCTTGCCGTGGGGAATCACGGGGGTATCCCGGCTTTTCTGCTTTTGCAGCTTCTTTTCCTTGCGGTGGGCAAGGTACTTGGTGATGGCGGCTTTCATCAACCGCCCGGTAAACTTTGTTCCGCTGACTACCAGCGTCAAAGTCCTGTTTTCCACTTCCTCCTGCATAGGTCATCGCCTCCTTTCAACGGATTTTGCAGGGGTGGCACTTGATACTAAGGCGGGACCACCAGCCGCCGCAGCAGGTATTTCAGCATGGCAAGCTCCTTTCAGCGCAGCTGGTCGGAGCGGTCATAGTACAGATGGCCCTGGCGCACTTTGGCATGGCTGAGGATCTTGATGTGGCCCTTTTCCTGGTTCTCCAGGCTTTTCTGGTATCCGGCCTCCGTCAGAAACAGGCGGGTCCGTTCACCTTTCCAGCCCACCGGGGAATCGTCGGTCAGCACATCGAAGATAATCATGTGCCGGGTGTCATCGGCAAACCGCTCCAAATCCATGTACTCATGGCCGTGGTAGTTCTGCGCCCCGGCTTTGAGGCGCATTTCCTCCATCAGCTGGCCCACGGTCTTACGCTCAGGCATGGCGTGCGCCTCCTTTCCCGCGTCCCTGGCCCTTCACGGTCAGGATACCGTCCAGGGTGGTGGCGGTGATCCGCAGGCGCTCGGCGGTGGCAATGTCATTCTTCACGGTCTCGTCGATGCCGTGACCGCAGACCACCAGCACATGGGACCGGCGCAGGTAGTCCCGCGCCATATCCAGCCCGTCCTTGTGTTCCTGGGGAATCTCGTCCTTGAGGAAGGTAGGCAGGAACAGCACCGGGCAGATGGGCGAATACCCGGCGTCGTACACCTGACGACAGTAGGCCGCAGCGTTCTCGGCGTTCTCATACTGGCTGTTGCTCCAGGGAGCCGTAATGTAGGCAAGAGGTCGTTTCATGGCAAAATCCTTTCTCCCGGTGTTTTCGGGTAGCAGAAAAGCGGCTGTTTACCAGCCACCTGCGTACATATCGTGGTTGACTTGTGCGGTGTAGTGGTTGCTGATCGTGGTCGGCGCATTAAACAGCACCGCAAGCAGATACTGCTTCATGTTGCGGATTTCGGTGGTATTGTTCCGCAGGCATTCCATGACAAACTCGATGTGGGAGCAATCCAGCTTCAAAAAACGGGAGCGGACCACCTCATGGGGGAAGTCGCTGCCAGCGATCCGGGTGGTTTTCCGCTTGGCGCAGACGGTCTCCACCATCAGCTCCACAATCTCGTCCAGGTCCTCCCGATAGGTGGTAAACTCCCGGCACAGGTGGTCATACTCGATGTTCTCCAGAATCAAATCCCGATAACTTTCCATCTCTGAGACAGACATCGCATCCCTTCCTTTCCGTTCCGGCAGCTGTGCTGCCGCTGGCTCCCGGAAGGGAATAGAATCGGTACTTGATCCATAAGTAATTGTTTTTTCTGTATTTGATTTCTCTATATTTAATTCTGCGGGCTTTTCCGTATCCGGTTTTACCATATCCGGGTTTTCCGTATCTGGTGAAGCCATATCCGGCTGTGGCGTATCCGGGTTCTTCGGCTGTGGCTGCTCATATATGACATACTCCGTATCACTGATGCGTCCCTGGCGGTCACGCAGTTTGTGCCGCACAATGTAACCGGCAGCCTCCAATTCCCGCAGCGCAGCGCCTATGGCATCCACGCCCTCCTTACAAATCTTTGCAAGACCACGGGTGGTGTAATTCCAGTCCTCTGGCAAAGACAGCATCATGGAAAGCAGCCCCTTGGCTTTTAACGACAGATTTGCATTTCGTAAATGATGATTGCTCATCACGGTATAATCACGGGTCCGTTCAATGCGAAAAACGGCCATCGACCTCACTCCTTCCGAATTTGGGGTACAAAAAAACCGCAATCCTCATTCCAAAGAATTGCGGTGTTCAACACTTTTCAAATTTTCTTGCATAGAGCCAAAACAGCGGCTTTTGAGGACGCGCCTCTGTAAATGGCTCCTCCTGGGTGAAAGGAAGTGTTTGCATCACGCGGTCAATATCCGTTGTATCCATGTCATGCTGAGATTTGCAATCTTCCCGGATTGCTTCTTGAATTTCCTTTACCGTACACATAGTCATTCCTTTCCTTTCGTTGTATAGGTTTATGAGCGGCGGCGTTTTCTTGGTTTGAAATCGAGGATATGTCCCTCAATCACACGAGCGTAACGCTTGATCTTGATCTCCCGGCGCTGCTGGCTTTGCAGAGCGGCCTGATACCTGTCCTCGGTCAAAAACAGCCGCATTTCCTCTCCGGGGCTGCCGTAAGCTGTGCTGGGACGCAGGACGGAAAACTCAATCATCCAGCGGGTGTCATCCCAAAACCTCTCTACGGCGAGAATGTTGTGTCCTTTCAGCTCACGGGCTGAAATATCCCTCATAGGCGGCTCCTTTCATCGTTCCTGGTCTCTCTGGCGCTTTTTCTGCCATGCCTCCAGCAACTTGATGATAGTTTCCTGCATCCGCTGGGGCGTATAGCTTTTGGGGAAATACTTCCGCAGGGTGTCGGAGGTGAAAGTCACTTTGTCGAGATCACTTTTCTTTTCCTCACCCATGATGACACGCATCATATCAAGGGTCAGATGTCCCTCCTGGCTGTATTTCTTGAGCCGCTGGGCCTGGGAGAGAGAGGGGGTAGCCTGTTCGCTGTCCATCGCGTCCAGCAAGTCCCGCTGTTCCTCTTTTTTGAGGAAAGACAGCTCATAAGCCGGGTTGATGGCGATTTTCTTTTCATCTACCATATCCAGCAGTTCGGGGATAAGCTCCGTCAGGCGGATATAGCGTTGCACCTGCCTCTGGCTTTCACCGGCTTGGCTTGCAACAAGCTGAATAGAAGTCTGCGACTTCTCGCCAACTTGGCGAGAAGTTAAGTCAGAGCGTTCCCCCTGATGTTTGATGGCCTCCAGCTTCATGCGGTATGCAAATGCTCTTTCACTGGGGAGCAGGCTTTCTCGTTGCAAGTTGCTGTCCACCATGATGATAGTGGCGGCATCATCGTCCAGGTCTCGGACAATGACAGGCATGGTTTCTTTCTCGGCCAGCTCACTTGCCCGGTGCCGCCTGTGACCGGCAACCAGCTCATAGCCGCCCTCCGGGTCCGGGCGGGCAATCGCCGGAACCAGAACACCATACTGCCGAACACTGTCGGCGGTCTCCATCATGGCCTCGTCATCCTTGACTTTGAATGGGTGGTTCCTAAAGGGATGCAGTTCAGACAATGGAATTTCCTGAATCTTTTCCAGCTTTGCATCCTGGCGGCCTTCTTCGGTGGAGAACAGATCATCTACCGAGGCCAGCTCTATTTTTTTCGCGCTGCTTTTCAAGTTTCAACACCTCCTTCGTCAGATTTCGATACCCCTCTGCCACTTTGCCGCCAGGGTCATGGGCGAAAATACTTTTTCCCTCTGCACTGATTTCCTTTGCCCGGACAGAGTGTGGAATCTCCGTTCCAAAGATTTTGATTTTGCTTCCATAGGTGTCCCGCAGCAAAGCAGCAATCTCTTTTGCAAAGTTGGTGCGGTTATCCACCATCGTCAGCAGGATACCGTCAATCTGGAGCTTTGGATTGATCTGCCGTTTCACCTTACTGACCGTAGATAGAAGCTGTTCCAGCCCTTTGGCGGGCAGATACTCTGCCTGAACGGGAATGATGATCCTGTTCGCAGCCGCCAGCGCATTGACCGTAAGCATCCCCAACGAGGGCTGACAGTCAATCAGGATATGGGAATATTGTCCCTTTAGTGTGTCCAGATATTGCCGTAAAACCGTTTCACGGCTCATGGCGTTTACCAGAGAAACCTCCATACCGGAAAGCTGAATATCCGCAGGCAACAGGTCAACGCCTTCTGCATGATTCAGAATACCTTCTCCGGGGCGTATAGGCTGATCCATCAGAATTTTGCCCATTGCATCCGACAGTGTAAATGGCAGCTTGTCTGGTTGCGGATTTCCTAAGCTGATTGTCAGGCTTCCTTGCGGGTCCCCGTCGATCAGAAGCACTTTCTTTCCGGCCTGTGCCAGACCTATTCCCAAATTCGCACAGGTTGTTGTTTTGCCAACGCCGCCTTTCTGGTTGGCGATGGCGATGATTTGCGTGTTCAAATAAACCTCCTCCTTCTACAAAAAATATCCCTATTCCGAAAAATAGGGATGAAAAAAGCCGCTTACTCAAATAAATGAATAAACGGCTATGTAAGAAATATTCGATTGTAAGTAAAGTTTTATATCACTGCAAAATAACGAAGTGCATCTTTGATTGCTTCTACCTTTTCTGGTGTCGGATGTTTCCTCGGCTGTTTCAATTCTTCTACCGCATTAGGAGCATCATACATCGGCAATCCCAAATTTCGCTTTACCTCTGCGATATATGCGGTATGTACCTTGAAGCCGTATTTCGCTTCTATGTACTCCTTAATCATTTTGTAGGTCACTTTTTCTTTGGGCTTGTACGCTTCGGCTCTTTTAGCAATACTATCTACCGGAATCTTGCCCTCGCCCTCTCCAAACTCCACATCAATGTGGATATAACTGTCGGCTTTTTTGTGGGACAAAAGAACTACCGTCTCAATATGCGCTGTATGTGGGAACATATCTACGGGTTGGATTTTTTGGATTTTATATGTGCTGTTCTTATCTAAGTATGCCAAATCTCTTGCTAAGGTTTCGGGGTTGCAGGAGATGTATACTACTGTTTTTGGCGACATTTTTATAAGGGAAGAGAGAAATTTTTCGTCACTGCCTGCTCTCGGCGGGTCCATAAATACTACATCGGGCTTTTCGCTTTCTTCTGCGACTGCCTCCATAAATTCGCCTGCATCGCCCTGATAAAATCTTATATTCTTCAAATTGTTTGCTCTTGCGTTCTGCACCGCATCCTTGACTGCGTCTTTGTTAAGTTCAACGCCTATAACTTCGCCTGCACCGTGCTTTGCGGCAACAATTCCGATTGTGCCGATTCCGCAGTAGGTGTCAAGCACTGTTTCTTTGCCTTTCAGATTTGCAAATTCAATTGCCTTGTTGTAAAGCACCTCGGTCTGCACAGGGTTAATCTGATAAAAACTCTTTGGTGAAATTCTGAATTTACATCCGCACAAAATATCTTCAATGTATCCTTTGCCGTACAGTACCTTTTGCACATCGCCGAGCACAAGGTTTGTTCTGTACGGATTTATATTTTGAACAACTGTTTTGATTTCGGGAAACTGTTTGGTAATCGCTTTTACAAAATTATTTTTTGACGGAAAAACAGGAGTGCCTGTTACCAAAACAAGCATTACTTCGTTTGTTGCAAAGCCTCTTTTTACAAGTATATGTCTTAAAAAACCTCTCTGCTTGTCCTCGTCATAGGTTGTGAGCTTGAAAGATTTAAGCATTTTTCGTACGGCAACTATGATTTTATCCGCCGTTACATCTTCTGTCATACATTCGTCAATGCCGACGATGTGGTGAGTTCCCGATTGGTAGACACCCGAAATTATTTTACCGTTTTTATCTGTTCTGAACGCTGCCTGAACCTTGTTGCGGTAATGATATGGTGTGTTCATACCGATTATTTTATCTGCTTTGCAAAATTTTGAGAGTAGTTTTTCAACTTTTTTCTGTTTAAAGCTAAGTTGCTCGGTGTAGGTGAGATTCTGCAACTGACATCCGCCGCATTTTTTATATACGGGGCAGCTGCCTCTTTTTATGTTTTCTTTTGTATTGCTCATAATTTATTCTCCGTATCAATATCTGAAAAGAGCCAAGGCTTTGGGTGCTTGGCTCTTTATTTTGTATGTATTATTCTTCTTTTTCTTTTTCGTCTGTTGTTTTTTCTTCGCTTGTACTTTCATCAACAAGTCTTTTTACAACAACACGAATAATTCTCTGATTTGCCACTTCCATAATCGTAAAGCGGAAACCGCCTGCCTCTACGCTTTCACGCTTATTCGGAATACTGCCTGCATTTTCAAGAATGTATCCGCCAACGGTTATGCTGTCACTGTCAATGTAATCTTCGTCAAGATCGAACAGCGCAAGCATATCGTCAAGCTCGAGGTCGCCGTTTACAAGAAATTCATTCTTGCCGATTTTGTAGTAGTTGTGCTCAATTTCTTCGTCCTCGTCCCATATATCGCCGACGATTTCTTCAAGCAGATCTTCCATTGTGAGAATACCGAGAGTTCCGCCGTATTCGTCGGTAACGATTGCAAGGTGAACTTTTATTCTCTTGAAAGTGCTGAGAATTTTTGAAAGAGGTTGAGTTCTGAATACAAAGTACGGCGGCTGCATTATGTCACGCACATCCGGTGCGATGCCGTCCGCAAGTTTTTCGAGATAATCTCTTGTGTGAAGTACGCCGACAATGTTGTCAACGGTATCTTTATATACAGGAATTCTTGAGTATCTGTTTTCAATGATTAAATTCTTAATTTTCTCCGGCGAATCGTCCACGCTTATGAATGTAACATCAACTCGAGGTGTGATGACTTCTTCGGCAGTTTTTTCGTCAAAGTCAAGTGCAAGGCGAACCATCTCGCTTTCGCTTTCTTCAAGCACGCCCTCTTCTTCAATGCTTTCTACTATATATTTAAGCTCATTTTCGGTAACGCTCGGTGCATCCTCTGTTCCGCCTGCAATCTTAAGGGCAAGGCTTTTGAATTGTACAAGGATAAACACAAGCGGGGTTAAAATGAACATCAAGAACTTTATTATGCCTGCTGTTTTAAGAGAAAAGCTGTCGCAATTTTCTTTTGCCAAACATTTAGGAAGCACCTCACCGAATGTGAGTACAAGCAAAGTAGTTGCACCCGTTGCAATAGCTGAACCGTAGTCGCCGAAAAGTGCCATACACAATACCGTTGCAAGTGATGAACAGCTAAGGTTTACTACATTGTTGCAGATAAGAATGGTGGTAAGTGCTTTGTCAAAATTTTCAATAACAAAAAGAGCGGTTGTTGCTTTTTTGTCGCCGTCTTCGGACTTCTTTTGAATACGGATTTTGTTTACAAAAGAAAATGCCGTTTCCGTTGCGGAAAAGAACGATGACAATGCAATAAGTACGAAAATTACTATCGCCATTACTATGTTTGATGCCAATTAAATTCACTCCAAAAAACATTATTACTTTTATACTACTATAATTCTTTTATATCATTATTGTTTTTAAGAAAAAAGAGCAAAAAGATTGAAATATATTGCTATAAATGCTATAATATTTAATTGCCAAATACATTATTAACGCATTTTTGGAAAAAATATTTTTCGGAGGTGCATTAATATGGCACAAAAAGCAAAAGAAAAGAATACCACAGCAAAAAAATCGGGTAAGTCAAGGGTTGATAATACAGTAAAAAATCCGAACGAACAGCCCGAAAAAAAGTCGCTTGAAAAAGACAGTCCCATTGACGAACAGCATACGGATCAGGTAGAAGAAACAGGTTCGGTGCTCACTACGCATAAAGACAGCGTAATTCATTGTCTGACAATTATAGGACAGATTGAGGGACATTACATTCTTCCGCAACAGAATAAAACGACCAAGTATGAGCATGTTATTCCGTTGCTTGTATCTATTGAAGAGGACGAAAGAATAGACGGACTGCTTATTTTAATAAATACGGTCGGCGGAGATGTAGAGGCAGGTCTTGCCATTGCCGAGGTTATTTCGGGAATGAAAAAGCCCACGGTTTCAATTGTGCTCGGCGGAGGACATTCCATAGGCATACCGCTTGCCGTTGCGGCAGACAAGAGTTTTATTGCACCGAGTGCGTCTATGACTGTGCATCCTGTGCGAACTACGGGACTGACGCTCGGCGTTCCGCAGACTTTTGAGTATTTTCAGCGTATGCAGGACAGAATTACAACCTTTGTTGCGGAAAATTCCGATATTTCAAAAGAACGGTACAATGAGCTTGTTCTCAACACGGGCGAACTTGTAATGGACATCGGAACGATTCTTGAGGGGGAAGAGGCTGTCAGTGAAGGCCTTATTGACGAGGTCGGCACGGTTTCGGATGCAATTGACTGCCTGTACACAATGATAAAACGCAATAAGACCCGTAAAAAACGTGGCAGATAATTTTATTTTTTACAGTAACCGCATATAAATAAATGCGGTTATATGGGCGGTCAAAAGTCGCCCTTACATATTTTATGGTTAAAGGAGTACATATTATGTCAATTATTGATGCAATCATTCAGGGCATCGTGCAGGGCTTAACAGAGTTTTTGCCTGTATCGAGCAGCGGACATCTTTCTATTACACAGCATATTTTGGGCGCAACGGAAAATAACCTTTTCTTTAATGTTATGCTCCATGTGGGAACACTTGTAGCGGTAGTTGCTTTTTACCATAAGCTTATATGGAGTCTTATCAAGGAATTTTTCTCACTTGTTAAAGATGTATTTACAGGTAAATTTAAATGGAAAGAGATGAATTACGAAAGAAATCTTATTATGATGCTCATTATAGGACTTCTTCCGCTTTTCCTGTTATTCCTGCCTATTCCGGGCACGGATATGAAAATTAAAGATCTTGCCGATGTTCTTACAGGCGAAAGATACTTGATTGTGGTTTCGATTTCTTTGATGATTACAAGTATTTTGCTTACTGTCGGTATTATCTGCAACAAGAGAACTATCGGTTCAAACGCAGGTTTTAAGCATTTAAAAAATGCAAAGCACAGCGAAAATTCGGCAGGCAAAGAGAGCTTTAATGTTCTTGACGCTGTATGCGTAGGTCTTATGCAGTTTGTTGCTGCAATTTTCCCCGGTATTTCCCGTTCGGGTTCAACTCTTGCAGTCGGTGAGATGAGAGGCATAAACAAGCAGAAAGCGCTTGATTACACATTTGTTCTCGGTGTTCCGTCAATACTTGCGGCAGCTCTTCTTGAGGGTGTTGACGCAATAAAAAGTCCGGAGGGCATATCAATTGACCCTGTGGTAATTATAGTTGGTATGGTAGTTTCTGCAATTGTAGGCTACTTTGCAATTCTTATTTTCAAATGGTTCTTAAAGACCGACAAAATGATAATTTTCGTAGTATATACTGCACTTGTAGGTATAGTATTCCTTGTTATTTCCTGCATTGAAATGAACACAGGAGCAAATGTCTTTACCGGTGCAATGATTCAATAATGCTTTTAGCGGAGGTAGTATAAATTGGCAACCCAGAAAAAGACAACCAAAAAGAAAGCTTCAGGTAAATCAACCTCCTCAAAAGCAAAAAGCACTAAAAAAAGTCAACCGATACCTGAATCACAACCTTTGCTGACACCAAGGATAAGAGCAATTATCCTTGGTGCTTTATCACTGTTTTTTGTAATTTTAATATTTGTTCAGAGCGTAAATTTATGGAGTACGGTTCGTTCCGCACTTTTTGGAGTATTTGGCTTTGCAACATTTCTTGTTCCCGTCTTTCTTATGTATATGGCAATCATTACGGACAAGGAAAAGCAAATACAGCATTTTAAAAGTAAGGTAGCACTCTGCGTACTTATTGTTTTGCTGATAGGAGCATTGATTTATGTTGCAACTGGCACTCCTCATTCGGAAAAAGGTTATCTTGCCTGTGCAGGCGAACTTTATCTCGATATTTTCGAAAGTGAATCTTACTTTACATTCGGCGCCGGTTTTATCGGAGGATTGCTTGGTTATCCTATGGCATCGTTAATCGGAAATGTTCCGACGGTATTGATTTGTATTCTTGTATTGCTTGCCGTTATTTTCGGCATTACAAATCTTTCAATCAATGATATTGCAGAAGCTGCCGCATCAAAGGTTGAGCAAGGTGTTACATATGTAAAGCACAAGAGCGAAGAAAAAGCAAGGGTAAGGCGTGAGTACATTGCCGAGCGTGAGACGGAAGAGGCACAGCGTGAGATGTTTATTGCAGGTGGAGAGAATGACAAAACCATAGTTTCTCCTCAAAAGAAAAAACGCAGAGGCAAGAGGAGCGGCATTGATATTCCTCTTGATGAAAGCACTCACGATGATAACAAAACAAAGCTTAACAGAAAACTTGAGGTTGACTGCGACTACAAAGCAGATGCTAAAGATGCGTCAAAAGTTGCAGATGAAGTTGAAGAGCCGCAGTTTTATGAAAGTCCCGAAAAGGAAGTATACGGTGAAGAATACGAAGAAGAAATAATACAGAATGAACATAACGAAAATGAAAATGTTTCTGACGATTTGATGGACATAATCAACAGAGCAAGCAAAAACTTTGATGAAAAGAATCATAAAGCAGAAACAGAACCCGAGCCGGTTCCGTCATACGAAGAGAACAGACATAACGAAGAAAACAGCTTTGAAGAAGAACTTGAAAATGCAAGCTATTCTCCTGTTGAAATCAGAGAAAAAGAAGAAAAGCCCGAGTATCATTTTCCGCCTATTCAGCTGTTAAGTCTTTCAGAAAACAATAACGATAAAAATGCTGCGGAAGAAATGCATAACAATGCGAAAAAACTCATTGATACGCTTGACAGCTTTAATGTAAAGGCGTCTATTGTAAATATTTGCCGTGGTCCGTCTGTTACAAGATATGAACTTTCACCTGCTCCGGGTGTAAAGATAAGCAAGATTACAAACCTTTCAGACGATATTGCACTTAACCTTGCCGCAAACGGAGTAAGAATCGAAGCTCCTATTCCGGGCAAAGCCGCAGTCGGTATTGAAGTACCGAACAAGGTTGTAAGTATGGTTACTATGCGTGAGTTGATTGACTCCGATGAATTCAGAAGAGGAAAGAGTAAACTTACCTGCGTACTCGGTAAAGATATTTCAGGTGAAATTGTGGTTACCGACCTGTCAAAACTTACTCACTTGCTTATTGCAGGTACAACGGGTTCGGGTAAATCTGTTTGTGTAAATTCAATTCTTATGAGTATCCTTTACAAAGCTACACCCGACGAAGTAAAACTTTTGCTTGTTGACCCCAAAATGGTTGAATTTACAAAGTACAGAAGTATTCCGCATTTGCTTATTCCTGTAGTAACCGACGCTAAGAAAGCGGCGGGTGCGCTTGGATGGGCGGTTTCCGAAATGGAGCAGAGATATAAGATTCTTTCGGAATACTATTGTAAAAATATTGACGCATACAATGAGCTTATAGAAGAAAATCTTAAGTATATGGCAGAAAATCCGCCTGTAGAAAATGAAGACGGCGAGCTTGTTCAGCCTGTACTTGAGAGAAACGGACTTCCTGTGCCAAAGGAAAAAATGCCGAGAATTGTAATTGCCATTGATGAGCTTGCCGACCTTATGATGGCAGCTCCGAGCGAGGTGGAAGAGTACATTGCCCGACTTGCTCAAAAAGCAAGAGCCGCAGGTATGCATTTGCTTGTTGCAACGCAACGACCTACGGTAAATGTAATTACAGGTCTTATCAAGGCAAATATTCCAAGCCGTATTGCGCTTAAAGTAAGTTCAAATATTGATTCAAGAACTATCCTTGATTTCAGCGGTGCGGAAAAACTCATAGGCAGAGGCGATATGCTTTTCTTGCCTGTAGGTGCGCCAAAACCAATGCGTGTGCAGGGTTGTTATGCATCCGATGAGGAAATTGAGGGTGTAACAAATTATATTAAAAAATCTTCTTCCGCTCAATATAATGCGGAGATTGAAGAAAAAATCAAGAGAATTGCCGCAGAAGAAATTACTCAGGGTAAAAAAGGCGATGACAGAGGCGGCGATGATATTGAAATTGACTCAAAAATGGAAGATGCAATTAAATGCGTAATTGAAGCAGGACAGGCATCTACTTCACTTCTTCAGCGCAGACTCAAGGTAGGCTATGCAAGAGCCGGCAGAATGATAGACGATATGGAGCAGATGGGTGTTGTAGGCCCTCACCAGGGTTCAAAACCGAGAGATGTACTTATGACCTATAATGAATGGCTTGAACACCGTAATATTATGGGCAGTGACGATGAATAAATTATATAGGTGATATTATGGCATTTTTACCGATGAATATAAAAGAGGTTAAAGCCCGTGGATGGGACGAAGTTGACTTTGTATATGTAATGGGTGACAGTTATGTTGACCATCCGTCTTTTGGTGCTGCCATAATTACAAGAGTGCTTGAGGACTGTGGCTATAAGGTTGCAGTCCTTTCTCAGCCTGATTGGAAAAATGACGCCGACTTTTTACAGTTTGGCAAACCGAGGCTCGGATTTTTTGTTACGGCAGGCAATATAGACAGTATGGTTGCACATTATACCGTTGCAAAGCGTAAGCGAAGTGATGACGCTTATACGGCAGGCGGTAAAAACGGCAAGCGTCCTGACAGAGCTGTAACTGTTTATTCAAATATAATCCGCAGACTTTATCCCGATTCGGTAATAATTATCGGCGGACTTGAAGCCTCGCTAAGAAGATTTGCTCATTATGATTATTGGAAAAACACCGTAATGCCGTCTGTACTTTTTGACAGTAAAGCAGATATTATTTCTTACGGAATGGGCGAGCTGCAAACTATTGAAATGGCAAAGCGCTTGTCGGAGGGTTATCCCGTAGAGGCTTTGTATGACATCCGTGGTATTTGCTACGCTGTAAAGACAAGCGATTATGTTCCGAAAACCGTTGTGGAACTGCCGAGTTACGAAAGAGTTTGTGAGAGCAAAAAGGACTATGCAATTGCTGCCAGAAAAGAGCTCGAAGAGGCAGATGCGGTAAGAGGCAAAACTCTTATTCAGCGCCACGGCAACTGTATTTTAATTCAGAATCCGCCTATGCAGCCGCTTGACACAAAACAGCTTGATTATGTGTATTCGTTACCGTATGAAAGATGGTATCCGCAGTGTTACGAAAAACTCGGCGGTGTACCGGGTATTCAGGAGGTGCTTTTCTCAATTACTCATAACCGTGGTTGCTTTGGCGCTTGTAATTTCTGTTCGCTTGCATTTCATCAGGGAAGAGCGGTAACGGTAAGAAGTAAACAGAGCGTTATTGACGAGGCAAAGTCTTTTCTTAACGATAAGAGATTTAAAGGATATATAAGTGATGTGGGCGGCCCTACAGCCAACTTCCGTCTGCCGTCCTGCGAAAAACAGAAAAAGGCGGGACTTTGTAAAAGCAGAAAGTGTCTTGCTCCGACTCCTTGCCCTAATATGCAGGTGTCGCATACGGAGTATCTTGATATTTTGCGAGAATTGAGAAAACTTGACGGCATTAAAAAAGTATTTATTCGCAGCGGTATTCGTTTTGATTATCTTATGGAAGATCAGAGTGACGAATTTTTCGAAGAGCTTGTAAAGTATCATATAAGCGGTCAGCTAAGAGTTGCGCCGGAGCATTGCTCGGCTGCAGTTCTTGACAGAATGGGTAAACCGCACATAGAAACTTATAAAAAGTTTTGCGATAAATTCTATAAACTGACAGGTCGTATGAGTAAAGACCAATACATAGTGCCGTACCTTATGAGTTCGCATCCGGGTTCTACTTTGAAAGATGCGGTGGAACTTGCACTGTTCTGTAAGAGGGAGAATATACATCCAAAGCAGGTGCAGGACTTTTATCCGACTCCGGGTACAATTTCGACCTGTATGTTTTATACAGGCATAGACCCTTATACAATGAAAGAGGTTTATGTACCGAAAACCGAGGAAGAAAAGTCAATGCAAAGAGCACTTTTGCAATACTTTATTCCCGAAAACAAACAGAAAGTAATTAAAGCACTTATAAAAGCAGGCAGAAAAGATTTGATAGGTTATGATTCAAAATGTCTTGTTCAGCCAATGAGTAATCAAAATAATTATAAGGGAAATAATAAAGGTCAGAAATCTTCTTACAATTCAAATAAAAACAATTCCCGTAACAGAAACGGAAAACAGACAAAAGATAAGTTTGCAAAATACAGAAGAAAAAAGAAATAAATTAACTGTAAATGCAAACCGTCAAAGCCCTGTTCTTATATGTAAGTTTAGGTATTGACCTATTGTAAATTTTGATTTATAATTAACAAATGAAAACAAAATCAGAAAGGATTTTATAATAAAATGGGAGTTTATGAGGAATTAGTAGCCAGAGGTCTTATCGCTCAGGTTACAGATGAAGAAGAAATCAAAGAGCTTGTCAACAATGGTAAAGCTGTATTTTATATCGGTTTTGACCCTACAGCTGACAGCTTACATGTAGGTCACTTTATGGCACTTTGTCTTATGAAACGCTTACAGATGGCAGGCAACAAGCCGATTGCTCTTATCGGCGGCGGTACAGCTATGATCGGTGACCCGTCAGGCAGAACAGATATGCGTCAGATGATGACTACAGAAACTATACAGCACAATGTTGATTGCTTTAAAAAGCAAATGGAGCGTTTTATCGACTTTTCAGACGGTAAGGCACTTATGGTAAACAATGCCGATTGGCTGCTCGACCTCAACTATGTTGATGTTTTGCGTGAAGTCGGTGCTTGTTTCTCTGTAAATAATATGTTAAGAGCAGAGTGCTACAAGCAGAGAATGGAAAAGGGATTAAGTTTCCTTGAGTTTAACTATATGATTATGCAGAGCTACGATTTCTATGCTCTCTATAAGAAGTACGGTTGTAATATGCAGTTCGGCGGTGACGACCAGTGGAGCAATATGCTCGGCGGTACAGAGCTTATCAGAAGAAAACTCGGTAAGGACGCATACGCTATGACTATTAATCTTCTTCTTAATTCCGAGGGTAAGAAGATGGGCAAAACCCAGTCCGGCGCTGTATGGCTTTCAGCCGAAAAGACAAGTCCTTACGATTTCTACCAGTATTGGAGAAATGTAGCCGACGAAGATGTAATCAAGTGCTTAAAGATGCTTACATTTTTACCGCTTGAGCAGATTGATGAGCTTGCTAAACTTGAGGGCAGTGAGCTTAACAAGGCTAAGGAGATTCTTGCATATGAGGTAACAAATCTTATTCACGGCAAGGAAGAGGCAGACAAGGCACAGGAGGCTGCAAGAGCATTGTTTGGCAGCGGTGCAAATACAGACAATATGCCTTCTACAGAGCTTACGGACGCTGACTTTACAGGTGACGGTATCGCAATTCTTGATCTTCTTACAAAGTGTGCGCTTATTCCGTCAAAGGGTGAGGGCAGACGCCTTATTCAGCAGGGCGGTGTTGCCGTTGATGATGAAAAGGTAACAGATGTATATGCAAATGTTCCTAAGTCTGCTTTTGAAAAAGGCTATGTTGTAATTAAAAAAGGCAAAAAGAAATTCCATAAGGCTGTTTTATAATTCAGTTTATTAACTTAATCAAAAACACTTTCCCACTATTATTAGTGGGAAAGTGTTTGTCCTGCATTATTCTGTATTTTTGCGGTTATGGCAACTGCTAAAAATATCTTAACAGAGGAGTTTAGGAAATGAAAAAGTTTTTTGGCGAGTTTAAAACCTTTATTATGAGAGGCAATGTGCTTGACCTTGCAGTCGGTGTTATTATTGGTGCTGCTTTTCAGGCAATTGTAACTTCACTTACTTCGGATATCATTTCACCG
Source organism: Ruminococcus intestinalis (assembly GCF_014288065.1). NCBI lineage: Bacteria > Bacillati > Bacillota > Clostridia > Eubacteriales > Oscillospiraceae > Ruminococcus > Ruminococcus intestinalis. Next base: position 234,996 of record NZ_JACOPS010000002.1, on the reverse strand, counting down.
ATTCTCGGTTTGTTCGGCGGAATGAATTTTGACCAGTATGCGCTTACAATAGGCGATGTTTCGATTGGATACGGTAAGTTCTTAACTGCGGTTATTAACTTTATTATAATGGCATTTGTCATTTTCCTTATTGTTAAATTAGTAAATAAGATTATGGCAATCGGCAAAAAGCCTGAGGAACCGGCAGAACCCACAACAAAGATTTGCCCGTTCTGTCAGAGCGAAATTTCAATCAAGGCTACAAAATGCCCGCATTGTACAAGCGATATTCCTGCAGAAACAGAAACTAAGGAATAACTTTAATACATAACTGTAACTAAAAGCTCCCGATACAAAAATCGGGAGCTTTTGTGTTGATTTATAATTTTTGTTTAGCGGAATAAATTTGAAAAGCAATTATAAAAGTTTGGTCGACCTTTGAAAAGGTCGTGGGTGTGGGCAAAGTCCACAAATATTTTCCCACATTTTTCCGTGATGAGGGATTTGTTTTACGGGTTTTGTTGGAATGATAGAACGCAATTCAAAATAAAAAGCTGAAGTCGTTTTTTATATCGACTTCAGCTTTCGCTTTATCCGTTATACGGTTTGTAATAAGTATCAAGAATCAGTTTATAAAACTCGTCTTCGTTTACATAAAACTCGGTATAAACTTCACCTTTTTTCAGCTCACCCGGTACTGAAACCATTGTCATATTCATACCGTTGTGGCTAAGCATATTCTGTGATAAATAGCAAATTTTCGACGGGTTCAGATTTGTGCATGAGTATGGGGCAGAGGCATTAAACAGGCTTACAGGTGTTGTAATGTCATTTTTAGTCTGCGCAAGAACCGTATTCATAAATGAATCAAGATATACCTGCTGTCTTTGCATACGCTTGCTGTTTGCGTCTACGCTTTCCATATCTCGTGAACGAACAAAAGCTTCTGCATTCTGACCTTCAAGGTGATAGCTTTCGCCCTCTTTAAAATCGCCTATGGTTTCGGGAGAAACAACATCAACTCCGCCTACGGCATCATTAAGAGCTGATATACCGTCAAGGTCAAGCGCAAAGTATGAATTAATCGGAATGTTGTAGAAAAGTCTTTCAACGGCGGTAACAGTATTTGCACAACTTGACTCCTTGCCGTCGCCGTAAGCATATGAAAGACAAATCTGTTCTTTTACAGTTTCCACATAATAACCGCTTGCCGAATATACCGCAACATCGGTCATTGTATCTCTTGATATATTAATAAGCTTAGTTTCGCCTGTCGAGGTGTCCATCGCAACAAGTATAAGAACATCGGCTTGACCGTTTTCGCCTTTTATATCGCTTGCACCGTCAAAAGAACTTTTATCGATGCCCATACAAAGAATACTTGTCATATTCTTGTTAAATTCATATGTTTGTCCGTTATACACAACATATTGACCGCCGTTTTGAACAACTACATTTGACGGAGCCGAAATTATATTTGTATTGTCAAGCAATTCTTTAGAGCCGTTGTAAATAAAACATACCAAAAGCCCGCTTACAACAAGAACAAGCGCAAGAATTGTACTGATAATTGTGAGTATTACTCTCTGCCATTTTTTAAAACGCCTTTTCTTGTTTTTTTGATTTTCTCTAATTGCTTTTTTCTGTTCCTTAGAACCCATCGCAGGGTGATTGCTTTTTACAAGTTCGTCGTATTCCAGCAAATATTTTTCGTTGCCTGTACTCAAACTTTTTTTCTTTATTTTATTTGAACTGCCTTTTGCAGGGCGTGAGCTTTGTACCAATAATACATCATCGGCATTTTCTTTGCTTGAATGATGATGGTGATGGTGTTTATGATGACCGTGGCTTTTATACGATTTAACAAACTTATAGTCGTTAATATCATCTCTTATACTACGGTCGGCGTATTGCACATTTCCTTTTTCATCATTACTTGCCACGCTTTCGCCTGTTTGAGAAGGCTGCTTATTTGAATTGCTGTAAATATTATCGTAATGTTTGGTTTCTTTATCGGCAGTATCCGTATTATTGCTGTTTTCGTTATTATTTTGTGAGTTCATCTTTTATTAACACCCCCTGTAAAAGAAGTCGTCCGTCACCTGAATTAAGGCAGGTGCTTAGCGTGACAATTTTGTCATTGATTGTCAGCTCCGAATTATCTCTTACAACTTTTGTGAATGATCTGGGATTTTGAATATAATCAAGGTATTCCTGAAAAACCTTGTCGTCATCAAAATCAAACGAATTCATTATATGTCGGTCGTCATATGAATAAACCGACACTATACGGTAGGTAAGTTTGTGCTGAGGTCTGTAGATGTAAAAATACTCATGGTCATTGAAAAAATCCGTATTTGTAAATTTATATAAATCGGCAAACATACTTCCGTCTGCCATATTGTGGCCGTAGAGTACGGTTACCCTGTCATGCATATATATAGAATTACAATACTGTGAATAAATAGAGCCTGAAAAGCTGTAATTTCCGTAAATATCATGATCCAGGTAAAAATTATCGTTTGTGTTACTCCTGCAAACAGGGTAATTTATGTTGGTATCGGGAATATATATCCAAGAATAGATTTCGTCATTTTGAGCTTGTAGCGACTCAAAATCTATGGGATTATCTATAATAGGATTGTCGGCAAGAGTTTCGTCAATTGACGGGGAAGTAACTTCTTCAGCTATGCTCGGAGCCACAGAACTTGCAAGTTTGCTGTAATCGTCCTGCTCTTTGTGTTGAGTATTCATTTGATACATAACATAAATTACGCACAGAATTAACAGAATAATTGTAATAACAAGAATTGTGATAAGAATTTTATTTCGATTTTTTTTCATAATAAATCACATCAAATAATTATAACAAATATTGACAACCGTGTCAATATTTCTGTAAATTTTAACTATAATAAGCATTAAAAAACAGCTTTCGAAAACCGAAAGCTGTTTTTATTAGCAAAATTAGTTTGATTTCTTTGACTTAACAATAGTTACGCTGACAGCAACAGCTATAAGTGATAAGCCGATTATTACATACGGCATTGCGCTTGAAGGACCGGTCTGCGGCGATTTATCAGAAGTATCTGTTGTTACAGCCTGTGTAGGTGACTCACCGTTGATTGTGTAATAAGGAGTTACCTTAATATCACCTGTGATTGTAATATCAAGATTTCCATCTGTAAGCGGCTGATCGGTTCTGTAAGGACCGTCAATTACCCAATGGTCAAAAGAATAACCGGACTTTGGCTTTGGAGTAAGGTGAACATTCTGGTTACCGTCCTCATCAATGCCTGTAGTGAACTCATAGTCACCGCTGCCGCCTGTGGTAGGAATAACAACTACTACATAAGTGTATGTACCTGTAGGACTTGGTGCGGCAAATACCGGAATAGACGCTGCAAGCATCAGCACAAGAGCCAATGCGAGGGAAACAACTTTTTTCATTGTACTAACCTCCTATTTATATTATCCAATTAAAATATTAAGCAGAATAACCTCTACTTGTATATATTAAGTATTATATCACAATTAAAGTATAAAGTAAAGACAAAAATTCAAATAATTTTCGGCAATTGTGATAATTTATAATTCTTTTAACTATTAAACATAAACAATATTTTTAAAATAAAAAGACCTATTGCAATAGTAGGCAAAAAAATGTATAATAAACTTAAAAGGAAAAATGAAGGGAAATGTATGTATGAATATTTCTGAAATTCAAAATAAAATTCTTGAGTTAAAAAAAGAAAAAGATGTTTGTATTCTTGCCCACAGCTATCAGGCAAGAGAAATTTGCGAAATTGCCGATTTTACAGGCGACAGCTATAAATTAAGTGTAGATGCAAGCAAAGTTACAAATAAAAACATTCTTATGTGCGGTGTTCGTTTTATGGCAGAAACCTGCAAAATTCTTTCACCCGATAAAACGGTTTATCTCGCTCAGCCGAGCGCAGGCTGTCAGATGGCTGACCAGATGGATAAAGAAATGATTTCTTCCGTAAAAGAAATGTATCCCGATTATGCGGTAGTTGCATACATAAATACCACAGCAGATTTAAAAACTATTTGTGATGTTTGTGTAACAAGTTCATCTGCCGTTAAGATTGTAAGCAATATGCCTGAAAAGAATATTCTTTTTATCCCTGACTGCAACCTTGGCGATTATGTAAGCCGTCAGCTTCCGGATAAGAATTTTAAACTTTTGCACGGCGGTTGTCCGATTCACGCTTGCGTTACAGCGGAAGATGTTAAAAAGGCAAAGGCACAGTTCCCAAATGCCGAACTTCTTGTTCATCCGGAGTGCCAGCCTGCTGTTGTTGATCTTGCGGATTATGTAGGCTCAACATCGGGCATTATGAACTACGCAAAGAACAGTGATAAAAAGGAATTTATCATCGGTACCGAAATCAGTATTGCAGAGCATTTGCAGTATGATTGTCCCGATAAAAAATTCCATATTCTTACACAAAAGCTCATTTGTCCTAATATGAAAGCTACCACTCTTATGGATGTGTTCAATTGCCTTAAAGGCGAGGGCGGCGAGGAAATTATCCTTGATGAGCAGACTATTACAGACGCAAAGAAATGTATTGACGAGATGATAAGACTTGGCGGTTAAGGAGAATAATATGACCGAAAGGGCATTAATAGCAATGAGCGGAGGAGTTGACAGTTCGGTAGCGGCTTGCTTGATAAAGGAGCAGGGCTATGACGCTACGGGCATTACTCTTAAGCTTTTTGATAACGAGGATATTGGCGAAAAGAAGGAGAAAACCTGCTGTTCGCTTGATGATATTGACGATGCGAGAAATGTTTGCAGAAAAATCGGAATACCTTATTATGTTTACAATTTTAAAGACAGCTTTAAAGAAAATGTAATTGACCGTTTTATTTCTGCATACGAAAACGGCTGTACGCCTAATCCTTGCATTGACTGCAACAGATATATTAAATTTGAAAAGCTTATGCAGAGAGCCGATGAGCTTGACTTTGATTATGTAGTTACAGGTCATTACTCTGTCATTGAGTATGATGAGGGATTGCAAAGATATTTATTGAGAAAGTCCCCCGATGTAACAAAAGACCAAAGTTATGTACTTTACTCGCTTACTCAAAGACAGCTTTCAAGAACCTTGCTTCCGCTTGGAAAACTTACAAAGCACGAAGTAAGAAAAATAGCGGAAAAATATAACCTTATTAATGCTCAAAAACACGACAGTCAGGATATTTGTTTTGTACCTGACGGAGATTACGCAAAGTTCATTGAGCAGTACACGGGCAGAAAGTATGATTTTGGTGACTTTGTTGATGAAAACGGCAATGTTCTCGGTACACATAAGGGCATTATAAGATATACGATAGGGCAGAGAAAGGGACTTGGTCTTGCTTTGCCTCACCCGATGTATGTCAAGGAAAAGGATATTGCAAACAACAAGGTTATACTTTGCGATAATGACAGACTGTTTTCAAAAGAGCTTTACGCAAAAGATATTAATCTTATTGCTTACGAAAAGCTTGACAAACCTTTGCATATAAAAGCAAGGGTAAGATACAATCAGCCTGAACAGGATGCAACGGTAGAACAGCTTTCAGATAACAAACTGCACATTGTATTTGATAAGCCGCAAAGAGCAATTTCAAAAGGTCAGGCAGTGGTTCTGTATGACGAAGATGTAGTAGTAGGCGGCGGAACAATAGAATAATTTTAATCTGCTTGCTTTAGGTGAGCCGATTTTTATGCAAAAGGCACAGCGAAAATGCTGTTCCTTAATTACTTCATATAAACAAAATATTAATTATAAGTAATTAAAATATCTTCACGGACGATTTTTTCTTTGAGAATTTCGCATCTGTAAGATCTTATAATAAAGTTTCCTTGACCGTCAAACCTGAAAGTAACGGTTTTGGTAAACGGCTTATCGGGTTCGTATTCGGTAATAATAAGACTTGCCTTTGAATTTTTCAGAGAATCAAAAGTTGTCATAAAACCTATGCCGTTGCCGCCGCTTTCTTTGTGAGTGGTAACTCTTTCGGTACCGAGTTTTTGTAAAGTATCGGTTTCAAATTCAATTCCGTTGTCGCTTACGGAAATTTCATATATTCCGTCAACCGAAGAAACAGATGTCAGAATATTTCCGTTCCTTTTGCCTGTGCTTTCAACGGCTATGACAGCGTCTTTTATATGGTCACAAAGCAGGGTTTCAAGTTCGGTTTGCGAAAGAAAATGATTGATAAGGTAGTTAATATCTGTATTTGCTATCAAATCAAAATTAATTTCGTGAGCAGAGGCTTTTATATACATATTAAGCAGAGCGCCGTCAATAACAGAATTTCCCGTAGATGCAAGCACCTTATTTTCTGCCTGTTCTTTTTGCACGAGTTCGTTTCTTTCTTTTGCAAGAGTAAGAAGTTCAGTGATTATTTTGCTTTCCTTTTGTTTATCGTTACAATTGCAAAGTTCTTCTAAAGAATATTGCAAAGAGCTCATAAGGTGGTTGTCACGGTGCACTATTTTTGAAAGAAAGGCATTGGATTTTGTAAGTTCCTCAATATTACTGTTTTTTTCTGCAATAACCGAATTGAAATGTTCGTCAGCTTTTTGCTGCAGTCGGTTTTTATAGTACCGTGTTATGTTTGTTCTTATCCAAATTACAGCACCTATACAACAAATTATCAATCCTATAAACATATATACAAATATAGATTTGTAGTTATCGCCGTCTTGTGCAAGCAGAGCTATGATTAAGAAAATAAAACCTGATATTAACAGACCTATGCCAAAGTTATCGGAATTATTGAAAAAGGCAAGACCGTTTTTTAATCTCTTAATTTTCATTATATAGAATGTTGATAATAAATGTATTATGCCTATAAAAATTGCCGTAAAAATACTTTTCGAATTCAAGAAATCATATGTAACTAATGATATATAGTGTGATGCAATTGCAAAAATCAAGGCAATGATAAATCGTACGCAATAGGAAAGTCCCATTGAAACAATGGAGATGGAAATGGTATTTTTTATATTGTTTTTAGTAAACAGTGTGATAGTTACAATAAACAATATACAACTTGCCAAGAATCCCAAACTGTTGTCAAATAAAAGTACAACAGACGAAATTATATTGACGACAAAAAATGCAGTCAAAAGCAAAGCTAACTTTGATTTGCTGCATTTAATGTTTGTTGTTTTAATAAAAATATAGGCTGATGAAAATAAAGTCGGAGCTTTAATAAAAAAATTCATAGCAAAATTATATAAAAGCTCTGTAATGTTTGTTGACATAATATTTAACTCCGTATTACTATAATGATAATATTATATCATACAAGCTAAATAATGTCACTATATTATTTTCCTAAAAGTTGTTTTAAAAATTCATAAATATCATCCCACATACTTCAGTACCTCCTTTACTTTTGTTTTACAAGTAAAGTGTACCTTTTTTGCGGGAAAATTCTGATTTGTTGCTGTAATTGCTTTATTTTTAATATAGTGAGTAAATATCACATAATGTAAAAATAATAATTAGAAATTGTTATTTTATGATGAATTTATAAATTTTTGTTGCAAAAAAAATCCCGATGCTAATAAACATCGGGATAAATTTACAGGCTTTTTTTGATTTTGGAAGAATAATAATAGATAAATTCCATAACTGTGGGAACGCCTTTTTGCGGATTTATGTATGTGGTATAGTAGCGTTCAAGACTTTCAATATCGGTGTTTCGCCAAGCGTGGTTTATGGCGGTTTGCATTGCACGCTCAACACTTGCATCGGTTTTTTTATATTTTTGCGCCACAATACTGCAAAGATTGGTTACACGCTGATTGCAAGTGATTTCAATAGCGTCTGCAAGGTAATTTCTGCCCTTAAGTTTTGGGCTGATTCCTATTAAATCAAGCTCAACAGAGATTTTATTTCTTATAATTTCGCTGTTGCTTATGCGTTCAGCGGCTTTTGCGGCGCTCGGTGAACTGAAATTTGAGGTCAGCGTTGTTTGTACAATTGAGTTGAGAAACTCAAGTACCATTTTACAGCTGAAATCATTTTGATTTTTAGTTATTATAAAGTCTGCACCTAAATTTCTTGCTATGGAATGAGTAACATTACTGATATTATTGGTAACTACCAGTATAAAAGGCTTGTTTGGCAATGCAAGTTCAGACAACCCTTTTAAAAATAAAAGACCGTTGCCACTGCCCTGATGTAGTTCCAAGTCGAGAATAACAGCATGAGGACAGTATTCTTTTACCATTTCTACGGCTTTTGAGGAGTTGTTTGTAGTGCCGACAATATAAAAATTTTCAAAACCTTTAATATCAGATTTATACTCTTCTACAGTATTATTATCATCTTCTACAATAAGTAAGTTAACTTTGTTCACAATATCACCTCATTATTATATTATACTACAAAAACTAACGAAAACCAACATTTTATAATATTTTGTGTAATAAAAAGTAATATTATTTATTATGTTTGAGTTTTATAATTATACTAAGATTATATTATGAAATCAATGAATAATTTGTAGTATTAAAGGTGAGGGTTATGAGCGATAATTTTGGCGATTTCATTAAGGAAAAAAGGGCAAGATGTAACTATTCTCTTAAATATGTGGCAGAAATAATCGGTATTTCTAATGTGTATCAGTCAAGTATTGAAGCAGGCAAAAGACCTGCGCCGTCATATGATGTTTTAATGAAATTGAGAGATGCGCTAAAACTTAATGATGATGAATTCGGTGAAATGCTTGACCTTGCAGCCGAAAGCAAAAATTCAAGGGCGGTTGCTTATGATCTTGCCGATTACATAAACCAAAATGATTTTATACATAAAACACTGCGATTTTCATTGAAAAATAAAATTCCCGAATCGGAGTGGGTCAGATTTTTTAATGCAATGAATGAAAAATATAAGGATAAATAAATTTATAGGTTTTATTGATATTATAATTAAGTGTATAGATATAGTTAAATAAAAGATTTGAAATTAATTTAATAGAAAGAAGCATCAGTTATTTTTATATAATACTATTTAGAGGAGAGATTATTCATGAAATCAAAAAAATTATTATCAATTGTGTTTGCTTCCTTAATAGTTAGTTCAACAGTGTTTTCATCGAATGTGTTAGTTAAAGCTGTTGAGTTAAGGAAAAATTATGGACTTGATTTAGATACTATTTATAAACCAAGTTTACCTGATAGCGATATTCCAAATATTGGTATTAGTTCTTCGTACGATCCAAGAGATAGAGGTTATACTACTCCGGTGAAGAATCAATATAATCAAGGCACATGCTCCGTGTTTGCAAGTATAGCGATGTTTGAAGAAAAGGCATTTATGCAAACTGGAGTTAAAAATGCTTATTCCGAAGAAACTGCAAAATTTATAACAAGTAAAGAATTGAAAGTTAGTAATAAAGCAAGTAATTATGACGGATTTTACAGTTACGGCTTAACTTCTGGTAGAAATATAGAAACTAATATCCAATATTTGACTAATAGAAATAATCCGCTTATAGATAATAATTCTATTCCTTGGTTATCGTCAAATTATGAAGTTGATGTTCCATATACATATGATTATAATAATGAATTCTATTTATCAAATTATTCCTGTCCTAAAAATATGGACACTTCATATACAAATGCATATGTTTCAGGTATGCAATATATAAGTTTTGATGAAATAAAGGAAAATATAAGAGATAATGGAGCGGTATATATAACAATAGGTTATAATGGTGATTATATATCAAATAATTCCCTTTATAATTCGTCAACGACAATTCTTAATCATGCAGTCACCATTGTTGGTTGGGATGATAATTATTCAAAATCGAATTTTAAGCAAGGTGAACAACCACCACATAATGGAGCTTGGCTTGTGAAAAATAGTTGGGGAGTCCAAAATAATGATAATGGATATTTTTGGGTATCTTATTATGATTTACCGTTAAACGAAAGTGGTTTTGCTTCTGCGATTACAAATGTATCAAAAATGTCAAAAAATGAGTATATGTTATCGTATGATTTTACTCCTTTAACTAGCAAGTCTTTTGCAAATGTTAGCCAAAATAGTTATTACATTGCTAATGTTTATAATTTTAAAGAATATAATGATTTATATGATTCAATAAACAAAGTAATGTTTTATGCAAGTAATATAGGAGATATATATGATATATATATATCTCCTGTAGATAATGGAATGCCTGATGTTTCAAGTTTAGAAGAAAGTTTAGCTCAAGGAGTTGTAAACCATGAAGGTTATATAACAGCAACACTTGACAATATCTATAAAATGTGCGATGATAATAAATATGCAGTTATAGTTAAATTTACTACAAATAATAGTAGTGTATCTATTTCAAGGGAAGCTACTTCAACATCGTACAAAGCTGTAGCTAATAAGGGAGAAAGCTTTTATTATAGAGACGGTGTTTGGAAAGATATGTGTGGCAGTAGAAACAAAACTACAGCATACGGTAATTATTGTATTAGACCAATGCTGTTAAGAAAAAATTCTATAACTGAAAATTCCGAACTTTCTGAGTACGAAAAAAATAATACTGGTAGTGATTTATCAATTACGATGAAATTGAATGGTAATCAGCTTTACTCTATAAAAGAAAACGATAGTTCAGTTTTGTATGAAGATATTGATTATATTTATAATCGTAATAATAATGAAGTTACTTTCAAGAAAGATTATATTAATAATTTAGATACAAATTCAGATACTAAAATTACATTTGAATTTACTGATGGTTTAGATCAAATATTAATTATTAAAGCTAAAGAACGCTTGGGTAAAGTAGTAGTTGATGGCAATTTTGCAATAGGAAGCAAACTTAATGCTACTACATATAATAAACAAAATAATAAAATTGATGGTAATATTTTATCTTATCAATGGCAGTATTCTGATAAAATAACAGGACCATGGAGCAATATTCCAAATGCTAACAGAAGTACATATACAGTTACTGAAAATTATTTTATGAAATATATTAGAGTTAATGTAAAATCAGATAATTATACTTCTGTTGTTTATCCGGGAAATATTTCATCAACTCCTGATATGCAGACAGGACAAGTAATTTTGTATGGAGATGTTGATCTAAATAATACAGTAAATGTCAATGATGTAACAACTTTAAATTACTATCTTTCAGGATTTAGTGCTCTTAATTCGATACAAAAAAGAGCAGCTGATGTTGATGGAGATAGGTCATTAACGATAAATGATGTTACATTGATACAACAGCGTATTTCAGACGGAATAGATAAATTTCCTGTTGAATAATTTTAAGGAGAGGTTTGAATATGAAAAAAATATTGGCTTTTGTAATGGCAGTTGCCACAATTTCCGCAAGCAGTGTTGCTTCTGTAAATGCAGTAAGCTACAACAAACCTAAATTTGAAAATGAATTTAAGAGTTATATTGAAGAAATTGCAGGTTCATCGGCATATTGCGGTGATTATAATGAAAAATATTATCATTACGATGAAAACGGTAATATTGATTGGTGCCTTATAAGTGCATCACTGTCAACAGATCCGGGAATTTGTCATGGTATATTTGATGATATAATTATTTCAAATGCCGGCAGTACCAATCCGTTTAGTTTTGGATTGGCAGTATATGATGTTACAAACAATGAGTATTATGACATTTGCTATGCATGGGACATGGATTTTGCAGATTTACATAACAGCTTTTATAATGTAATGCTTGACGAAAATTCATCTTATAGTTATGGTAATGTTGTTGTTCTCGGTGATGTTGATGGAAACGGTAAGTTGGATATTAACGACACAACACTTATTCAAAAGACAATAGCTGATAATAATACTGTTATTTTTTCACTTGATTTTGAACATAGCGAATTAAAATATGGAAAACCGATTAAAAACCTTTGTGACTATAACAAGGATGGAGTTTGTTCTGTATCGGATGTAACAAGTCTTCAGTTAAAACTTGCAAAAGGATAATTTTAATTTGAATATAGAATATATTGGATTATAACATTTGTAAATAAATATGCCGCTATTAGTGATTAAAAAATCTCCTTTTATTCACTATTTAAGCTGTACCGTTTCCTGTTTTTACAGAAAATCGGTGCAGCTTTTTATTATTTGCGTTAATTGTATTGCTGACAGACGGATTTGGGAGTATAATAGTAGCATATTACTAACAGCAGAGGTAAGTATGAACAGAGAAGAATATGAAATTTCTATTGAAGAATTAAAGAGAGTTGATAAAAACACTTGTACGGTGATTGATATAAGAGATGAGATTTCTTATAACTACGGAAATATTCCAAACTCGGTAAATATTCCGCTTGAGAAAATTAAAAATGATAAAAGCATTTTGCCGAAAGATAAGAGATTGATTATTTGCTGCAAAAGCGGTCAAATAAGCGATACTCTTGCAGAAGAGTTGCGGGAAGACGGCTACGATGCGGTAAATCTTGTGAACGGATATTACGGCTGGCTAAAGGATAAATTTACCGATGATGATTATGCGGCAGATGTTGAAAAAAGTATAAGAAAAAAATTCAGCAAGACCATATGGGGCAGATTTACAAAAGCTGTAATTGAGTATGAACTTGTAAAGCCGAACGACAAAATAGCCGTATGTATTTCGGGCGGCAAAGATTCTATGCTTATGGCAAAACTTTTTCAGGAACTTAAAAGGCATAATAAATTTCCGTTTGAGCTTGTATATCTTGTAATGGACCCGGGATACAGCGTTGAAAACAGAGATGTTATTGAGAACAACGCAAGAAAGCTGAATATTCCGATTACGGTTTTTGAAACACAGATTTTTGAGTCGGTATATAATGTGGAAAAGTATCCGTGTTATCTCTGTGCAAGAATGAGAAGAGGATACCTCTACAAAAAGGCTAAGGAACTTGGCTGTAATAAAATTGCACTCGGACATCATTATGACGATGTTATAGAAACCATATTAATGGGTATGCTTTACGGCGGACAGGTGCAGACTATGATGCCGAAACTGCATAGTACAAATTATGAGGGAATGGAGCTTATAAGACCGCTTTACCTTATAAGAGAGGCGGAAATAAAGCATTGGAGAGATTACAATAAACTTAATTTTATACAGTGTGCGTGCAGATTTACGGATACCTGCACATCGTGCAACCCGAGCAATACAGGCTCAAAAAGACAGGAAATAAAACAGCTTATTGCACAGCTTAAAAAAATAAATCCCCAGATAGAGAGCAACATTTTCCGCAGTGTTGAAAATGTAAATCTTAACACGATTATCTCGTATAAGAAAGATGATTATCAGCACAGTTTTCTTGATGATTACGATAAATAATTTTTAATCAAACTCAGTCATTTTGTGGCTGAGTTTTTTCTTTGGATTTTTAATAATCGGAGTTTATAAAAAGCGGCTGCTTGTCTTAAAAATTGCCAAATCATAATTTTATCACTATTTTTATAGAATTATTAACCGAGTAATTGTATTTATCTGCCAAATAATGTACAAGTTTGAAAAAACACTTGACTTTTTGGCGATATGGATATAAAATATCTCTATCAAGCAAACATACTAAAATGATAGGTATTATAGGTTATTCAAAAATAAGTATGTTTGGCATTATGAAAGGCAAGGGTGGTTTGTATGAAAAATCATTTTAACCGAATAAATAAACGAATGTGCGGTTCTTTTGGCGGTAAGTCGATGTGTTAAAACATTTTATCGGTTTACTTATTAATTTATGATAAAGCTAAAAGAAAGGTTAGATTAAAATGAAAAAAGTGTTTACTAAAAGACTTATATCCGCAATTCTTACAACAGCCCTTATCGGTACTTCTGCCTTTGCTCTTTTCGGCTGCGGAAAAGCTTCTAAAGATACTTCTAATGATGCTAAGGTACATATAACCAATGTTTCATATGACCCTACACGAGAACTTTACGAAAGCTATAATAAAATTTTTGCCGACCATTGGAAAGCAAAAACAGGTCAGGAAGTAGAGGTTACTCAATCGCACGGCGGTTCGGGCAAGCAGGCTCTTGAGGTTGCAAACGGACTTGAGGCAGATGTAGTCACACTTGCGCTTGAGTACGATGTTAATGCCGTAAGAGATGCAGGTCTTATAAATGACGGTTGGATAAATAATTTTGAAAACGATTCTTCACCTTATACATCTACAATTGTATTCCTTGTAAGAAAAGGCAATCCGAAAAATATTAAGGATTGGAACGATCTTATAAAGGACGGCGTCGGCGTTATTACTCCAAACCCTAAGACCTCGGGCGGCGCAAGATGGAACTACCTTGCCGCATGGGCATATGCCGATAAGCTTTATAACGGTGATGAAAGCAAAATTGAAGACTTTGTAAAAAAGCTTTATCAAAATGTACTTGTACTTGATTCGGGTGCAAGAGGAGCAACAACCACTTTTGTGGAAAACGGACAGGGCGATGTGCTTTTAGCTTGGGAAAACGAGGCTTATCTTTCTATTAAGGACCATCCGGACGAATATGAAATTATAACTCCGAGCGTAAGTATTCTTGCACAACCGTCGGTTGCCGTTGTTGATGAAGTAGTTGACAGCAGAGGAACAAGAGAGGTTGCTACCGAATATCTTAGCTACTTATACAGCGATGAGGCACAGAGGATTGCAGGCGATAATTATTACCGTCCATACAATCAGGATATTTTGAAAGAGTATTCAGATGTATTCGATTTAAATATTAACCTTGTTACAATTAGTGACTTCGGCGGTTGGGACGAGGCACAAAAAACACATTTCGCAGACGGCGGAATATTTGATAAAATTTACGAAAAATAATTAACTATGCATATGTGTTCGGCTGTTTTGCGGCTGAACACTATGCTTTGTATTTACAAGAAAAGCGGGTGTAAGAATGAATAAAACTAAAAAAGCAAAACGAGTTATCCCCGGCTTTGGCTTATCTATGGGAGTTACTGTATCAATACTTAGCATAATCGTATTGATTCCGCTTGCTTCTCTTGTGATTTACACAGCACAGATGAGCTGGTCAGATTTTATAGATACGGTTACAAGCGAAAGAGTAATGGCAAGTTATCAGGTAAGCCTTATTACCGCATTCATAGCCTCTGCAATAAATGCGGTTATGGGTGTTATACTTGCATGGGTGCTGGTTCGTTATAAATTTCCGGGTAAAAGAATACTTGACGGAATGATTGAACTTCCTTTTGCACTGCCGACAGCGGTTGCGGGTATTGCGCTTACTTCTTTAACAGCCGATACAGGTTACATAGGCAGTTTTTTCGCACGGTTTGGCATAAGCATTGCGTACACAAGGGTAGGTATTACTTTTGCGCTTGTATTTATAGGTATTCCGTTTGTTGTAAGAGCGGTTCAGCCTGTACTCGAAAAACTTGACCCTGTTTATGAAGAGGCTGCAGGTGTAATGGGTGCGAGCAGAATAAAGATTTTTTGGAAGATTATTTTTCCTGAAATTCTCCCGTCAATTCTTACAGGTTTCGGACTTGCGTTCGGCAGATGTCTAGGTGAGTACGGCTCGGTAATTTTTATAGCAGGCAACAAGCCTTTTGAAACTGAAATTACACCGCTCATTATTATGTCAAAGCTGCAGGAGTTTGATTATAAGAGCGCTACAGCAATTGCACTTGTAATGCTTGCGGCATCATTCTTAATCTTGTTTGTTGTAAATCTTATTCAGGCAAGAAATTCAAAAATATTAAAGGGAGGAAGATAATATGCACGAAGAAACAAAAGGTTCAAAGGTCGTAAAGTGGATATTAATAGGTATCAGCGCTTTGTTTTTATTCATTATGCTTGTACTTCCTCTTGCAACCGTGCTGACAGAGGCATTGAAGAGCGGCTGGCAGGTATTTTGGGACGCAGTAAGCGACGAATATACTTTAAAAGCTGTTTTGCTTACACTTGAGGCAACAGCGTGCGCAGTTGTTTTCAATACAATATTCGGATTGTTCGCTGCGTGGTCTGTAACAAAGTTTCACTTTAAAGGTAAAAAAATTCTTACCACGCTTATCGACTTACCCGTTACCGTATCGCCTGTAATTGCAGGTCTGATATTTGTACTTACCTTTGGCAGACAAAGTGTTTTGTATCCTCTTTTACAGGAACTTGATATAAAAGTAATTTTTGCGGTTCCGGGTATTATTCTTGCAACAATATTTGTTACATTTCCGTTTATCTCACGAGAGCTTATTCCCGTTCTTGAATCGGAGGGAACAGATGAGGAAGAGGCTGCCGCATTAATGGGAGCAAAGGGACTTACAATTTTCAGAAAGATAACATTTCCGCATATTAAATGGGCATTTCTGTACGGCATAGTTTTGTGTGCGGCAAGAGCAATGGGCGAGTTCGGCGCAGTGTCTGTACTTTCGGGACATCTGCGTGGAAAAACCAATACATTGCCCCTCCATATAGAAATTTTATTTAACGAATTTAAAACCGTACCTGCTTTTGCGGTATCGGCAATTCTTGTAATTATGGCGGTAATAATTCTGATTATCAGAAGTGTAATTGAATACAAAGGAAAGAAGGAATCGTAATGTATGTAGAACTTAAAAATATAAATAAAACCTTTGGCAATTACAAGGCGTCTGATAATGTGAATTTCACAATTGAGCAGGGAAAACTTATAGGACTTTTAGGTCCGTCGGGCAGCGGAAAAACCACAATTCTAAGAATGATTGCCGGACTTGAAACTCCCGACAGCGGCGAAATTATTATTGACGGCAAGGTCGTAAATGATATTCCGGCAAGCAAACGAGGAATAGGTTTTGTATTTCAGAATTACGCACTTTTCAGATATATGACTGTATTCGACAACATTGCGTTTGGTCTTAAAATTCAGAAAAAGGACAAAAAATATATAAAAGAAAGAGTAAGCGAACTTGTTGAACTTATCGGATTAAAGGGACTTGAAAAGCGTTATCCGAGTCAGCTTTCGGGCGGTCAGAAACAGAGAGTAGCGTTTGCAAGAGCACTTGCACCTAACCCGACGCTTTTGCTGCTTGACGAGCCGTTTGCGGCTATTGATGCAAAGGTAAGACAGGAGCTTCGCTCGTGGCTTAAAGAAATGATTGAAAAACTCGGAGTTACAAGTATATTTGTAACTCACGACCAAGATGAGGCAATTGAGGTTGCCGATGAAATCATTATTACAAACAAAGGCAGAATCGAGCAGATAGGCACACCGATAGAAATATATCAGAAACCGCAGACAGCCTTTTCCGCATCTTTCTTCGGTCAGACAACCGTGCTTGACGATTATACAAAATTTAAAACCTTTGATGTTGTGGATGGTGCGGACAAAGCTATTGTAAGACCTGAATTTATAAAGATTACCAAGTTGAACGAACCGTTCAGACAAAAAGCGTCCGTATCGGTCGGCGAGGTAGTGAAAACAGCTTTCAGAGGCAACAACATTGAAGTTACGGTAAAATGTGACGGCGGCGTAATTAACGGAGTACGAGGACTTGAAGAACCTGCAGTTTATCACGGCGAAAAGGTAAATGTATTCTTATACAGACTGTTTGTTACAAAGGGAGATAACGCATTTATTCTTGAAAACAAATCTCTCACAGAGGAATCCGTAGTAATTTAATTTACAGACAAACTTAAAACACACCGATTGGCTTTTCAATCGGTGTGTTGCTCTATAGATTATTTTATTAAATCTTTAACCACTTCGCCTGCAATTATAAGACCGACTACTGACGGTACAAATGCTATACTGCCGGGTACTTGTCGCCTTTGTGTGCATTTTCTTGCAGTTCCGGGAGGGCAGATGCAGGTTGTTTTGCAGCTTATTGCCATATCTTCAATAGGGGTGATAGGCTTTTCCTTTGAATATACAACTTTAAGTTTTTTAATGCCGCGCTTTTTAAGTTCATTACGCATTACTCTTGCAAGAGGGCATACGGAAGTTTTGTAAAGATCGGCAACTTCAAAAGCACTTGCATCAAGTTTATTTCCCGCACCCATTGAACAGATTATAGGGGTGTTCGCTTTTTTTGCCTGCATAACAAGTTCTATTTTGCCTGTTACCGTGTCGATAGCGTCTACTATGTAATCATACTGTGTAAAATCAAATTCGGCGGAGGTTTCGGGAGTGTAGAATTTCTGATGCTTGTTTATGATTATATTCGGATTGATTTCTTTCAGCCTTTCTTCGGCAACATCTACCTTGTATTTGCCTACTGTTTTTCTTGTGGCAAATATCTGACGATTAATATTTGTAAGGCATACTTTGTCATCGTCTATAAGGTCAAGCCGGCCTATTCCTGTGCGTGCGAGCGCCTCGGCAGTGTATCCGCCTACACCGCCTATTCCGAATATTGCAACCTTTGCATTTGCAAGTTTTTCCATTGCCTCTGCTCCGAGCAAAAGCTGTGTTCTTGAAAATTGATTAAGCATTGATTTTCTCCTTAATATAAAAACTTAGTTTATCGTCCGAAATTTGTATCTTGTAATTCATATTACGAAAAAAGTTTTCTGCGTGTTTTAATACTTCATCACTCGGTACTTCGTCAAACGAAAAATATTGTCCGCCGCAGGCATCGTGAAAATGCAGATAAGTATTAAAGTTATCCATAAGTTCGTCTTTCAAAATTTTTACCGTATCAAATTTAACTGTCATAGCTGCTCCTTAATTTATAATTCCTATCTATACAATAAGTATTATATTTCAATCATTTGTTTTGTCAATAGCAAAATTAAAAAATTATTGACTTTACTTATCGGTAATAGTATAATAAAACATATTAATTCAGTAGGTTTAATATGATATAGCCCGTTTGTTTATTTTTATTATAAATCTTAACTTAAAAATAATGCATAAAATTGACAACGCTATACCTTAGTATTAAAATAACAGGGTAGAATTAAATTGGGTGGATAAAGATGTATTGCATAAGTGTAAATTATAAAAATTCAGATGTGAATATCAGAAAAAAACTTGCTTTTTCCGAAAATGTACAAAAAGAACTTCTAACTGAACTTATAAACGGAAAAACCGTAAGCGAGTGCGTTATTCTTTGCACCTGTAACAGAACAGAACTTTATTTTTGCGGAAATGAAGACAGCCTAAATACAGTGCAAAATCTGCTTTCAAACTATTCGGGAATAGAATGTGATTTGCTTAAAAAGCATTTGTATTTGTTCTATTCCGATAAAGCGGTAATGCATCTTTTCAGAGTGGTAAGCGGTATTGAATCTATGGTTATAGGTGAGGACGAAATTCTCGGACAAATAAAACTTGCTTACACTATGGCAAAAGACTTGGGTATGACGGGTTACGAGTTAAATATGACTTTTCAATCCGCAATGGCTTGCGCAAAAAAAATAAAAACTCAAACCGCACTTTCAAAAACTTCTGTTTCAACCGCAACCCTTGCGGGAAATGAAATCGCACATTTTAAGGATAAAGTAAATGTTCTCGTTATAGGCGCAACGGGGAAGATAGGCACTGTACTTGTAAAAAATCTTTTGTCGCATAAAAATGTAAGCGTTATTGCAACATCAAGAAAACACAGTGCGGAGTCGGTACAGACCAAAGCAAACATTACAATTGCTAATTATGCCGATAGGTACAGTTATATGGATTCTGCCGATTGCGTAGTCAGCGCTACCGCAAGTCCGCATTACACTGTTACATATTATGATTTAAAGAAGAATATAAAAACCGATAAGCCAAGACTGTTTATAGATCTTGCCGTACCTCCTGACATTGACGGCTCGGTTGCAGAGATAAAAGGTTTAAAGCTGATCGGAATAGATTATTTTGAAAAACTCGCAAAGAACAACAATGAGCTTAAACTTGACAGTGTGGAAAGCGCAAAAGAGATTATAAAAGAAGAAAGCGATGTACTTAAAAAAGACATAGCTTTTCACTTTTTTTTACCGCATATGGAGAGTGTAAAAAATAAACTCAGTGAAAATTCCTTAGAAGAAATATTATATAAATTCAAAGCCGAGTTACCGTCAGAAGAATTTATAAAGATACTTGATGCATTTAAAAGCTGTGGAGAAAAGATATAATGGCATATTTTCCTTTTTATATTGATATAGAAAATAAAAATATTCTTGTAGTGGGCGGCGGAACGGTAGCTTTAAGAAAGATAGAAAAGCTGTCACCTTTTAAGCCGAGTATTACCGTGGTATCTCCGAAAATCTGCGAGGAGATTTTAAAATTTAATGTGAAAGTCGTTGAGCGTGAGTTTGATGACAACGATTTAAACGGTGCTTTTTGTGTTATCAGTGCTACCGATAACGAACAGGTGAACTCGCATATATTTGAATTATGCAAGGAGAAAAATATTCTTGTAAATACTGTTGATGACAAAGAAAAATGCGGATTTATTTTTCCTGCGCTTGTACAAAAAAATTCCGTTACTGTCGGTATTACCACATCGGGCAAAAGTCCGATATATGCAAAGTATTTAAAAGAGCAGTTTTTAAATATGCTTGAAAATACAAATTCCGATACCGCAGAAACATTGTGGCAGTACAGAGAATACATAAAGGAAAACACGGCGGACGAAGAGTTAAGAAAGAAAGTTTTTTCGGCACTTATGAGTATGTGCCTTTGCGGAGAAAGTATTGATACCGATGTTGTTAATAAAATTATAAAGGAAAACAGCTGATATGAAAGTAAGAATAGGTACAAGAAAAAGCAAACTTGCCATTGCACAGACAGAGATGTTTGCAAATGCTTTGAAAAAGAGATTTGACGATATAGATACAGAAATAGTTTGCATTTCAACAAAAGGAGATAAAATTCTTGATAAGCCGCTTGCAATGATAGGCGGAAAGGGAGTTTTTATCTCTGAACTTGAGAATGCTTTATTAAGCGGAGCGGCAGATATGGCAGTGCACAGCGCAAAAGATCTGCCTCTTGAACTTGCAGACGGACTTGAAATATCCTCTGCTTTAAATCGTGGCAATTATCGTGATGTGCTTGTTACAAGAAAAAATGAGCCGATAAAAAACGAAGAAAAATTTATTGTCGGCACAGGCAGTCTTAGACGCCGTGGCTTTATAAAAAAACAGTATCCGCTTGTACAGATTAAAGATATAAGAGGAAATGTTGACACAAGAATTAATAAACTTATTAATAAAGAATATGACGCAATTATTCTTGCGGCGGCAGGACTTGAAAGATTGTCGCTTTATAACAGTGAAAAATACGATGTAACACCTTTTGAATATTCTGATTTTCTCCCTGCGCCTTGTCAGGCAATCGTAGTTGCGGAGAGTAAAACAGGCAGTGCGATTTCAGAAAGGTTAAAAGAAATAAGTCATACAGAAACTATGCTTGAATTTGAAACAGAAAGACAGATTCCAAAGTTGCTAAACGCAGATTGCGGTATGCCTGTCGGCGCTTTTTCAAAGGTAACAAACGGCAAAATAGAGCTTATAATTTCTACAGATTGTAAAAAAACAATATCGGGCAGTGCCGATATTAAAGACAGGTTTAATCTTGCAAAAAGGTTGGTGAGCAAGTTGTGAACAACGGAAAAGTTTATCTTGTGGGAGCAGGGTGCGGCGATTATGACTTAATAACTCTGCGTGGACAGAATTGTCTGAAAAAATGCGATGTCGTTGTATATGACAGCCTTACCGACAAGCTGTTGCTTGAGTATGCGGATAATGCAGAAAAAATTTGTGTCGGAAAACGAGCAGGAAAGCATAGTGAAAAGCAGGAGAATATAAACGAAATTCTCATTGCAAAAGCAAACGAAGGCAAGACTGTTGTGCGCCTAAAAGGCGGAGATCCGTTTGTTTTCGGCAGGGGAGGAGAGGAAGTACAGGCACTTCAAAGTCACAATATTCCTTATGAAGTTATCCCCGGTATTTCCTCGGCAATAGCAGTTCCCGAAATTGCGGGTATTCCCGTTACTCACAGAAATTTAAGCCGCAGTGTACACATAATCACAGGTCATACGGCGCAGGATACCTTACCGAAAAATATACGGGAATACGCAAAACTTGACGGTACACTTGTAT
Source organism: Ruminococcus intestinalis (assembly GCF_014288065.1). NCBI lineage: Bacteria > Bacillati > Bacillota > Clostridia > Eubacteriales > Oscillospiraceae > Ruminococcus > Ruminococcus intestinalis. The sequence goes on along the minus strand of NZ_JACOPS010000002.1, from coordinate 212,972 downwards.
TTTTAATGGGACTTAGAAAATTACCCGAAATTGTAAAAGGTCTTACAGAAAACGGCAAAAACGAAAATACGCCTGCCGCAATTGTGTCAAACGGTGCATATGCAAAGGAAAGTACGGTAAGAGGTACTTTAAAAAATATTTGCAGTCTTGCAGAACAAAGCAAAGTTGAACCGCCTGCAATAATCGTAGTGGGAGAAGCAGTGAGGCTTGATTTTTCCGCTACAATAGAAAAGCCGCTCAAAAATAAAACCGTTGCGGTTACAGGTACGCATAAATTGTCTGCGAAACTTGGCAGAGAACTTATGTCGCTTGGTGCGAGAATCAACCGTATTGATTATCTTAGTGTAAAGGAATACCGACAAAACGAGCAGCTTGACAAAGCGCTTTCAAACGTTAATAATTATAATTACATAGTGCTTACAAGTATGAACGGCGCTGAAATTTTTATTAAAAAATTGAGAGCGTTAAAGGTCGATGTTCGCAAACTGTGTAATATAAAATTTGCCGTTATCGGCAGCGGAACAGCGGGTATTCTTGAAAAATACGGCATTTTTGCCGATATTATTCCAAAGGTTTATACTTCTGCAAATTTGGGAAATCTTTTGGCAGATACGGTAAACAAAAATGAGCGTGTGTTGATTTTGCGTGCGGAAAACGGCTCAAAAGAACTTACTGAAATTTTAAGTCGCAATAATATAATTTATGACGATGTAAAGACCTATGACATTCAGTCGGAAAGTAAGTCGGAGGGCGGAATTATTACCTCCGATTACATAACCTTTGCAAGTTCTTCGGGCGTAAACGCTTTTTTTGAAAGCGGATATGCTGTTAGCGAAAACACAAAAATTGTTTGTATTGGCGAGATAACCGCAAAGGCTTTGCATAAGTACAATATAGCCGATTACAAAATTGCAAAAACAAAAGATGTAGTCGGAATTATCAATACAATTATTTCAGATGTTAAAAAAGAGAGTGATTTTTAATGAGAAGATTCAGACGACTGAGATCAAATGAAAGTATACGCAGTCTTGTGCGTGAAACAAGAGTAGATAAGAAAGACCTTATTTACCCGATTTTTGTTGCCGAGGGCGAAAATATAAAAAAGCCCGTGGAATCTATGCCAAATGTTTATCAGTATTCACTTGACAGATTAGATGAAATTTTAGCGGAAATAAGCGAGAGTTCGATTGCGGGAATATTAATTTTCGGTATTCCGAAACACAAGGACGAGCTTGCAAGCGGCGCTTATGACGAAAACGGAATTACCCAGCAGGCTATCCGATATATAAAAGTTAAATATCCGTCAATGCTTATAATTGCCGATGTGTGTCTTTGCGAATATACAAGTCACGGACATTGCGGTGTTGTATGCGGTCATAAAATATTGAATGACGAAACCCTGCCGCTGCTTTCAAGAATGGCGGTAAGCCTTGCAAAGGCAGGTGCGGACATTATTGCTCCGTCAGATATGATGGACGGCAGAGTGTCTGCAATCAGAAATGCTCTTGATGAAAACGGCTTTGCAGATACTCCTATACTTTCTTACAGTGCAAAGTTTGCGTCTGCATATTATTCACCGTTCAGAGATGCCGCCGAGTCCGCACCTGAATTCGGCGACAGAAAAAGCTATCAGATGGACTATGCAAACGGCAAAGAGGCATTGCGAGAGATTGAAGACGATATAGAAGAGGGCGCAGATATGGTTATGGTAAAGCCTGCGCTTGCGTACCTTGATGTTGTAAAAGTCGCAAGAGAGCGTTTTGATTTACCGCTTGTAGTGTACAATGTCAGCGGCGAATATGCGATGGTAAAGGCAGCGGCAGAAAAAGGTTGGATAGACGAAAAGAAAGTTGTTTCCGAAAATTTAATCGCTATGAAAAGGGCGGGTGCGGATATTATAATTACATATCACGCACTTGACGCCGCAAAGTGGATTGACGAATTTTACAAGTAAGAGGTGGCAAAAATGAATATTCAAAATTCGGAAAAGTTTTATGCCCAAGCTCAAAATTTTATGCCCGGAGGAGTAAACAGCCCTGTTCGTGCGTGCCGTGCGGTTGGCAGAGCGCCGTTGTTTATCGACCACGCAAAGGGTTCAAAAATCTATGATGTCGACGGCAACGAATACATCGATTATATTTGCTCATGGGGCCCGAATATTCTCGGACACGCTAACGAAAGAGTTATAAATGCAGTAACCGAAACCTGTCAAAGAGGACTTACATTCGGTGCTTGTCACAGCGGAGAAATCGAACTTGCCAAACTTATAAAAAAGCATTTTCCGTCAATGGAAATGTTAAGACTTGTAAATTCGGGTACAGAGGCGGTTATGAGTGCAATCCGTGCCGCAAGGGGTTATACAAAGAGAGATAAAATAGTTAAGTTTGAGGGTTGCTATCACGGTCATTCGGACGGTCTGCTTGTGAAATCGGGTTCAGGACTTCTTACCAATTCTATCCCCGACAGTGCAGGTGTTCCTAAAGGATATACGGATAATACCCTGCTTGCAAAATACAATAATAAAGAGTCGGTAGAAAAACTTTTTGAGGAGCACGGTGATGATATTGCCTGCGTTATTGTAGAGCCTTGTGCCGCCAATATGGGTGTTGTACCGCCGCAGGAGGGCTTTTTACGGTTTTTGAGAGATATTACGCTAAAATATAATTCTCTGCTTATTTTTGACGAAGTTATTACGGGTTTTAGACTTAGCATTGGCGGTGCTCAAAAATATTACAATGTTAAACCCGACCTTACCACACTTGGCAAAATTGTAGGCGGAGGTATGCCTTTGGCTGTGTACGGCGGTAAAAAAGAAGTTATGCAGTGCGTTGCTCCGCTCGGTTCGGTGTATCAGGCAGGCACACTTTCAGGTAATCCCGTTGCCGTAAGTGCGGGAATTGAAACCTTAAAAATCCTTGAGGAAAACGAAGCTGAAATTTATACAAGGCTTGAGAAAATTTCATTGCAGCTTGAAAATGCTATGCAAGAATCGGGAATGAATGTGAATCGTGTAGGTTCAATTATGACGGTTTTCTTTACCAATGAAAAGGTAAAAGATTATGATACAGCCAAAACTGCCGATACTGCCCGATTTGCCGAATATTTCAGACATATGCAGGACAACGGAATATACACAGCTCCGTCGCAGTTTGAGGCAATGTTTGTTTCGTTTGCACATACCGATGAGGATATAGATAAAACAATCAATGCAATCAAAAGTTTAGAATAATAACGAAAAGAAAAAGTGCAGCAATTCTATAATCTTGCTGCACTTTTTTTCTTTATTACACAGCCTTAGCCTGTGCAATAATTTCGTTTTGTTTGTAATGTTCTGCAATTTCTGCCAGAGTTATACTTTCGGCATAGTTTTGCAGGTATGATGACATTGCGCTCCACAATCTGTCGTTTATAAGCTCCGTCATCATATCGTTTTTATCTCTGCTGTCAAAATAAACATCATTAAGCACCCTTGTGTCAAGAGCGTTTAATATGTCTTTAAAAGTAATTTTACTCAAATCTCTTGCAACTACATAACCGCCGTTAAGTCCCTTTTGCCCACGAATCAGATTTGCGGAGGTGAGGGACGGCAGTATTTGTTCAAGATATTTTTTAGATATATTGTGCCTTTTGGCAATATCGGGAGCGGTGACCGAACAGCCGTTTTGAGAATAAACCGCTATGTCGATTATCGCCATAATGCCAAATTCAACTTTTGTTGATATTTTCAATTAATAATCAGCCCCTTATACAGAAGAAAAGCCTGTTTTGGAGCAGAATATGCCTGACTAAGCGTATTAAATATAGATTAACATTTTTTAAGGAAAAAATCAATACTTACCAAATAAATATGTATTGTATATAATGACAGATTTTAGAATAATATGGAATAAAATTTGTAAAATAGGGAAAATCCTACAAAACCTATTGAAATACTAAGTTAAATGCGTTATAATCTACAGTATCATCTTGCAGATAAGCTTTTGCAGGATAAGCATTGACTAAGCAAATATGATTTAAAAGGGATGGGAAGCTTATGGAGTTTAATACAGCGTTATTGCACAAAAATTTTAGCGGTGATAAGGCGTCGGGCTCTACTATGACTCCTATTTATCAGGTAAGTGCATTTTCGCACAGCTCTGCTGAACAGCTTGAAAAAGTGTTCAACAACAAAGCGCCCGGATATGCTTATTCAAGAATAGGCAATCCTACGGTGACTTCTTTTGAGGCAAGAATTGCCGCCCTTGAAAACGGTGCAGGTGCTGTTGCGTGTTCGTCAGGTATGGCAGCAGTTACAATGGCACTTCTTAATATATTGGAGTCCGGTGACGAAATAATAGTAGGCGCAGGTCTTTTTGGCGGAACTATTGATTTGTTAAAGGATTTAGAGGCATTCGGCATAACCGCTCACTTTGCAGACGAGGTTACACCGCAGAATGTTGAACCGCTTATCAACGAGCGCACAAGAGCAGTGTTTGCGGAACTTATCGGCAATCCGAAACTCGATATTGTGGATATTGAATCGGTATCAAATCTTGCACACAGATACAATATACCTCTTATTATAGACAGCACCACGGCAACACCGTATCTTGTTCACCCGATTGATTTCGGCGCTGACATTGTTGTTCATTCAACCTCAAAGTATATTAACGGCGGCGGAAACGCAATCAGCGGTATAATAATTGACAGCGGTAAATTTGAATGGGATACAGAGAAATTCAAAGGTATGAAAGAATACAAAAAATACGGTAAACTTTCGTATCTTGCAAAACTGCGAAACGGTATATGGCGAAACTTCGGTTGTTGTCTTGCTCCGTTTAATGCATTTTTAAATTCTGTCGGTCTTGAAACATTGGGACTGAGAATGGAGTGTCTTTGCAGCAACGCATTGAAACTTGCACAATTTTTTGAAACCTGTAAAGATATTGAGGTTAATTACCCGGCACTTGAAAGTTCAGAGTATTACGCACTTACACAAAAACTTTTAAAAGGCAAAGGCGGTGCGATTCTTACAATAAGAGCCGGCAGTAAAGAAAAAGCCTTTGAACTTATAAATAATTTGAAGTTTGCAACCAACGCAACAAATATCGGTGACACACGAACATTGGTAATTCATCCGTCAAGCACAATTTACGCACACAGTACAGAACAGCAGAAAGAGAACGCAGGTGTGTTTGACGATACAATCCGAATCAGCGTTGGTATAGAGGACATTGCAGATCTGATTGAGGACTTCGGAAATGCAATAAGTAAAATAAACAATTAGTTTTGGGGGATTCACAATGGCAGTTGATTATTCAACATTAAAAAAAGGCGGATTTATGCGCCAAAAACAAAAAAATAATTTTTCCCTTCGTTTAAGAGTGGTAGGCGGAAATCTTACGGCAAAACAACTTGCCAAGATTGCAGAAGTAGCAGAAAAATTCGGTGACGGCTATGTGCATCTTACCTCAAGACAAAGTGTTGAAATTCCGTTTATTAAACTTGACGATGTTGAAAATGTAAAGGCGGCACTTGCCGAGGGCGATGTTGAACCCGGTGTATGCGGTCCGAGAGTAAGAACAATTACAGCTTGTCAGGGACAGGCAATTTGCCCGAGCGGCTGTATTGATACATATTCACTTGCAAAAGAACTTGACGACAGATATTTTGCAAAAGAACTTCCGCATAAATTTAAATTCGGTATTACAGGATGTCAGAACAACTGCCTTAAGTCAGAGGAAAACGACCTGGGAATTAAGGGCGGAATAAAGGTTGACTGGAGAGAAAGTGACTGTATAGGCTGCGGCGTTTGCGTAAAGGCTTGCCGACAGGGTGCTATCACTCTTGAGGACGGAAAAATTTCCGTTGACAAGTCAAAATGTAATTTCTGCGGAAGATGCTATAAGGCTTGCCCGACCGACGCTTGGGATACCGTTCACGGTTACATAGTTTCATTCGGCGGACTTTTCGGCAACTCAATTAACAAAGGTGAAACAATCATTCCTTTTGTTGAAGATAAAGAAAAACTTTTGAAAATCTGCGATGCGGCTGTTAATTTCTTTGAAGAAAACGCAAAGCCGAGCGAACGCTTTAAGTTCACAATCGACAGAATAGGCAGAGAAAAATTTGAAGAGAAGATATTGGAGGCATACAATGGCTGATTTTATTATTGACGATACGGTAGATATTACCGATGTTGTCTGCCCGACAACATTTGTTAAGGCAAAGGTTGCTCTTGAGGAGCTTGACGACGGTCAGATTTTAAGTGTTAAAATGAATGACGGTGAGCCTGTACAGAATGTTCCGAGAAGTATCAAGGAAGAGGGTCACCAAATTTTAAAACTTATTGATAACGAGGACGGCACTTATAATCTTATAGTTAAAAAGGTTGGTGATTAAATGCCGACAAGAATCAGTAAAGACAATTTTGAAAAAGAAGTTTTACAGGCCGATAAAACTGTACTCGCTGATTTTTATTCAGACAGTTGTGTGCCTTGTAAAAGACTTTCACCGGTACTTTTCACACTTGAAGAAGAATATGCCGAAAAGCTCAAAATTGTTAAAATCAATATAAATTTTGATTCCGAACTTGCCGAAAAATACGAGGTACAGGCAGCGCCGACTTTGGTATTTTTTAAAAACGGCGAAGAGATTTCAAGACTGCGAGGCGCAGTAAAACAAGCAGAAATTAAAGAAGTTATTGAAAAATCAGTTTAAAGGGGTTATTATTATGACAATCACAGTTGCAGGTAATAAAAAAGAAGTAGCAGAAGGACTTACAGTAGCACAGCTTATTATTGACGAAGATGTAGAAACACCGGAGTATGTAACAGTAAGTGTAAACGACGAATTTCTTGCAAGCGGTACTTTTGAAGAAACCGTACTCAAGGACGGCGATGTAGTTGAATTTCTTTATTTCATGGGAGGCGGTCAGTAATGGCATTTACTAACGAACAGCTTGAGCGTTATTCCCGTCACATCATTCTCAAAGAGGTTGGTGCAAAGGGACAGAAAAAGTTGCTTAACGCAAAAGTGCTTATAATCGGTGCAGGCGGACTCGGTGCACCCGTAGCAATGTATCTTGCCGCTGCCGGTATCGGTACAATCGGTATTGCCGATGCTGATGAGGTTGACCTTTCAAATCTTCAGCGCCAGATTATTCACGCTACAAAAGATGTAGGCAAGCCAAAGGTAGAATCGGCAAAGGAAACTATGGAGGCTATGAACCCCGATGTTACAGTAAAAACTTACCATACATTTGTTACAAGCGAAAACATTATGGACCTTATCAAAGATTACGATTTCATCATTGACGGTACCGATAATTTTCCGGCAAAGTTTCTTATCAATGACGCTTGCGTAATGGCTAAAAAACCTTTTTCACACGCAGGTATTATCAGATTTCAGGGACAGCTTATGACATATGTGCCCGGTGAAGGTCCTTGCTACCGTTGTGTATTTAAAAACCCACCGTCAAAGGACGCAGTTCCTACTTGTAAGCAAGCGGGTGTAATCGGAGCAATGGGCGGTGTTATCGGTAGTTTGCAGGCAATGGAGGCTATTAAGTATATTCTCGGCAAGGGTGATTTGCTCACAGGATATTTACTTACATACGATGCACTCAAAATGGAATTTCGTAAGATAAAACTTCCGTCAAACACACATAATTGTGCGGTTTGCGGTGATCATCCTACAATTACCGAGCTTATAGATTACGAACAGGCAGAATGTGACGGTGTTCATTTATGATTAAATTATCAAAAGCTGATTATAATAAAATTGTGGCTCACGCAGAAAGTGAGTTGCCTGACGAGGCTTGCGGATTGATTGCGGGTACGGTTGACGGCGAAAACAAGGAGATTAAAAAAGTTTATCTTCTTTCAAACATCGACCATTCAAACGAGCATTTTTCGCTTGACCCAAAGGAACAGCTTGCGGCGGTAAAGGATATGCGACAGAACGGTTTTGTACCGCTCGGTAACTGGCATTCACATCCCGAATCTCCGTCAAGACCGTCAGATGAGGACAAGCGACTTGCATATGACAGCAAGGCAAGCTATATGATTTTGTCACTTATGGACAGAGAAAATCCCGTGCTAAATTCATTTAAAATCAACGGCACAGCTTCAGAAAAGGAAGAATTGGTTATTTACTAAACAAGGAGGGAAATTATGTACGACATAGTTATTATCGGAAGCGGTCCGGCAGGACTTTCTTCGGCAATTTATGCTCAACGAGCAGGACTTAAGGCAGTTGTGGTTGAGAAAAACTACCTTGGCACAGGTCAGATTTCAGAAAGCGAGCGTGTAGATAATTACCCGGGATTATACGGCGAAAACGGCTTTGATTTGGGCGAAAAGTTCAGATCACACGCAGAAAGCCTCGGTACTGAATTTATAGAGGGAGAGGCTGTTAAAATCAGCAAAAACGCAACTGATTACAGCATTGAACTTGACAACGGAAATTCATTAGAAACTCACACTGTAATTTATGCGGTCGGTACGGAACGCAGAAAACTTCAGGTTGAGGGTGAAAAAGAGTTTTCGGGCAGAGGAGTATCGTATTGCGCAGTTTGTGACGCTGCATTTTATAAAGATAAAATCACAGCTGTTGCAGGCGGCGGAGATACCGCACTTGGTGATGCGGCTTTGCTTTCAAAGTTTGCGAAAAAAGTTTATCTTATTCATCGCAGAGATAAATTCAGAGCCAATAAAACCTTACAGCAAAAAGTTGAAAATATTTCTAATGTAGAAATATTGCTTAATTCGCAGATAAAAAAGATTAACGGCAGTAATAAGGTTGAGTCGATCACAGTTGATAAAAACGGCGCAGAAACCGAAATCAAAGTTGACGGCGTTTTTGTTGCAGTCGGCAGTGTGCCTAATTCGGCAATTCTTAAGGATTTGGTTGAAGTTGACAATAACGGCTATATTGTTGCAAATGAGGACGGAGTAACTTCGGCAAACGGAATATTTGTTGCAGGCGATGTTCGTACCAAAAAGTTAAGACAGGTTGTAACAGCTGTATCGGACGGTGCTAATTGCGTATTATCTGCGGAAGATTATCTTGAAAAAATAAAATGATATGAAAATAAGGTGAGTGTAAAAGGGAGAGGCAGCCTATGAAAATTGAAAAATTAAGTACAGATATTCTGATAATAGGCGGAGGTACAGCAGGCTGTTATGCCGCACTCACTATTTCAGAAAATTCAGATAAAAAAGTTTTAATTTGCGAAAAGGCACACATCAAGCGCAGCGGATGTCTTGCGGCAGGAGTAAACGCTCTTAACGCATACATCGTTGATGGAAGAAAGCCGCAGGATTATGTTGATTACGCAAAAAAAGATGCAGACGGAATTGTAAGAGAAGATTTACTCCTTACAATGTCCGAAAAGCTGAATGAGGTAACGGATAGGCTTGAAAAGTTAGGTCTTGTTATTTTAAAGGATGAAAACGGTAAGTATGTTACAAGGGGTAATAGAAACCTTAAAATAAACGGTGAAAACATCAAGCCTATTCTTGCCTCGGCTGTTGAGCAAGCAAAAAATGTTGAAATCCTCAACAGAGTAAACATTATAGATTTTGCCGTAAAAAACAATAAAATCAACGGTGCTTACGGTATAGGCATTGAAAACGATACATTTTACATAATAGAAGCAAAAGCCGTAATCGTTGCCACAGGCGGTGCGGCAGGTCTTTACAAGCCGAATAATCCGGGCTTTTCAAGACACAAAATGTGGTATCCTCCGTTTAATACTGGCGCAGGCTATGCAATGGGTATTAATGCGGGTGCGGAGATGACAACCTTTGAAATGCGCTTTATCGCACTTCGTTGTAAAGATACAATTGCTCCGACAGGTACACTTGCACAGGGCGTCGGCGCAAAACAGGTAAATTCCCTCGGCGAGGTATATGAAACCAACTACGGACTTACAACTTCACAGCGAGTTTACGGCACAGTAAACGAAAACCAAGAGGGCAGAGGTCCGTGCTATCTTCGTACAGAGGGTATAACAGCCGAGCAGGACGAATCGCTGTTAAAGGCTTATCTTAATATGGCGCCGTCACAGACAATCAAGTGGATAGAAAGCGGCAAGAACCCGTCACAGCAAAATGTTGAGATTGAGGGAACGGAACCGTATATTGTCGGCGGTCACACAGCGAGCGGCTATTGGGTTGATACCAAAAGAGCCACAACAATTGACGGATTGTTTGCAGGCGGTGATGTTGCAGGCGGCTGCCCGCAGAAGTATGTAACAGGTGCACTTGCAGAGGGTGAAATCGCAGGTATGTCGGCTGTTGAGTATGTGAACAATCATACACAAGCACCGCAGCTTGAAGATGAAATAACCGATAAGCACATTGCCGAGGCTGAAGAATTTTTAACAAAAAAAGATACCCGTTATACAACAGAACAGCTTGAAGAGGCAATGCAGACTGTAATGGACAGCTATGCAGGCGGTATAAAAACAAACTACCGTTTTAACGAAAAACAGCTTGATATTGCAGACTACAAAATCAAACAGCTTATTAAACTTTCAGACAGTTTATATGCGGAAGATTTTCAGGAGCTTATGTATATTTACGAGCTTAGGGAAAGACTTACGGTTTGCAGAAGTGTAATTGCTCACTTAAAGGCAAGAAAGGAAACCCGTTGGCACAGCTTTGCGGAAAACCTTGATTATCCGAATAAGGATGACAAAAACTTTAATAAATATGTAAATTCACGCCTCGAAAACGGCGAAATTAAAATAATTATCAGAGATTTGGTAGAGGGAGGTAAAAGCTATGAGCATTGCGATTGACAAGCAGAAGTGCATAGGCTGCGGAAGATGCCGAAATGTATGTCCCGGCAGTCTTATAAAGCTTGACAGTGACAATCGTGCTTACATAAAGTATCCGAAAGATTGCTGGGGCTGTACTTCATGTATTAAGGAATGTCCTGCATATGCAATCAGCTTTTATCTTGGTGCAGATATCGGCGGTATGGGCAGTCTTGTTCATACCGAGAAAAAGGGCGATATACTTAGTTGGATAATTGACAAGCCCGAGGGTGAAACCATTAAGATAGATATTAACCAAAAGGAATCGAATAAGTACTGAGGAGGAATAAGAATGAGTCAGCTTTCACATTTAGATGAGCTTGAAGCAGAGGCTATATATATAATCCGAGAGGTAGCCGCAGAGTGCGAAAAGCCTGTTATGCTCTATTCAATAGGCAAGGACAGCTCTGTTATGCTCCACCTCGCAATGAAGGCTTTTTACCCTGAAAAGCCGCCGTTCCCGTTTATGCACATAGACACTACATGGAAGTTTAAAGATATGATTAAATTCCGTGACGATACAGCAAAAAAACTTGGCATTGAGATGATTGTTTATTCCAACGAAGAGGGAATAAAGCAGGGAATCAATCCGTTTGACCACGGTGCTGCTTATACGGATATTATGAAAACACAGGCTTTAAAGCAGGCACTTACAAAGTATGGTTTTACAGCGGCATTCGGCGGCGGCAGACGAGATGAAGAAAAGTCAAGAGCAAAAGAGAGAATTTTCTCTTTCAGAAATCAGGCGCAGGCTTGGGACCCTAAAAATCAGCGCCCCGAGATGTGGAAACTTTACAACACTAAAATCAACAAGGGCGAAAGCATAAGAGTTTTTCCAATTTCAAACTGGACAGAAAAAGACATCTGGCAGTACATAAAGAGAGAAAATATAGATATTGTTCCGCTGTATTTTGCGGCGGAAAGACCTGTTGTATATCGTGACGGCAATATTATAATGGTTGACGATGACAGATTCCCGCTCAAAGAGGGTGAAGTACCGGAGTACAAGTCGGTTCGTTTCAGAACACTCGGCTGTTATCCTCTTACAGGCGGTATTGAATCAACCGCAACTACCCTTGACGAAATCATTGACGAAACTTTAAGCTCTGTGTCTTCCGAGCGTACCTCAAGAGTTATTGACAACGAGGCGGCAGGCAGTATGGAACGCAGAAAAAGGGAGGGCTATTTCTAATGAAAGGTTTATTGAAGTTTATTACCTGCGGAAGTGTGGATGACGGTAAATCTACACTTATAGGTCATATTCTGTATGATGCAAAGTTAATTTACGCCGACCAGGAAAAAGCTCTTGAGCTTGACAGTAAGGTAGGCAGCCGTAACGGTGACATTGACTATTCGCTTTTGCTTGACGGTCTTATGGCAGAGCGTGAACAGGGCATCACAATAGATGTTGCTTACCGTTATTTTACAACCGATAACAGAAGTTTTATTGTAGCCGATACCCCCGGCCATGAGGAATATACAAGAAATATGGCGGTAGGTGCGTCTTTTGCAGACCTCGCCGTAATTCTTATAGACGCATCTCAGGGTGTACTTGTGCAGACAAGAAGACACGCAAGAATCTGCAAACTTATGGGTATAAGACATTTTGTTTTTGCGGTAAATAAAATGGACCTTGTAAATTACAGTGAACAGCGTTTTAATGAAATCGTAGCACAGATTGACGAGCTTAAAAAAGAGCTTTCCCTTGAAAATATCTACATTATTCCGCTTTCTGCCACAGAGGGCGACAATGTTACGGTAAAGTCACAGAACATTCCTTGGTATAACGGAGTTCCGCTCCTTGAATACCTCGAAAAAGTTGATGTATCTGCCTCGGAAGAGGAAGAGGGCTTTTATATGCCTGTTCAAAGAGTTTGCCGTCCCGATCACACATTCAGAGGTTTTCAGGGACAGATTGAGTCAGGCAGTATAAATGTTGGCGATGAAATCATTGCATTGCCAAGCAACGAAAAAGCTAAGGTTAAGCAGTTGCTTGCGGCAGGCAAAGATGTAAAAACCGCATTTAAGGGTCAGCCTGTTACAATTACACTTGATAAAGAAGTTGATGTGTCAAGAGGCTGTGTAATTGCAAAGGACACAAAACTTGCGTCTTATCAGAAACTTAATGTATCAATTCTCTGGATGGACGACGAACCTCTTGCGGTCGGTACAGATTATCTTGTAAAACTCGGTACAAAGACAATCAGCGGTATTATTACAGGTATTGAATATGCTGTTGATGTAAATACAGGCGAGCATATCAAGGCAGATACTTTAAGTAAAAACGGTATTGCGGTATGTAATCTTTTACTTACCGAGCCGATTGTTGCCGACTTGTTCTCTGCTCACAAAACTTTGGGTGAACTTATACTTATAAACCGTGTAACGAATATGACTTCGGCTTGCGGCGTGGTTGAAAAGGTAAGCCAAAAGGGTGTAGCAGGCTCTGAAAAGGCATCGTTCAAAAACGGCGAGCTTGAGGCAAGAGGCGACATTTTCGAGGAATTTTATTACGATACCACAAGCCTTAATGTACTTAAATATCAGCCTGTAAGAGAAACTTACACTTTCGGTGACGAAATTCCGACAAGCGGCGACAGCTACTCATACCCCGACAACTTTGATATTATTGTACTTCGTGATCTTGTTGCGGTAAGCGTTCGCAATAAGGTGGTTACAGCCATTACTTCGGTTGATGATTACAAATACAGCGGTGTTCCTGTTATTAACGGCAGAGGCTTTGAAATTCTTGCAGACAGCGATGAAAAAATCAAGGCTATGCTTGACGAATACAAAAATCTTGAAGATATTAACGATTCAAAATTCTTTGCGAAATGGGTAAAGTTTAATACATACAGAAAAATTGTAATTCAAAAGCTATAATAACCACAATACATAAAAACAGATGTAAAACGAATTTGAGTTTTGCATCTGTTTTTTTAGCGTTAACATTGCCGATGTAACGATTATCAGAATTTGTCACTTGAAAAAATGTAGATTTGTGGTTTAATAAGTTAGTTAAAGCTAATTTAAAGGCGGTTTGCGTATGATGATAAATAAACGGCTGATCGGTACAGTCTCGGAAAGTAAAAAATATATTGCAGGCAATGTGGTAAGTCAGTGGGTGTCGCTTTGCTCAAATGTTGTAATAATGGGCAGCATAGCAACTTTTGTTGGAAAACTTGCCTGTGCTAAGCCGCAGGCAAACGATATACTTTTACTTGCAGAATAAGCTTTCTGCAAATTTAATTTTCTTACAATATATTCTTAATTTTTTTAAGAGAGTGTACCTTATAACCTGTTTGTTTATGTAAAAAATGTTGACAAAATTATAAAAAAATGATAAGATAACAGTGTTATATAACACTGTTATCTTTTGCGAGGTAATTTAAATGACAGGTAATGAAGAAACAAAGGCAAAAATCGAAAAAGCGGCTCTTGATGAATTTATGGAAAAAGGTTTTGCCAATGCCTCATTAAGACAAATAGTAAAAAATGCAGGACTTACCACAGGTGCGTTTTACAAATATTTTTCTACTAAAGAGGATTTATTTGCTTCGCTGGTTGAACCGTATGCAAATAAAATATATTCTATTTATGATGTTACTTTGCAAAATTTTCAGACTTTGTCGAGCAGTGAACAGCAAAATGCTATGACCAGAGTTTCAACGGATTCCATCACGCAAATGCTCAACTATATTTACGAACATTACGATAATTTTAAATTGCTGCTTTGTAAGGCTGACGGCACGGAGTTTACTTCTTTTATACATAATCTTGTTGAAAGAGAAACGCAGTCAACCCTTAAATTTATTGAAGATATGCGAAAAAGCGGAACGGAAATTCCGCAGCTTGACAAGGACTTTATTCATATGGTGTCGAGCGGTATGTTTTCGGCAATGTTTGAAATTGTGGTTCACGATATGAAAAAGAGCGTTGCGATTGAGCGTGTCAAAAAGCTGAAAATGTTTTATACCGGAGGCTGGGAAAAACTTTTCGGTATATCATTTTAAAATCAGTATAATTTTTTCGTATCTGTATAGGCAGATACGAAAATTTTTAAATAATAGTTAGCTTAAACTAACCATTTTATCAAAGGAGAGTGGAATAATGAAAAAAGAAAAATCCTCTGCGGCATGGATTATGCAGTGGGCAGGCAGGCACAAATCTCTTTACGCAGTAAGCGTAGTGCTTGCGATTTTGAATGTATTGTTCAAGCTGATACCGTTTTTCATTATAGGTGATGTTATAAACAAACTGTTAAACGGTGAGAAAAACTTTTCGGTGTATCTGATTGAAATTGCAATGATAGCGGCTTCTTTTGTTATAGCCGAAATATTCCATTCGATTTCAACTGCTTTTTCACACAAAGCTACTTTCAGCGTACTCGGTCAGATTCGTAAAGAAACCTGCGACAAACTTTCAAGAGTGCCGCTCGGATATGTTAAAGATACATCATCGGGTACGCTTAAGAACATAATGGTCGAGCGAATAGACAGCATAGAAACAACGCTTGCGCATATTTTGCCGGAATTTACTTCAAACATAATTCCTCCGATTGTTGTTCTTGCGTATTTATTCATAATTGATTGGCGAATGGCTCTGCTTTCGCTTGTAACCGTTGTGCTCGGCTTTTGCTCAACCTTTGGAATGTTTATCGGCTATGAAGAAAACTTTAAAAATGCGGTCGAAAAAACCAAGGCGCTTAACAATGCGGCAGTGGAATACATAAACGGCATTGAGGTTATAAAGGTATTCGGCAAGGCGGACTCCTCTTACGAAAAATTCACAAAAGCCGCTAAAGAGGGAGCAGAGGCGTATATCGGCTGGATGCGCAAATGCTGTATTTACCATAGCATTTCGCTTGTTCTTACCCCGTACACACTTCTCACCGTTTTGCCGTTTGGCGCAATGTTTATTTTAAACGGCAGTCTTTCTGTTGCAAATTTTGTAATGTGCATTATTCTTGCACTGAGCATTGTAGGACCGCTCATTGCCGTTATGAGCTACACCGATGACCTCGGCAAAATAGGCACTGTTGTGGGCGAAGTGGCAGGTATTCTCACCCAAAAGGAACTTGACAGACCCGAAAAATCAAAGAAAAAGCCTTATGATTATTCTATAAGACTTAAAGATATATGCTTTGGTTATCACGATGAAGAAGTCCTGCACAACATAAATATGTGTATGGATTCGGGCAGTGTAAACGCTATTGTAGGCCCGTCTGGCAGTGGAAAATCTACTGTTGCCAAGCTGATTGCCTCGCTTTGGGATACCGACAGCGGAAGTATTGAAATCGGCGGAGTAAACATAAGGGATTTGTCGCTTGAAGAATACAATAAGAGCGTAGCTTATGTTGCACAAGACAATTACCTTTTTAACGAAACAGTAAGGGAAAACATCAGACAGGGCAATCTGAATGCGACTGACAAAGAGGTTGAGCAGGCGGCAAGGCTCAGCGGCTGTTATGACTTTATAATGTCGCTTGAAAACGGCTTTGACACCGTAGCAGGCGGTGCGGGCGGACACCTTTCGGGCGGCGAAAGACAGCGAATTTCCATTGCGAGGGCAATGCTTAAAAATGCGCCGATTGTAATTCTTGACGAGGCTACTGCATATACCGACCCTGAAAATGAAGCGGTAATACAGTCGTCTGTTGCAAAACTTGTGGCAGGCAAAACTTTAATTGTAATTGCACACAGACTTTCTACAATTACAGACGCAGACAAAATTTTTGTTATTGACGACGGCAGAGTTTGCGAACAGGGAACTCACAAGGAATTGCTTGAGGATAACGGATTATACAAGCAAATGTGGCAGGCTCATATTTCTGTTAAAGATAACGGAGGTGATATTAATGCTTAAAATTTTAAATAAGTTTTTTGATTTTTGCGGAAGTGTAAATAAAAAGAAGTTTCAAATTTCAATCGTGCTCGGAGTTATTCAGGCTGTTTGCGAGGCTATGAAAATCCCTGCGATTATGATTGTTCTTATGGATATAACCGATAATACGCTTAGTTCAAAAACTGTATTTTTGTCGCTTGCTATAATGTTTGTTTCAATTACGGTTGATTTCTTTGTAAGGAAAAAATCAGCTATGCTGCAGACAGAAGCAGGTTATAATGCGGCGGCAAACAAGAGAATTGAAATTGCACAGCATTTGCGTTATCTCCCAATGGGCTATTTTAATAAGAACAGCCTTGGTTCAATTACCTCCGTAGCAACCAATACAATGGAAAATCTCGGAGATGTTGCAACCCGAGTTGTAATGATGAGCACACAGGGGATTTTAAATACAGCGCTTATAATTGTAATGCTGTTATGTTTTGATTTCAGAATAGGTCTTATTGCCGCCGCAGGCGTAATTTTATTTTTTGTTGTTAATTCTCTTCTACAAAAAGCAGGCGATAAACTTTCTGCCGAAAAAGTTGAATCGGACCAAAAACTTGTAAGTGAAATAATGGAGTATGTGCAAGGCATAGCGGAAGTTAAATCATACAACCTTTTCGGCAAGCAAACTAAAAAACTGAATAAAGCTATTGATAACAATGTAAAAGTAAACACCGAAATGGAATTTGCATTTATTCCGTATATGACAATTCAGAATATTATAACAAAACTTACGGGTGCGGTTATGATGTTTGTTTCTGTTTTGCTTTATCTTAACGGTTCTATGAGCCTTATGATTTGCATTGGTATGACAATTTGCGCATTTATGCTTTACTCAAGTCTTGAACAGGCAGGAAGTTACTCGGCACTTTTGCGTACGATTGATATTTGTATTGACAAAGCGCAGAAAATTCTTGACCTTGATACAATGGATATTGACGGAAAAGATATTATTCCGCAAAACTACGATATAGATGTTAATAATATTGAATTTTCATATGACAAACGAAAAATTATTGACGGCATTTCATTGCATATCCCGCAAAAGACCACAACCGCAGTTGTCGGTCCGTCAGGCGGAGGCAAATCAACCCTTTGCAATCTTATTTCAAGGTTTTGGGATGTTGACGGAGGTAATATCCGACTGGGCGGTATTGATGTACGGGAATACAGTATGGACAGCCTTATGAAAAACTTTAGCTTTGTGTTCCAGAATGTTTATCTTTTTGCGGATACAATAGCAAATAACATTGCTTTTGGCAGAGAAAACGCTACAAGAGAAGAAATTGTAACTGCCGCAAAAAAGGCTTGCTGCCACGATTTTATTATGAGTTTGCCCGATGGTTACGATACAGTGATAGGTGAGGGCGGTGCAAGTATTTCAGGCGGTGAAAAACAGAGAATTTCAATAGCAAGAGCAATTATGAAAAATGCACCTATAATTATTTTGGACGAAGCAACCGCAAATGTTGACCCCGAAAACGAAAAAGAGCTTGTTGAAGCGATTGACGCTCTTACAAAGGAAAAAACAATAATTATGATTGCGCACAGATTAAAGACGGTGCGCAATGCAGATCAGATTGTTGTTGTTGACAGCGGAAAAATAGCACAGCTCGGAACACATACGCAGCTTATGCAGGAGGGCGGAATTTACAAGAACTTTGTTAATGCCCGACAGCAAGCGGCAGGTTGGAAAATTAATGCATAAACTTAAAGAAAGACTGCTTTTTACAGACTTTCTTTGCATATTATAAAACAGTAATATAAGGTGGTGGAAGATGCTTTATCAACAAACAGCAATACTTTTAATACCGTTTTTAGGAACTTCTTTGGGTTCTGCAATGGTTTTCTTTACAAAAAATAAAATCAACGAAAAATTCCAGAAATTTTTACTCGGTTTTGCCTCGGGAGTAATGATAGCCGCATCGGTGTGGTCGCTGATTATTCCGTCTGTTGAAATGTCCGCTAAACAAAATGTAATCGAATGGCTGCCTGCTGCGGTGGGATTTTTGCTCGGAATAGGATTTTTGCTCTTGCTTGACAGTGTAATCCCTCATTTGCATCTTAACAGTGACAAACCTGAGGGTGTAAAGTCAAGACTTTCAAAAAATACTATGCTTGTGCTTGCGGTTACATTGCATAATATTCCGGAAGGTATGGCTGTGGGCGTAACTTTGGCAGGTGCAATTACAGAAAATACGGGTATAACCGTGGCAGGTGCGATTTCACTTGCAGTCGGAATTGCAATTCAGAATTTCCCGGAGGGAGCAATAATATCTCTGCCGCTCAAAGACGGCGGCTGTTCAAAGTTAAAATCATTTTATTACGGCGTGATTTCGGGTGCGGTTGAACCGATAGGTGCAATGATTACTTTGATTTTTGCGGGAATAGTAACACAAATTCTGCCGTATCTGTTGTCTTTTGCGGCAGGTGCTATGATTTATGTTGTAACGGAAGAATTAATACCCGAATCGCAGAGCGGAAAACACTCAAATATCGGTACAATCGGAGTTGCAATTGGGTTCGTAATTATGATGATTTTAGATGTTAGTTTGGGATAACCTACAAATTTCGATTAGATTTTTCTTACAGTATTGACAAATTGTGACAAGTGAGTATAATATAATTATCATAAATCTTAGGAGGAACAGTTATGAAGAATTTTTTTAAAAATGAAAAATTATGGTGCGTTGTTGCAGGCGCAGCAGCAGTTATTGTAGGTAAAAAAGTATTTACTTCACCAAAGACTCGCAGCGTTGCAGTAACCGGTCTTGCAAAAGGTATGAAGCTTCAGAAAGATGCTAAGGCTAAATTCCAGAGCATGAAAGACGATGCGGCAGATCTTTGCTACGATGCAAAGGCAGAAGCCGGCATTGAAGCAGAAACTGAAACAGAAGTTGAAGAATAATGAAATATTCTATTGTATATGATAAGCCGCAGCGAATCAGATTCCGCTGCGGCGCATATGCTTTTGATAAGGCGTATGAGGGTTGTATTTATAATTTTCTTATAGAGAAAAATTATGTAAAAAAGGTTGAAGTAAATTCTGAAAACGGCGGTATCCTTGTTATGTATGACAAAGGCTATCGTCAGAATGTAATTGATGTTATAGCGTCAATAGAGCGCAGTTCTCTTGTAAAAGTTGAGGCAAAGAAAACTGTCAGCGTTCAAGATATTGACAATAATTTTAAACATAATCTGATTTCTTGCGTGGCAAAAAGACTTTTGCAAAAATGGCTTTTGCCCGCACCTATCAGAATGGTAGTTACAATTTACACAAGTATAAAATACATAAAAAAGGCTTTAAAGGCACTTTGGAACTGCAAACTTAATGTTGATGTGCTTGACGGTGCGTCAATTGCAACCTGCTTGTTACAGAGAAACTTTAAAACCGCAGGAACAATAATGTTCTTGCTTACCGTATCCGGTATGCTCGAGGATTATACTCATGCCCGTACAAAAGCTGTGCTTACGGACAGCCTTGCTATTAAGGCGGACAAGGTATGGCTTGTAACCGATGATAATTCAGAAGTACTTATTCCTATGTCTGATTTGACAGAGGGTGATAACATCAGAGTACAGACAGGCAATGTTATTCCTGTTGACGGTGTTGTTGTATCGGGTGAGGCAACAGTAAACGAGTCGTCTATGACAGGTGAGCCGCTCCCTGTTGCAAAGCGTGAGGGCATAACCGTATTTGCCGGTACTGTTGTGGAAGAGGGAAACATTGTAGTTAATGTAAAGGCTCTTTCTTCAAACACAAAAATAAGTAAAATTATTGACCTTATTGATAATTCGGAAAATCTCAAGGCAGGAGTACAAAGCCGTGCCGAAACCTTGGCGGACAGAATTGTACCGTTCAGCTTTTTAGGTTTCTTGGCTACTTTGGTTCTTACAAGGAATATTACCAAAGCTGTTTCTTTGCTTATGGTTGACTATTCCTGTGCTATCAAACTTTCTACTCCGATTGCGGTTATTTCCGCAATCAAGGAGGCGGCCGACCACGATATTACCGTTAAAGGCGGCAAGTATCTTGAGGCATATGCTCACGCAGATACCATTGTATTTGATAAAACAGGTACACTGACAAATGCCGAGCCGAAGCTTGAAAAAGTAATTTCTTTCAGTGATTATTCAGAGGAAGAAATACTCAAAATTGCAGCTTGTCTTGAGGAGCATTTCCCTCACAGCGTTGCGAATGCCGTTGTAAATGCAGCGAATGAAAGAGGATTATCTCACATAGAGGAGCACTCTGATGTTCAGTATATTGTTGCACACGGAATTGCAACCACACTGCACGGCAAAAAGGCTGTAATAGGCAGTAAGCATTTTGTAGTGGAAGACGAGCAGATTTCTGTAACCGAAGAACAGCAGAAAACTATTGATGAAAAATCAGGCGCTTGCTCTGTGCTTTATCTTGCTATCGGCGGTGTGCTTGTCGGTGCGTTATGTATAAGTGACCCGCCACGAGAAGAGGCTGTGAGAGCTATTCAAATGCTTAGAAATCAGGGTATTAAAAGAGTTGTAATGCTTACCGGCGACAGTCAGAAAGCGGCTCAAATGACCGCAGAAATGCTTGGCATTACCGAATATAAATGTCAGGTACTTCCCGAGGATAAACATAAATATGTTGAAGAACTCAAGAAGAGCGGCAAGGGCGTAATTATGGTTGGTGACGGTATTAACGATACACCGGCGCTTGCGGCTGCAAATGTATCTGTTGCTATGCGAGATGCGTCTGATATTGCAAGAGAAACCGCAGATATTACAATCAAAAGCTCCGACCTTACCGAACTTGCGAGAATAAGAACAATAAGTCAGACATTAATGGATAGAATTAACCGCAATTACAGATTTATTGTAGGTTTTAATTCAGCACTGATGGCTTCGGGATTTTTAGGTCTTATTTCTCCGTCTATGTCTGCATTATTGCATAATTCTTCCACCATGCTTATTTGTGCCAAGAGTATGACTCCGCTCACAGAGAAAAAGCATAAAAGAAGAAAACCAAAAGAGAATAATTAACTTATAAAAATAACCGCTCTGTATTTTATGTGCAGAGCGGTTTTTATATGAAAGTTGAGCAATTATGTTTTAGCAAATTGATTTGCCAATCAATTATAAAAGTTTGGTCAACCTTTAAAACTGAATTTTTTAATTATTCCGCTTAACTTGTGCGTTAAACCATAATTTATTAAGATTATCGGCAAATTAAAGACATAACCTTAAATATAAAATCCGATAATCAATCTGCCGCCCGAATATTCGGTATACGGCTTTATTCTATGCAGTTTAAGAATATGCTTTACTATGGAAAGTCCTATACCTGTGCCACGCACCTCTTCGTCTTTTTCCAAACGGTTATACGGTTTCCATATCTTTTTTAAATCTTTTTTAGAAATTTCATCACATTCGTTTGAAATATTAAAATTATTATTTGCAAAGGATATTTTAATATCGGAATTATCTTTTGAGTATTTAACAGCATTCTCAATCAGATTTTCAAACACAAGCTCCATAAGTTCTTTGTCTGCAAAAATTTCCTTGTCATCTGCAGTTACGATAATATTTTTACTTGAAATATTATTGTATTTCTTCGCAATATTTTCAAGTTCTGTTTTAATATTGAACGATTTTATATTAAGTTTTGCAGAGTCTGTTTCAAGTTTTGAGAAATCAAGCATTTTATGTACGAGTATATCCATTTCATTTGCTTGTTCCTGAATAACATTTATGTAATGTTGCTTTGTAAGATAGCCGCTTTCTTCCCGCAGATTTTCGGAAAAACCGTTTATTATGCATAGCGGTGTTTTAAGATTGTGGGCAACTGCGTTTGTCATTTCCATTCTGTGTTGTTCTCGGATTGCCCTGTTTTTAAAGTTTCTCCAAATAATCAGAGAAAGCAAAATGCCGATTAAAATAAAGAAAGCAAGAATAATGCTGTTGCCGATTATAAGAGTAGCCATACAGGCTTTCAGAGGTTCAAGTTTTTGATATACGGTAATCTTGCATGTTTTTTGATTATATGAGTTCATCTCATCAACAGATGAAAATCCATCTGTATAATTTGGGCTTGCTTCGTAGATTTGTCTGTATATAAATGAAAAATTATCAAGAGGTATATATGCGGTGAAAATATCAGAATCTTCGGGATTATTTTTGTTGTATTCTTTTAATTCGTTTTCCTTGCCTCCGTTAAAGAAAAAATCCTTTGTAATTTCATTTTTCTTCATATCGCCTATTGAGTGAATAGGTCCGATTAATACGGTATTGGAAGCGCTATCATTATTTATTTTGTAATTTTCTTCCACTTGTTTTTGTAATTCTTTTATCTCGCTTATTTTGTCTGATGATAAGTCAAAATACTCAATATGTTCATCTTCGGCATACCAAACATGGTTTTCGTTTGTACGCAGAATTTCTAATCGTATTGGTATCATCTCGTCTGTACCGACGCCGTTGTAATTATCCATTGCATATTGATTGACGGACAAAATATAATAATTACCGTTTTCGTCCGGTTCGGAATTAAGATAATCGGCAATTTTATTATACTGCTCATCGGTCATACTGTTTCGGAGAGTAAAATAATCAAGATACCCCCCCAGGCTGTAATCATTTACCATGTTATCGGTATCGGAAAAAGTATCAAAACTTGAATAATAATCGTCAAGTTTAATTGTCATTTTATTTGCGCTGTCAACCGAAATATTATAGTAATCATTTTCCAATGATACATATATGTCATTGTATGAGGAATTACCGTAATAGTAATTGTTGAGATTTGTCACAATAAATGTATTTATTTGACCGCTTTCGGTTATATCAATATATTTTGTATTGTCATAAATATATTTAGATTGCAGTTCAGCCTGATATTGATCGATTTGTTTTGTGAAATTGTATGTCAGGTAAGAAAAAGTACCGATTGTCAGCAGGCAAATAAGCAGAACTATTGAAATTATATTTATGAGAATTTTTCTATTTTCTTTTTTCAGCTTTTTATTCATAATTATTCCTCAATTTTGTAACCTCTGCCGATTACCGTCTTAATCAGCTTTGAGTTATCTTTTAATGCTTTTCGGAGATTTTTTATATGCGTGTCAAGTACACGAATATCAACATTAGAGTCATAGCCCCAAAGCTTGTCTATCAGTTTTGTTCTGGAGATTACAATGTTTTTGTTCTCTAAAAGAAATTTAAGTATTTTGTATTCTTTAGCTGTCAAATCAACTTCGTCACCGTCGGAAATTACGATTCCGTTGTTTGGATTAAGTGTAAGAGTTCCTGCCGTAAGTACAGAGGAACGCACAAGTCCCTTTGACCGCTTGATAAGAGCCTTTACCTTTTCAAAAAGAACAGGCAGGGCAAAAGGTTTTATTATGTAATCGTCACATCCGAGGGCATAGCCGTTAAGCACATCTTCTTCGTTTACCCGTGCGGTAATGAACATAATAGGCACATCGCTGTATCGTCTGACCTCTTTACAGATAGAAAATCCGTCCATTTTGGGCAGGTTTACATCGAGCAGAAGTAAATCATATGGATTTTCGTATGCCATTTGCAATCCGATTTCTCCGTTTGCCGCAACAGAAACAGGAAAGTTTCCTTTGCCTTTGTTAGAAAAATATTCAACAACCATTTCTCTTATGTTTTTGTCATCTTCTACAAGAAGTATTTTGTACATTGCAATCACCATATATAAAGTAACTTTTTTATTTGTGTTTTGTGTGAAGAATAATATTTATT
Organism: Ruminococcus intestinalis; assembly: GCF_014288065.1. Taxonomy (NCBI): domain Bacteria; kingdom Bacillati; phylum Bacillota; class Clostridia; order Eubacteriales; family Oscillospiraceae; genus Ruminococcus; species Ruminococcus intestinalis. Next base: position 188,530 of record NZ_JACOPS010000002.1, on the reverse strand, counting down.
AATAATTTTATACCAAAAAAATTTTATTTGCAACAGCTTGCTAAGCAGGTGCGGTTATGCTAAAATTTGCGTATATATAAAGGAATGATGAAAATGAAGATAGGCGAATATAATGTTGAGGTAAGACGAAGCAAAAGAAAAAGCGCAGCAATAAAAATAACTGCGGATATGCAAATTGTTGTATTTGTACCTCTGTATGTCAGTGACAATGAAATTGAAAGAATGGTAATTTCAAAATCCAAATGGATAGATGAGCATATGCTGAAAGTACAAAGTACAATTGACGAAAGAAGTAAACTTGAAAAAATAACATTTGAACAAGTAAAAGAGCTTGCGGATCAGGCAGTTGAGTATATTCCAAAGAGAGTTAAATATTATGCCGAAAAAGAAAATTTTGTTTATAATAAAATAACAATTAAAAATCTTGTGTCAAGGTGGGGGAGCTGTTCAACTAAGGGTAATCTTAATTTTAACTGCCTGCTTATGCTCACGCCGGACTATGTAATTGATTATATTGTTGTGCACGAACTTTGTCACCTGCGTGAAATGAATCACTCTGAAAAATTCTGGGCAGAGGTAGAAAAAATTATGCCCGACTACCAAAGAGCCGAACTTTGGCTAAAGCAGAACGGTGGAAATTTAATTTCACGAATGAGAGGGTAATATAGGTAATTTAAACTAATCTTAAGGTTTTGACTGTATAATTAAAAAAACAATAATGAGTGGAGGAATAAGTGTGAGATTATTACTTGCAGAAGACGAAAAGGAGCTTTCAAATGCACTGGTTGTAATATTAAAACACAGTAATTATTCCGTTGACGCTGTTTATAACGGACAAGATGCCCTTGATTACATAACAAACGGTGATTATGACGGTGTGGTGCTTGACATAATGATGCCGAAAATGGACGGAATCACAGTTCTTAGAAAGGTAAGAGAAAGCGGAAATTCCGTTCCTGTTTTACTTCTTACCGCAAAATCGGAGATTGACGACAGGGTAACGGGGCTTGACAGCGGTGCTGACGATTATCTTACCAAGCCGTTTGCCACAAAAGAACTTCTTGCGAGAATCAGAGCAATGACAAGGAGAAAAGGTGAGAATACAGGCTCGCTTTTAAAATGCGGAAACATCACTTTAAATCGCAGTACCTTTGAAGTTTCATCTCCAAAAGCAACACTAAGACTTGCAAATAAGGAATTTCAGATGCTTGAAATGCTTATGTCAAACGAAGGTATGATAATTTCTACCGAAAGATTTATGGAGAAAATATGGGGATATGATACCGAAACAAATCAAAATGTTGTGTGGGTTTATGTTTCTTATCTTCGTAAAAAACTTGCGGCACTTGATGCTAATGTTGCAATAAAGGCAGTACGCAACCGTGGTTATGCGTTGGAGGCTGTAAATGATTAAAAAATTAAGACGGCATTTTATTCTTATAACGCTTATTTCTATAGCGTTGGTGCTTGGTGTGATGATGTCGGCGATTAATATTGCCAATTACCATAGCGTAAATGTGAGAGCCGATGAAAAAATATCTGTAATTGCAGATAACGGCGGTACTTTCCCTAAAAAAGACGGTGAAAAAGCCGACAGCAAACCTCTTGATGATAAAAAGCCCGACAGAAAAATGTCGCCCGAAGCTCCTTTTGACACAAGATATTTTACCGTAAAAGTTACAGATATAAATACAATTGTTTCTGTAAACACAGGTATGATTGCGGCGGTTTCCACCGAAAAGGCTATAAATTATACCAATCAGCTTACCGAAAAGAACAAGACAAGCGGATTTATTGATAATTACAAATACACTTGCGTTGATACCGATGACGGAAAAATGTATATTTTTCTTGATTGTGAAAGAGAACTTTCAACTTTTTATAATTTTCTGATTGTTAGCATTCTTGCAAGCGTTGGCGGAATTATTCTTGTGTATCTGCTTGTGCTCGTTTTTTCAAAAATAGTTTTCAAACCTGTTGCAGAAAGCTACGAAAAGCAAAAGCAATTTATTACAGACGCAAGTCATGAGATAAAAACTCCGCTTACCATTATAGACGCATCGACCGAGATTATTGAAATGGAAAACGGCGAGAATGAGTGGACCGAAAGTATTAAAAATCAGGTAAAAAGGCTGACTGCTTTAACGGAAAAACTTATTTTTCTTTCACGAATGGACGAGGAAAGCACAAAACTTATTATGCTTGATTTTTCAATTTCCGATGCCGTACTTGAGGTTGCACAAGGTTTTGAGGCAGTTGCGACTTCTCAAGGTAAAACACTTAACCTTGACATAGACAATAACTTGAGCTATTGCGGAGATGAAACAACAATCAGACAGCTTGTTTCATTATTGATTGATAACGCTATGAAATATTCCGATGAAAACGGAAATATCACAGTTTCTTTAAAATCAAACGGAAAAAGCCGTGTTATTACCGTTACAAACAGTGTTGAAAAAATCGAAAGGGGTAAACACGATGAGCTTTTTGAAAGATTTTATCGTGCCGATTCGTCAAGAAATTCCGAAACAGGAGGTCACGGTATCGGACTTTCGGTAGTAAAAGCAATAGCTAATGCCCATAAAGGCAAGGCAGCTTGCTATAGCAATGACGAAAATTCAATTACTTTTAAGATTACATTGTAAATAAGTTACTGTCTTTAATCATTAAAAAACTTGACCTAAGTTTTAAATTGTTTTGTTTAAACCTGTTATACTAAACTATAATTTACTTAACTTTTATAAAGCTGATAAAAAATAAAAGCCCGACTTCGATGGTCGGACTTTTTGCTTAGTTTACGGAATTTAATTTCATATCGGAATAATTATAATTTTCAATCGGAAGTTTATCTTTTAATACTTCAAGGCTTTTTAAGGATATGATTTCTTCTTTTTGCTTTTTGGTAAGATGTTTAATATGGTATTCAAGTTTAGAGGCTGTGGCTCGGTTTTCGCTTATCCACAGCGATTCGAGTTTTTTAGCTTTATGAGTGCGGGTGTATTTTGCACATTTTTCATTTTGCAAAAAATGCTCGTTCATTCTTTTTTCTATATCCAAGGCAATACCTGTATAAAGGGTATTGTCGCAACACCGCAGTATGTATGTGTAGTACATAAAATCACCTGTAAAATTATAGCATATTCGCATAGTTTTTTGCAATAAAAATCCTGACAATTCAAATGAACTGTCAGGAAAGTTTTATGCTTTTTCGGCTTTTGCATTAAGCTTTTTATCATGAATTTTTCTTGCAATATAAACAAACGGGGTATCGAGCAAACTTGTGAAAATATAGATAACATAGCTTGAAATGAAAATTGAAATAAGTGTCGGAATATCGTATGTGCCCCAGAAAGCGAATGCTGTGAAAAGAGCAGTGTTAAGAATCTGACTGATAAGTGTTGAACCGTTATTTCTAAGCCACAAAAATCTGCGTTTGCTGCCAAACTTCTTTTCTGTAAAATTCCACCATTTATGGTAAAGCCAAACATCAAACATCTGGCTTACGGCATATACAACAAGAGATGCAAGAATCATTCGTGGTGTGTTTGAGAACACTGCTTTTATTGACGGCATAATTGTATCTGTTGCGCTTGGTGTATAAAGCATCCAGCTTTGCGAAAGCACAAGGAAGAATATTGAACAGAATATACCGGCATATACGGCGGTTTGTGCGGCTTTTTTGCCTTCACATTCCGACAAAATATCGGTTATCAAAAATGTTACGGCAAAAAGAACATTACCGAGTGTTTGTTCCATTCCGAATGCGTTTATCATTATTGTAACTTCAATATTTGCAAGAATAGTTGCAATTACAGATATACAATAAAGTCCTGTTTTTCCAAAAAATTTGTATCCTAAAAGTGCTGCACCGTAAATAAATACTACGGAAAATATAAGTATAAGTTCGTTTGGCATATCAGTCACCCACTCCAAAATCAGTATTGTTAATTAAAATATCGGCTCTGTCGTTATCCTTATATATAGGATAAATTTCTTTTATAAAAGCCTTTATAAGTTCTTTATCGGGTTTTACGCTTGTGGAATTTTCGCACATTATATTAATGCAAATTCGTTCAAAATATTTGAGTCCAAGTTCAATATCGTTTCTTATAGACTCAACGGTCTGACCTTTAATTCCAAAAAGGAAATTTGCCTCGTCAAAGTTTTCAGAGATTTTTTCGGGAGATTTCTCTTTAATTCCCTTTTTAAGTACATTTTCTCTGAAATCATAATCAAAGGTTTCAAGACCGAGTTTCATTTTAAGCGTAAAGTCGGAAAACTCTTTTCTCAAATCAGCAATTCTGTTGTTGTAAAGATAGTGCGACTCAAAATGAATTGTGTGGATATTCTTTTGTTTACAAACCTTTTTTATAAGCTCGACGGTATTTTTGTCAAGTTCAAACACCGACCCCGAGTTTATTACTTCAAGGTTTTGAAAGATGCCTGTTACATTTTCAAGCACCTTGCTGTTCAGCCTGAAATTTTCTTCTTCATTTTTACAGCTGTCACTGTAATAGTCGCAGAATGTGCATTTGGTATAAACACACCCACTGCCACGCAGAAGGACAATTTCACGACTGTTTTTTTCGTGAATTATACTGTACCTTTCCATAAATTTGGCATAAAAAAACACCCACAGGGGGTGTACGGACACAGTAAGTCCTATGCCTTTCCTCCTTAGTTTTGATTGAGCAAGCCCCTTTTGGTTAATTGCTCGAGCAGGATGGTTACGAACTGCTTGACTAATATGTTATCACAATAGAGGCTTTTTGTCAAATTATCAAGAACAATATATTTAATAGCAATTATACTTGAATTTATAAGCAAAATTGTATATAATTTATATTGCAAATGATAATATGATATGGCAAATGATAATATGAAATTGTCGTTTGTTGATAAATATTTTATGAAGTTTTGAAAGGTGAAAAAATGAGAGGATTTAGTTTTTATGGAGATACTACTGACAGATTTCCGTTTAGCGGAAAAGAAATGCAGCAGTATCAGGAGCGTGTAAAGCGTATTCGCAGTAATCACAGACTTACGGTGCTTTCTTTTGTACTGTTGGTACTTGCAATAGTCGAAACTATGTTTTTTGTTACGGTTCAGTTAATGCTTAAAAGTTCGGAGTATGTCGGTTTGCTCAGCGTAATTCTTGAGGCTCTTACATTAATAATTGTTGCCGCCACAGTACATGGATACAGAAAAATGTCAATTGACTTGCGTTCGGTTGATTTAGCGGTTCTGATAATAGCGGAATTGCTGTTTGGTTTTTCCGAATTTATGATGTATGTATACAAACAGCCGTTTTATATGTATGTCATTGCAGGCATATCATTTGTACTGATTTTGTATATTCTGCTTTTTGTTAAGGCAAAAATAAAAGAAAGAGTTACTTTTGCCGCTCTGCCGCTTGTAATGCTTGTTGCGGCAGGTTTTTTGAGTATAAATACATCAATATTTACGGTAAGATATGTCTATCTTTCTTCCGATGGTTATTATAATGATGTGAGCAATAATGATATGGCTCATTTTTACTACACAGAGTCTGTTAATGTAACAAACTTTTCAAAGCTCCCGTCATACGGTACAAAAGGAATATACAGTATGAGCGAGTATGAAAATTTTTGCAACTCTTACAAAGGTTCGGTAAATATGAGTGAATTGCTTAATTTCAGCCGCAACTACAGTGACGGATTTTTTAACAGCAATTGCCTTTATGTTGCTCCTGTTGAGCTTGAATCGTCGGCAGACAGAGTCAACTTTAGGGGACTTAGCTATGCAATCAGTTCACAGATTCCGTGTGTTCAATATCAGAAATCAAAGGACAGCAATCAATCAAAGGGCGTTTGTCTTATGCTTATTGAAGTACCTCTAAAAGATGACGAAAAAATCAATAACATAGTAGAACTTAAAACCGATAGCGTGATTATGGCACAATAATTTTTTAAAATCAGATTAAATCAGTCCTAAGTGTCATATAAATACATTATATCTACTCATAAAACAGGAGATTTGCTATGAAAGCAGTAAAAAAAGCTTTTGCTTTTTATGATAAAATAATGAAAAAATATGATCCTATAATAAGCAAATGTATTCACGATAATATTTTTGCCATAGCCGGACAGTCTGCTTTTTTTATTGTGCTTTCATCTGTTCCTTTGTTAGCGTTTTGTTTGTCGATTCTGCAAGGCTTGCATATATCGACTTCGTTTATTGAACAGGCGCTGCAAAGTGTATTTACAGATGTATTTCTTACACAGATAAAGTATTTTTTAACCGAAACATATCAGAATACTATCGGAATTTCTTTTGTTTCAATTGTGGTTACATTGTGGTCTGCATCGCAGGGAATACATGCAATCACTAACGGACTTAACAGAGTTTATGATGCATATGAAAACCGTATGTGGATAGTTTTGCGCTTTCGTGCAATGTTTTATACTGTTATTTTCTTTATATTAATGTCTGCGTCGTTGGTAATAATTGCTCTCGGTTCATATCTTGACGATTGGATCCAACCGTTTATAAGCAGTTTGCCAAACATAATTACAGCAATTTTCAGATCAAGATATTTACTTGTATTTTTAATTCTGACTTTTACTTTTGCGTCTATATACAGGAATTTCCCGTGTATTTCCAAAGAGCAGAAAAAGGAATATAATTTTAAATCTCAACTTCCGGGTGCGGTTTTGTGTACAATTTCGTGGTTTGTATTGGCTCTCGGAATCTCAATATATGTAAAAAGTTTTAATGGCTTTTCTGTTTACGGCGTAATTACAGGTCTTGCTATCATAATGGTTTTGCTGTATTTTTTAATGCTGCTGTTAATGATATGTGCTGAAATAAATTATGTTTATCACGACACTATAAAGAAATTTTCATTTAAAAAGTTAGTTTCACTGATAAAACGGAAAGTTAAAAGGAAAAGTAAATAATAAGTGTGTTAAAGCGCCTTTTTGAGTTATACTAACTCAGGAGGTGCTTTTTATGTTAAAAAAATTTACCTGTACGGCACTTGCTGTTTTAATAATGATTTCCGGTATGATATGCGTATCTGCAACTTCAAAGGCAGATTTTTCACTTGAAAATGCCAAAGAATACTTTACACTTATGAACGGATGTTCAAGGACCGCTCTGAAAAATTATAATGACGAAGATACTGTAGACGCAATTGTATATTGCGGTCTAGATTTAAGCAGTCCGAAAATAATGTTTTATTTATCAATGTTTTATATTGCAAATGATATTGATACGGAAAAAATAACCGCAGACCCCGCATATTGTACACAGATAATCGGTAATCTTAACGCATATCTTGAGAAAAAAGGTATTGTAAACGGCAAGTCGGACGAGTTTTTCAGTAATTATAAAAATGAAATTTCACAGAATAAACTCAGGTTTTCAACGGTAGGCGCATACACTTTTAAGGCTAAAAAAACCGTAGTGCAAAAAATGCTTGATGACGGCAATACGGATTTTGTGATTGTGGGAACAGGATTTATGCTGAAAGAGTGCGATGTAAATGCCGACGGTAAAATTAACGATAACGATGTTAAAACAGTGCAGAATTTGAGTGCGGATATTATTAAAACAGAATGTTCTGATGAAGAAAAATTTGTGTTATATTCGGCAGATTTAGACGATAACGGAAAAATTAATATAAATGACGCTACAGCGCTACAACAAAAAATGACAGCGTAAAGCTGTCTTACATAAAATTAAAATTAGTTCTTGACAAATAAAAACAAAAAGACTATAATGTTATAAAAGTTCGGTATCAAACAATTTAATATATAACAGTTTTATACCGAACTTATATTGAGTTACGATTCGGAGGTGTTTTTTAGTGTGTGATATGTTTGGGGAGGACGAAAAATTAAATGCGGATACAGAGAAAAATTTTGAAAAGGATTGCCATATATGTGACGCAATAGGTCACGAAATTAAGGCGGTAAACCACCTTATGCACAGGAAAATGCTTGAAAGTGCGGCAAAAAACGGTGTGGATAAGGTAACGATTATGCACGGCTGGATAATCGCGTATCTTTACAATAATCAGGACAACGATATTTTCCAGAAAAATCTTGAAAGCGAGTTTTCAATTTCACGCTCATCCGTAACTAATATTTTACAGCTTATGGAAAAAAAGGGGTACATAAAGAGAGAGTCTGTTGAAAATGATGCAAGACTTAAAAAAATTGTGCTTACCGAAAAGGGAATGAGCATAAAAAGCTCGATAGATAAAGCAATTATATCTAACGAGCAGGAATTTGACAGTATTTTTACACCCGAAGAAAAGCAAACCTTTTTGTTTTTAATACGAAAACTTAAGACAGGCATTTCGGGACAATAATATGGTAAAGGAGAAAAAGTATGATAAAAACTTTATCAAAACAGATTAAGGGATTTGTAAAAGAATCTGTACTGACGCCTGTTTTTATGATACTTGAGGTTGTTTTTGAAACGCTTATCCCGCTTCTTATGGCCTCAATTATTGATGACGGTATCAACAAAGGCGATATGAATCATATTCTCTTTGTCGGAGGAGGAATGGTTCTTTGTGCTATCGGCGGACTTATCTGCGGTATTCTCGGCGGCAGCTTCGGTGCAAAGGCATCAGCCGGTTTTGCACGAAATCTTCGCCGCTCAATGTTTGCGAATATTCAGACATTTTCGTTTTCAAACATTGATAAATACTCAACCGCAGGTCTTGTTACAAGACTTACTACCGATGTAACCAACTTACAAAATGCGTATCAGATGATACTCAGAATGTGTATGCGTGCACCGACAAGCCTTATTTGTGCAATGGTTATGGCATTTATAATCAACGCAAAACTTGCAAGTGTGTACCTCGTTGCAATTATTTTTCTTGCGATTGTTCTTGCTTCCCTTATGAAATTTACTATGAAATACTTTAATCAGGTATTTAAAAAGTACGATGATTTGAACGCAAGCGTTCAGGAGAATGTATCCGGTATCAGAGTAGTAAAGGCTTTTGTTCGTGAGGATCACGAAACCAAAAAATTCTCAAAAGCCGCAAACAACCTTTACAAACTTTTTGTTAAGGCTGAAAACTGTATGGTATCTGTAACGCCTATAATGCAGCTTACCGTTTATGCTTGTATCATTGCAATAAGCTGGTTTGGCGCAAATATGATTGTCGGTTCAACACTTACAACAGGTGAGCTTACAAGTATGCTTACATATTGTATGAACATTCTTATGTCACTTATGATGCTCGGTATGGTATTTGTAATGATTACTATGAGTGCCGCAAGTGCAAAGCGTGTAGCAGGTGTTCTCAACGAGAAGAGTAACCTTACAAACGGCGAAAATCCTGTTAAAAATGTGCCTGACGGCAGTATTGAATTTAAAGATGTATATTTCAGTTATAACGAAACAGGCGCAGAACCTGTACTTGACGATATTAACTTAAAGATTAAGTCAGGCGAAACAGTCGGTATCCTTGGCGGTACGGGCAGCTCTAAAACAAGTCTTGTAAACCTTATCGGCAGACTTTACGATGTAACAAGCGGTGAAGTTCTTGTCGGCGGCAGAAATGTTAAAGAGTATGACCTTGAAAAGCTCCGTGACGAGGTATCTGTAGTTCTTCAGTCAAATGTACTTTTCAGCGGTACAATTTTAGATAACCTCCGTTGGGGTAACGAAAACGCAACGGAAGAGGAATGTGTAAATGCCTGCAAACTTGCGTGCGCTGATGATTTTATTCAGACATTCCCCGAAAAGTATAATACATTTATTGAGCGTGGCGGTACTAATGTATCGGGCGGTCAGAAACAGCGTATCTGTATTGCGAGAGCATTACTTAAAAAGCCTAAAATTCTTATTCTTGACGACTCTACAAGTGCGGTCGATACAGCAACGGATGCAAAGATAAGAAAGGCTTTTGCAGAGGAAATTCCTAATACAACAAAGCTTATTATTTCACAGAGAATTTCAAGTGTTCAGAATGCCGATAAGATTATAGTTCTTGATAACGGTAAAATCAGCGGCGTAGGCTCACACGATGAACTCTTGAATAAAAATGATATTTACACCGAAATTTATGAGGCCCAAACTAAGGGCAGCGGTGACTTTGACGCAAAGGGGGAGATGTAATGCCGGGTCCTATGGGTGGCAGAAGACGCCAGATGGGTGCAAAACCTAAGGTTAAAAATCCGGGAAAAATTCTCGGAAGAATTTTAGGATATACCTTTAAGAATTATAAAATTCATATGATAATCGTGTTTATATGTATTATCGTCAGTGTACTTGCAAATGTACAGGGTACATTATTTATTCAGTCGCTTATTGATGATTACATCACTCCGCTTATGAATACAAGTTCGCCTGATTTTACTCCCTTGCTTTTCGCAATAGCAAGAGTAGCAGGTTTTTACTTGCTCGGTGCTGCTTCAACTTTTGCGTATTCAAAACTTATGGTTTATGTAACACAGGGTACAATGCGTAATTTGAGAATTGATATTTTCTCACATATGGAGAGTTTGCCGATTAAATTCTTCGATACTCATTCTCACGGCGATATTATGTCGGTTTATACAAATGATATTGATACTCTCCGTCAGATGATTAGCCAGAGTATGGTTCAGCTTTTCTCAAGTACAATTACAATCGTATCTGTAATTGTAAGTATGATTTCAATCAGTATTCCGCTTACACTTCTTACACTTGTTATGGTTGCCGTAATGTTTATTGTATCGGGCAAAATCGGCGGCAAGAGCAGTAAATATTTTACGGCTCAACAGGATGACCTCGGCAAGGTAAACGGCTACATTGAAGAAATGATGAACGGTCAGAAAGTTGTAAAGGTATTTAATCACGAGGGTAAGGCTGTTGAAGAATTTAACGAACTCAACGACAAACTTTTTGACAGCGCATATAATGCAAATAAATTTGCAAATATTCTTATGCCTATCAATGCACAGCTCGGTAATATCAGCTATGTGCTTTGCGCAATAGTCGGCGGTGTGCTTGCGTTTAATCACTTTGCAGGACTTACACTTGGCGGACTTGTTGCTTTTATGACATTTAACAAAAATTTCAGTCAGCCAATTAACCAAATCAGTATGCAGCTCAACAGCATTATTATGGCTCTTGCAGGTGCAGACAGAATTTTCAAACTTCTTGACGAAAAACCTGAAGAGGACGACGGATATGTAAATCTTGTAAATGCAAAAATTGTTGACGGCAAAATCGAACCGTCTAAAGAGAGAACAGGTGTGTGGGCATGGAAACATACTCACAGCGAGGACGGCACAACAGAGTACCGTCAGCTCAAGGGTGACCTTGTAATGGACGATGTTGACTTTGGTTATACCGATGATAAAATGGTTTTGCACAACATTGACCTTTATGCAAAACCCGGTCAGAAGATTGCGTTTGTAGGTTCTACAGGTGCAGGCAAAACTACAATTACAAACCTTATCAACAGATTTTATGACATTCAGGACGGTAAAATCCGTTATGACGGCATAAATATCAATAAGATTAAGAAAGCTGACTTAAGACGCTCTCTCGGTATTGTATTGCAGGAAACGCATCTTTTCACAGATACAGTAATGGAAAATATCCGTTACGGCAGACTTGACGCTACCGATGAAGAAGTTATTGCGGCGGCTAAACTTGCCAACGCAGACAGCTTTATCCGCAAGCTTCCGCACGGATACGATACGGTTCTTACAGGTGACGGCGGAAACCTTAGCCAGGGACAACGCCAGATGCTTGCAATCGCAAGAGCCGCAGTTGCCAATCCGCCTGCACTTATTCTTGATGAGGCAACAAGTTCAATTGATACCCGTACAGAAAAGATTGTACAGGACGGTATGGATAAGCTGATGAAGGGCAGAACAACATTTGTAATTGCTCACAGACTTTCAACCGTAAGAAATTCAGATTGTATTATTGTTCTTGAGCACGGCAGAATTATAGAAAAGGGCACACATGAACAACTTATAGAGCAGAAGGGTAAGTATTATCAGCTCTATACAGGTAAAACCGCTTAAGGATAGTTAAACACTTTATAATATAGCGCCGACCGATACATAAAGACTGTATCGGTCGGCGCTTTTAGTAAATATTATCAGTTCTGTAAATAGTTTACGCAACTTAATAAAGCCACAAAACAAAAATCTACCGACAGAGTATTCTCTGTCGGTAGATATTGCTTTTATTGAAATTTTAATTTATTATCATCATTACCCGGTAACAATACTTATGTTATCGGCTTTTTATAAACTAAATTTCGGACTCATCTCCAATTATGTATAATTTAGAAATCGTTAAAGTTTACATCGGAATTATCTCCTATACTATAGTATATCTAAATATAAACTTCCTCGTACATCGGCCTTATCTCCAATCTTTAGATTTTTATTAGATAAATTTTATCTGTACATTGGTACGACCACCATATTAACAAGATTTTAAATTATATTAAGTTGTAATCATAATCTCGGATAAACCTGATTACCTTAGAATTGTGATTACTCAAAAGCTCATTTTTACGAATAATAACCTAACAACTACTTTCGCAGACAATCTATATAAAAAATATGAAGTTCTTTTTTGTATTCGTACGCTTTGAATGCAATTGTTTGATTGGTAGTAATCGGAAACCTTGTCTGATTTAAATTAATAATATGTTTAATAACATTGAAATTATCAGCTGCCCGACAAACAAACGAGATATTATAACCTTTTCTAATGTATCAGGTTATTGTTTGTTTGGGGGAAGGCTCCGCATGAAATCTCTGATATATCTTATGTAATGGACTTTTACTTTCATATTAGAAACCTCCTTTTGTTCCTTTTCTTTGTCTATATTATACAGAATAAATCAACCTTTGTCAATATAAATATTAAAAATATTTATATTTTTATTTTATCAAAATCTATTGAAGTGCATTTTGCATTGTGGTATAATTAAATAGTTGGGGTATTGCAAAATACTCCTTTTATTGACTTTTTTGTTGCTGTTGTGTATAATAATTACATATTAATATGATTTTCAACGGATAAGAGGTGTGGTATATGATTAAGAAGTATAATAAACTTGTGAGAGATAAAATTCCGAAGATCATTGAAGAAAACGGTCAGATGTGTGAAACCGAAATTCTTTCTGACGAAAGATACCTTGAAATGCTTGAATTAAAGCTTTCAGAGGAGTGTACAGAGTATCAGATTGATAAAAATACCGAGGCGCTTGCCGATATTCTTGAAGTTGTTTATGCCATTGCCAATGCAAGAGGTATGACAGACGGTGAACTTGACAGATTAAGACTTGCCAAGGCTAATAAAAACGGAAGATATAAAGATAAAATATTTATTAAAGAAGTTACTGAGTGGTAAACAAAAGCACGGTGCATTAAACGCATCGTGCTTATTTTTTTGTGGTTCTTTGTCAAAAGTTGGGGCAAATTATGGTTTAGCAAATTGTTTCGGCAAGTAATTATAAAAGTTTGGTCGACCTTTTCAAAGGTCGTGGGTGTGGGCAAAGCCCACAAATACTTTCCGTTTACGCAATCTAACAATAGCCAAACAGCTCGCTGTTTGGCGGCTTGAACGCAACGGCGTTAGCCTTTAAAAGCGATAGCAATATAAGAAAAGAAATTCGTTATTTCATAATAAAATATAGGTTTTTTAATGTCTGTCGCCTGTTTTAACAAAATTAGTTTTAGCACGCAAACAGCGTGGCTGTTTGCGCCTGATAAATTGTTGTATCGGAAGATTTTATGGGCGCTGCCCAAACCCGCAATTTTTGAAAAAATTGAGTAAACTTTTTTATTTGTTATTATTTACATATTTTCATCATAAACCGCTCTGCAGCCGCCGATAAATTTCGGTCTGGTTCTTGCGGCAAGTAAAATAGCGTTGCCGATATGGTCAAGGCTCAGTCTTACGGGAACAGCTACTTTTTTAAGGTGCATACCTATTAATGTACCGCCAATGTCAAGTCCTGCGTCAGCCTTGATTTCTTCAAGAGCAACAGGATTTTTAAATGTTTTATATGCTGTTGTGGCAAAAGAACCGCCTGCCTTTGGTTGCGGAACAACATTTACAATTTCAGCATACGGAACGGCATCACGCTCTACAATGACTGCACGGTTCAGATGTTCGCAGCATTGAGCGGCAAGATAGATTTTCTTTTCGGTAAGCACTTCATAAATACCCTTGAAAACCTGCTCGGCAACCTCAAGATTAGAGTTTTTGCCGATAGTTCCTCCGGCAACTTCACTTGAAGAACAGCCGACTACAACTATACTGCCTTCCTTAAGTTTGGCAACATTACAAAGCTCTTCGCAAGCCTGTTTTGCTTGAGAATAAATATCAACTGACATATATATCAACTCCTAAATTATCATCTATACTTATTATAGCATTATTTTTATAAAGTACAAGTCTATTAGCTTTTTAAGATAAAAATAATAGAATTTATATAACAATCTTGATTTTTTAGTAAATATGTTATATAATAAAGCTACAAAAATTTTTTAGCAAAGGATGAAAAATATATGAATAGATTTGTATTAAACGAAACTTCTTATCACGGTGCAGGTGCAATCAATTCTATCCCTGAAGAAATTAAGGGAAGAGGTTTTAAGAAGGTGCTTGTAGCGTCTGACCCCGACCTTGTAAAATTCGGAGTTACAAAAAAAGTTACGGATGTGCTTGAAAATGCGGGCATTGAATATACTTTATATTCAGACATCAAACCTAATCCTACCATACAGAATGTTCAGCACGGTGTTGAAGTATTTAAAGAGAGCGGAGCAGATTGTATTGTTGCAATCGGCGGAGGTTCTTCAATGGATACGGCAAAGGCAGTCGGCATAATTATTAATAATCCCGAATTTGCGGATGTTCGCTCGCTTGAGGGTGTTGCACCCACAAAGAACAAAGCAGTGCCGATTATCGCAGTTCCTACAACGGCAGGTACAGCCGCTGAAGTTACAATTAACTATGTAATTACAGATGTTGAAAAGAACAGAAAAATGGTATGCGTTGATGTTCACGATATTCCTGTAGTTGCAGTAGTTGACCCTGATATGATGTCAACTATGCCAAAAGGTCTTACCGCCGCAACAGGTATGGACGCACTTACGCACGCAATTGAGGGCTACATAACAAAGGGTGCATGGGCACTTTCCGATATGTTCCATTTAAAGGCAATTGAAATTATTTCAAAGTCTTTGCGTGGCGCAGTGGATAACACACCGGAGGGCAGAGAGGGAATGGCTCTCGGTCAGTATGTTGCAGGTATGGGATTCTCAAATGTCGGACTTGGTATAGTTCACTCAATGGCTCATCCGCTCGGCGCTTTGTACGACACACCGCACGGTGTTGCAAATGCCATTATTCTTCCGACAGTTATGGAGTATAACGCTCCTGCCACAGGTGATAAGTACAAATACATTGCCGCCGCAATGGGTGTAGATGGTACAGAGAATATGACTGTTGATGAATACCGCAAGGCAGCAGTTGACGCAGTTAAAAAACTTTCTCAAGATGTAGGTATTCCTGCGGATTTAAAAGAAATTGTCAAACCTGAAGATGTACCGTTCCTTGCACAGTCGGCATATGATGACGCTTGCCGTCCCGGCAACCCAAGAGATACCAGCGTAGAAGAAATTGCCGAACTTTATAAGAGTCTTATGTAATTATAATTCGGTAACAGAATATTTATATAACATTGAAAGCCTGCGATTTTCGCAGGCTTTTTGTATAACAAAAATGCAGTCAAAACCGACTGCATTTTTTCGTATTATTTAGATTTTCTTTTGAAGATTTTGCCGTAAAGTTTGGTATCTTTAAAGCCTTTCGGTTGTTTGTCGGGGATTTCTTTTAAGCTGTTTACTACTTTCTTTATGCCTGTATATTCGCTTTCAAGAATTGTGCAGAGCGCATATGCGGCATAGGGGAGGAGAAGAACAATGTATGTCAGTATATACTGCGATTTTCCTTCGAAAAGCAAGTGATAGCCGAATCCTCCGAGCAATACAAGCGGCAGCAATACCGTAGAAATGTTTGTCTTTTTATACAGGAACATAAAGTAAATGCCGAGTGTAAAGAGTATAAACACTGCCATCATATAGAAGTTAAAGTACAATTCAAGGAACTGTCCTGTACTGCCGTCATAAACAGCCTTGCCAAGACCCTCCTGTACATCAACATCGTGTCCTTTAACCTTGCTTACCCAAATGCTTTCGTATGACGGTTCATTCCACTGACTTAAAATTTTGTTGCCAAAGAAATTAATTGCATATTCGGAATCGTTTTTCATTTTATTAAGACGGCTGTTAATATCTGACCATGCTTGCGATTCTGCGGCATCAATATCACAATTGTTGCTTGTATAAAGACTTAGTGCGATATTGTTGTACCAACCGGGAGCCATATAGGATTCGTTAAGTCCCATATCAAGATAAAGTACCTGTGAAACACCGCCCTTAAGTTCGGTGTTTGCTCTTGATGCGTAGCTTTTGATTACAAGATTACTTGTACCGACAACGGCAATACAGAGAGCAAGTGCAAATGCGATACTCTGCCATTTTTTAGCCTTTACGGTGTGAATGATAAGCATAATTACAAAGGCAACAAGGTAAATTAAGTTGTTGTACTTTGCAAGTGCCGATACAACGAGCAGAACTCCGCAAGGGATAAGCACAAGATATTTATCGGTTTGGAAATATTTGATTAGGAAGTGTGACGCCCATATTGCACAGCACATACCGATTATGTTGCCGTATACGAATGTGCAGAAAAGTACAGGCTGAATACAGCCGGCAAGTGCGAGAATTACTATAAATTCAATTTTGTTTCTGCCGAAAATCTGCTTTGTGATTTTTGCAATGCCAAGATATGCCGCCGCAACGCAAAGTACATTTATAACTTGTAGAGGCATTGTGCTGTCTGTACCGAAAATTCTGTAAACGATTTCGCTTATAAGCACAAAGCCGAGTTGGAACGGATAACAATTGTAGTATGAGAATCCGCTGTAGAAATCCTTGTTATAAAAATCGGAACCGTTATGTAAATATGCATAATTGCCTTGTGCCGTTTGTGAGGCGGTTTCGTAAATATTGTAACTGTCTGCCGCAGGAATTGATTGTACAGAGAATATCCATACAAGTCCGATGATTGCAGAAAAAGCAAACAAGCCTGCCTCCATAAATTTCATATTTACTTTGGCGAAAAATGCGGTATGCTTATTAATCTTAAAAAGCAAAGCTGTAAATATCACAAGGCAGAATATATTTATTACAAATAAATCGTCTTGAAACAAAATAACTTCGGAGCTGTAGTTTGCAGGGTCAATAACGCAGGTCTGAAATATACTCATTATTGCAATGTAGCCAAAAACTAAAAACAGCAGTCCGCATATTATATTCACCGCTATGCTTTCGGTAAGGCAATGCTTTGCAACAGCAGTTTTAACCGTGGTTTGAGCCTTTTGCTTAGGCTCTTTGTTTTTTTCTTGATTAGTTGGGTTATTGCTCATTTTTGCACCTTCCTGTTAAAATTCTTTTTTTACAGAGCGCATAAAGAGCTTTCCGAGTGCGTCTTTAGGGTCTACATTGTCAAACAAAACGCTGTAAACGCTTTCGACAATCGGAAGCTCAACATTATTTTCTTTGCCGAGTTTGCACAATGCTTTTGATGTCATAACACCCTCGGCAAGTTTTTCAAATTTAATACCTTTTACATAATTTTCACCGTAACTGCGGTTATGACTCCATTTTGAGAATAAAGTTGCCTCATAGTCGCCGAGATGACAAAGTCCGTAGGCGCTCATTTCATTGCCGCCGAGAGCTTTTATAAGTCTTGCAATCTCTCGTGT
The DNA here is from genome assembly GCF_014288065.1 of Ruminococcus intestinalis. Classification (NCBI taxonomy): domain Bacteria; kingdom Bacillati; phylum Bacillota; class Clostridia; order Eubacteriales; family Oscillospiraceae; genus Ruminococcus; species Ruminococcus intestinalis. The sequence continues at coordinate 170,667 of NZ_JACOPS010000002.1, read as the reverse complement.
GCCTCTTGCCATAAGCGCACCTTTTAATGACGCATAGCCAAAGCCGTCAAGCATACCTGCGGCAATGCCGATAACATTTTTAGCGGCCGCACCGATTTCGCTTCCGATAAGGTCTGTGCCGACATAAAATCTTATGAGTGAGCTTGAAAAACTGTTTACAAGCTTTTCTTTTATTTCGTGATTTTTGCTGTCGATTACCATACAGTTTGGAATACCCTTTACATAATCCTGCGGATGTCCCGGGCCTACCCATACGGCAATAGGTGTTTTTTCTTCGTCAACAAAGTCACCGACAACTTGGCTGAGTCTTTGACCCGTTGCTGCCTCAACACCTTTCATACAAAGCACAATAGTTTTGCCGTCAAGATTGTTTTGAGCGATGCTCTGCATATATGAACGCAAATGTTGAGATGAAATAGAAATAACAATTACTTCTGCGTGATTGACCGCCTTTGCAAGGTCAGAAGTAACCTCTATTGATTCGGGAAAAGTAAGGTAGTCGTTTTTATGTGTTGTGCTTAACTGTATAAATTCGGGAGCGTCGGCAAGTCCGCAGGAAATTACATTGTTGCCTATCTTATCAAGATACCAGGCAATGCAGCTGCCCCAGCGACCGCAACCCAAAACAGAAATATTCATTTATAATCACCTGAAATTTATTTTTTTAATAATATAAACGCAGCCCGCAAAAGGCCTTATCGGCACAAATGCAGGCAAAGTCTGCTTTTAATATGTAATAATATTAAATAAAAAAACAAAATAACCCCGCCTGACCGTATGATTTTTATAATAACCTGCCTACGAGAAAGCAGGTGGGTGCTCTCCTTTAAACATTAGGCTTCCTTCTTCCGCCAAAGCGGGAGGTCTGCACACCGATTAAAGAGCCGGGCTCCCGATTTAAGAGTTGTAGGGTTATTTTAAAATCATTCACGCATCAGGCAGGGAATTTGTCAAATTGCCATTACTGATATTATATGACAGAAAGAGAAAAATTACTCTTCTTCGTCTTCCTCGTCATCATTGTAATAGTTTTCTTCAAAAATAGCAGCGATTCTGTCGAGTTTTTCATCGTCTTCGATTTCGGCAAGCTCTTCTTCACCGTCTTTTTCAAATACTTCCATAATATAGTATTCGCCGGGATCGTTTACAGCGTCTGCCGGGTTCTCATAGTAAGGGAAGAGTACATAGAACTTACCTTCTTCATTTTCAATAATATCAAGAATTTCAAATTCTATTTCTTCGCCCTCATCACTGATTAAAGTAATAAGATCTACATTAAATTCGTTATCCATAAAAATATATCCTTTCGTTTGCACTTAGCAAATAAAAACAGCATTTATATTATAAAACCAAATTTAAAAGAATTATAAAAAATAATTACCCATTGCTGTTTTAATTGTTCAAGATTATTTTACAATTTTTTAAGCGATTAGTCAAGCATTATTCGTATTTAATTAAAATATATATTTTTTTTGCATAAATATTGATAAAAGTATTGAAAAATTACAATTAGTATGATATATTATAGATATATTAAACAATAACTCCCTTTCAATGTGCTTGAGTACTCCATAAAATTACCTAAAAACCGGCGACTTCTCAGTCGCCGATTTTTACTGTATGTAAAAAGTGTTCAGTTAAAATCAAACTTATTTGTATTATCATAGTTATAATTACGCTTGAAAAAACTTTTCAAAAGATATATAATGCTAAATAATGCTGTCTTTAAACAGATTATTGTGCTTATATAAGCGATATTTTAATTTTACGGCAAAATTACTCTAATGAAGGGTGGAACTATGAGAGCTTTTGAAAAATTACCTCCTAAGTTTCAAAATGATGAGGTAAAGCATTATTACGATATTATTGCCAAAAAGTCTTTTTCTCTTGTATTAAAAAGGATTACGGATATTATCTTCTCCCTTATTATTCTGGTTATTCTTATAATACCGATTGCGGTTATTGCCGTAATAGTTAAAGCAACCTCGAAAGGCCCTGTTTTTTACAGGCAGGAGAGAGTTACTTCTTATGGCAGGGTATTTAAGATTTTTAAATTTCGTACTATGGTGCAAAATGCCGACCGTATTGGCACACTTGTAACAACAAGTGGAGATGCCAGAGTAACTAAGGTGGGCAGAATCTTAAGAAAATATCGTCTTGACGAACTCCCGCAGATTTTTAATGTACTTGCAGGCTCAATGACCTTTGTCGGTACTCGTCCGGAAGTACAGAAGTATGTGGATATGTACAAAGACGAATACAATGCAACCTTGCTTATGCCTGCGGGAATAACCTCGCTTGCTTCTATTATGTATAAAGACGAGGAAAAACTTTTACAAAATGTCGAAGATGCGGATAAGGTTTATGTTGAAACTATTTTACCCGAAAAAATGAAGTATAATCTTATGTATCTTGAAAATTTCGGCTTTTTGTCCGACATAAAACTTATGTTTAAAACAGTTAAAGAGGTACTTAGGTAACAGGGGGTGTATAATGAAAGAGCTAAAGAAAAAAATAAAGAGCTTTTCTTGTTACAGAAAGGTTTATATTTTTACTCTGTTTTTTTGTAATGTATCATTTTTACAAATTCCTGCGTATATTCTTGTAGCATTTTTGTTTTGCTGGGGCATATGGCTTACCTATTATAAGCAAAAAACAAACAATACATTTTTTAAACTGCGCTTTGGCTTGTGGGTGTGGGGATTCCTTGCGGTTTCTCTTTTAACCATGCTGCTAAACTTTACTTATACTATTTTTTACAGTGCGTTAATGTTTTTACATATACTGATATGCTTTTTTATATTTTACGGTATGCACACAGAACCTGATTTTGATTTCAAAAACGAGCTTTATACCGTGGCAAGAGGTATTGTGTATATTACTACAATTGCAAACTTCATCGGTATTTTCTGCCTTATGTTTAACATAAGGTTTGAATGGTACTGGATTAAGTTTACAATATACGAAAACAGATTTACGGGTATTTACATAAATCCTAATTTGCTTGGCTTTGTTTCCTGTGTAGCAATTTTTTGCTGTCATATTCTGTGTAAACCTGATTTTCAAAATGCGGTTAATCAAAGGAAAGTCAGCAAAATATGGATAATTGCCTGTGTGTGTACAAGCTTGTTTTCGCTTTTGCTTTGCGATTCAAATGCGTCTATGGTACTTATTCTTGCATATATGATAGTTTATATTGTATATCAGTTTTTTGCTGCAAAAGACGGACTTTCTCCCGCAAAAGTCACGATGAGAATAGTGGCGCTTGTACTTGTAGGAACTTTTCTTGTGGGTTCTTCACTTATGTTCAGGGAAATCTGTCAGCAGGGATTTGCTGTTGTTACGGCAAAGACTTATTCTTTACTTGATGAAATTACAGAAAAAGAGCAGTCGGATACCGATGAACAGCCAAAGCAAAATGATTCCGACAATAATAAAACCGCTGCGCCGTCCGACAAAGGGCCGATAACATTTGAACACGAAAATTCCAATATTGACAGCGGTCGTTTTAAGCTGTATAGAGAATCTTTAGATTTGTTCAAAATATCGCCTGTCTTTGGAATAAGTAACGGAAACATCGTGTTCTACAGTCAGGAATATGCAAACGGTACTTTAAAATATACTTACCATAACAATGATTTGCACAACGGATTTTTAACTATACTTGTATCTACAGGTGTGCTCGGATTTGTTATTTTCGGTATATTCGGTTTCCGCTTTGCAAAACACGCCGCACAACATTTATTCCTGCAAAAAAAGACCTTTAAAAATGACGCTTATCCGTGTATGTTCGCATTTTTAAGCGCATATCTTTTCTATGCGTTATTTGAAAAGGCACTGCTTTACGATATATCGTTTATGGTAATGTGGTTCTGGCTGATAATGGGTTACACAAGCTGTTATATAGCTAAGTTTGAACCGATGCTTGAAACACGCTATCTTTTTCATCAAAAAAGACTCCATAGAAGTCTGCTTTGATACTTGTATAATTACAATTTTTAGGCTATAATAACCGTAGGTATGTTTACCTGCGGTTTTTATTTTTCTGAAAAGGAATTGATATAAATGAAATACGGATTTGTAAAGGTTGCGGCGGCTACACCTATTATCAGAGTATCTGATTGTAAAAAGAATACCGACGCAATAATTGCGCAAATAAAAGAGGCAAATATTGAGGGTGCCGCACTTGTGAATTTTCCCGAATTATGCATAACCGGCTATACTTGCAGCGATTTGTTTTTACAGCAAACTCTTCTTAAAACAGCAGAAAGCTCGGTTTACAGAATAATTGAAGAAACCAAAAATCTTGATATTATATCCGTTGTGGGCGTTCCGGTTGCTTTCAGAGAGGCTCTTTACAACTGTGCGGCAGTTATTTTTAAGGGCAAATTACTCGCTCTTGTGCCAAAGGCAAATATTCCGAATTATTCAGAATTTTACGAGGCAAGACATTATACAAGCGGAAAAAATACGGATTTTGAAATTGAGTATGCAGGTCGGAAAACTGTTTTGAGTGACAAGGTTTTGTTTCAAAATAAAAATATGTCTGACTTTACCCTCGGTGTGGAAATTTGCGAGGATTTGTGGGTGGCGGAGTCGCCGTCAATAGCTCTTGCAAAATCGGGAGCAACGGTTATTTGCAATCCGTCAACCTCCGATGATACCATAGGCAAAGCAGAATACAGACGCTCGCTTGTGAGAATGCAGAGCGGCAAACTTTGCTGTGCATACATTTATACCGATTCAGGATTTGGGGAAAGCACAACAGACACAGTTTATTCTGCACAGAATATAATATGTGAGAACGCATCTTTGTTGAGCGAAAGCGAGCGCTTTACGACAGGCATTACTTATGCGGATATTGATGTTCAAAAACTTATGGGCGAGCGCAGAAGAATGAGTACATTCTGCTACGACAATGAAAATGTCAGAAGAATTTATTTTGATATGCCGCTTACTGATACAAAGCTCTCAAGAAAATTTGAACAGACTCCGTTTGTACCGTCGGCAAAAGATGACCTTAGCAGAAGATGCAAGGAAATTATAACAATGCAGGCAACAGGACTTGCAACCAGACTTGCTCATACAGGAATTAAGAATGTTGTGCTCGGACTTTCGGGCGGTCTTGACAGTACACTTGCGCTTATTGTTTGCGTTCACGCTTTTGATATGCTCGGTATTGACAGAAAAAATATTCACACTGTAACAATGCCTTGTTTCGGTACAACAAAGCGTACCAAATCAAATGCCGAAAAACTTGCAGAGGCTTATAATGTTTCTTTTGAAGAAATTAATATTACCGCAGCGGTAAGACAGCATTTTATAGATATTAAGCACGATGAAAGTGTAACAGACATTACCTATGAAAATTCACAGGCGAGAGAGCGTACTAAAATTCTGATGAACCTTTCAAATAAGTACGGCGGTCTTGTAATCGGTACGGGCGATTTGTCGGAACTTGCGCTTGGTTGGGCAACCTACAACGGCGACCATATGAGTATGTATGCGGTGAATGTTTCTATTCCTAAAACACTCGTCCGTTACCTTACAGCGTACGAGGCTGAAATCAGTGACGGAGAATTAAAAACGGTTTTGCTTGATGTGCTTGATACACCTGTAAGTCCGGAGCTTTTGCCGCCTGATAAAAACGGAGAAATCGCACAGAAAACCGAAGATGTGGTCGGTCCTTATGAATTGCACGACTTTTTCCTTTATTACTTTGTGCGTTTTGGATTTACTCCGTCAAAAATATATTATCTTGCAAGGCATTCCTTTGCGGGAAAGTACAATAACGATACAATTAAAAAATGGCTTGTTACATTTTTAAAGAGATTTTTCTCTCAACAGTTTAAGCGCAGTTGTTTGCCTGACGGCCCAAAGGTAGGCTCGGTAACGCTTTCTCCTCGTTCGGACTGGAGAATGCCAAGTGACGCAAGCGTAAGAATTTGGCTTGATGAGCTTGAAAATCAGTAAATCTGAAATTCAAGGGGGCTTTTTGTGAAATATTTTATTAAAAGAGATGTTTGTGCGGATTTTGGCGCTTTTGAAATTTATGACGAAACGGGCATAGAAAAATATCTTGCTGAATTTTCAAAAAGCAAACGAAGCCGAAAAATTATTATTCACAGTGCTGACGAAATTTTTGTTAAGATAAGATGCTTGTCGGTGTCAAACATTATTGCCTGCAATATAAACGCAGACGGTAAAAAAATGCGCATTTTAATGGGCGTAAACCGCAATGAACTTGTTTGTATTTGCTCCGGTGTAAATTGGAAAATTTGCGGAAATATAGCGCAAAAAAGTTTTTCCGTACATGATGTTGACAATACGGTTATTGCAGTGCAAAAGAGAGTATTTTCGAGTACGGAAAGTTATGAACTCGATGTGTATTCGCCGTCAAATGAACTGTTATCAATATCTGTTGCGGTTTGTATAAATATGCTCAATACAGTTGACAATCCCGTCAGACAGGCGGTATAATTATTAAGTACCCGATTTTTGTCGGGAAAAGTATAAATTCACAGGGGAGGATTTATTATGGATAGATTACTACAGCTTTTAAGTACAAACTCAGGCTTTACCACAGCCGAGATAGCGACAATGCTCGGTGAGCCGGAAGATTACATCAAGGCTCAAATAAAGGAATACGAAACTCAGGGCATTATCAAGGGATATCAGGCAGTTGTAAACTGGGAGAATACCAAAGAAAACTATGTTGAGGCACTTATTGAGCTAAAGGTTACTCCTAAAAAAGATGCAGGCTTTGACGAAATGGCGAAGATGTGTATGGCGTTTGACGAGGTAGATTCTGTTTACCTTATGGCGGGTACATATGATTTTGCGCTGATAGTTAAGGGCGAATCTATGCAGGATATCGCAATGTTTGTATCTAAAAAACTCTCCACAATCGACGGAGTGCTTTCAACAGGCACACATTTCATTATGCGTCGCTACAAAGACAGCGGAATGAATCTCATCGATTTTGAAGGGTCGGATGAGAGGAGTTTAATTCTGTGATTGACTATTCAAAATTTTTAAATAATTCTATACAAGAAATAAAACCGTCGGGTATTCGTAAATTTTTTGATATTGCAAGCGAAATGGACGATGTTATCTCTTTGAGTATCGGTGAACCTGATTTTCAGACACCGTGGCATATCCGTGAAGAGGGTATAAATTCTCTTAAAAACGGCAAGACTTGGTATTCACCGAACCGTGGTTTCGCACAGCTTAGAGAAGAAATTGCCAATTATTATGCAAGACGCTTTAATATATCATATGAGGGCAAAACTCAGGTGCTTGTTACAGTTGGCGGCAGTGAGGCTATTGACCTTGCTTTCAGATGTCTTGTTTCAGAGGGTGACGAGGTAATTATTCCCGAGCCGTCTTTTGTTTGTTACGAACCGCTTACTCATATGGCAGGCGGTAAGGCAGTTATAATTAATACAAAGGCAGAGGATCAGTTCAGACTTAAAGCTGATGACCTCGAAAAGGCAATTACCGATAAAACTAAGCTCGTTGTTTTGCCGTTTCCTAATAACCCAACAGGCGCTATTATGGAGAAAGCTGACCTTGAGGCTATTGCAGAGGTAATTAAAAAGCACGATTTGTTTGTGCTTTCGGATGAAATTTACTGCGAGCTTACATACGGCGGAAAGAACCACATTTCTATTGCCGCTATTGACGAAATGTATGAGCGTACTGTTGTTATTAACGGCTTTTCAAAGTCTTATGCAATGACAGGCTGGCGACTCGGTTACGCTTTAGGTCCTGTTCCGATTATTGCACAAATGACAAAACTGCATCAGTATGGCATTATGTCAGCGCCTACAACCGCACAGTATGCGGCTATTGAGGCTTTGCGCAACGGAGATCCTGATGTTGTAAATATGCGCAATGAATATGATATGCGCCGCCGCCTTGTTGTTGATTCATTCAACGCAATGGGACTTACTTGTTTTGAGCCTTACGGTGCATTTTATGTATTTCCTTGTATTAAGAGCACAGGTATGACTTCAGAGGACTTCTGTACAAAGCTTATTATGGACAAGCATGTTGCAGTGGTTCCGGGAACAGCCTTTGGTGAATGCGGCGAGGGTTTTGTAAGAGTTTCTTATTCTTATTCATTAAACCATCTTAAAACTGCTTTACAGCGTATCAGGGACTTTATAGAGGAGCAGAAAAATGGAAATTAAGGTTCTTGCACCTGCAAAAATCAATCTTACGCTTGATGTCACCGGCAAACGACCTGACGGCTATCACAATATTTTGTCGATAATGCAAAGTGTTGATTTATATGACACAATTACCGTTACCGATAATGACAGCGGTCAGATTACCGTTTCATGTAATTATGAGGGCGTCCCTTGTGATGAAAAAAATATTTGTTACAAAGCGGCGGAAAGATTTTTTATTGCTACCCGTAACGAAGGACAGGGCGTACATATAAATATTGATAAGGTTATTCCTACTCAAGCGGGACTTGCAGGAGGAAGTACAGACGGTGCGGCTGTTCTTATGGGACTTAATAAGATGTTTGACGCATTTTTAAAGCCCGATGAATTGCACGAAATTGCTGAAAAAATAGGAGCGGATGTTCCGTTCTGCCTTGTGGGCGGCACAAAGTATGCTACGGGAATCGGTACAAAACTTCAAAAAATGCCTAATTTTTTGGCATCGCATATTGTTATCTGCAAACCTGATAATATAAGTGTTTCCACGGCCGAGGCATATAAAAAAGTGGATGCGTTAAATCCGCACCCACCTTATACAGATGAAATGATAAAGTCACTTTTCAGCCGTGATATGTTCAGAATTACATCTACTTTATTCAATGATTTTGAGCTTGCATTAAAGCTTGAAGAAGTGAATGATATTAAAAGAATTATGTACAAGCGCAAAGCACTTGGAGCAAGTATGTCGGGTTCGGGTTCGGCTGTTTTTGCAGTCTATAATTCCGAACGCAAGGCTAAAAAGTGCGTTGACGCATTAAAAGAAAAATATGATAAAGTTTTCCTTTGCCATCCGACAAAGGAAGGCTGCAAAATAGTCTGATTATTATCAGGCTATTTTATTTTGTCTTAATTTTTGTTGTTTTTTATCAAAAGTTGGGGTAAATTATGGTTTAGCGGAGTGTCAGTCGGGCATTGAAATTTAGCTAACGCTAAATTATCCTCCCAAAAACAAAAAAGTTTACTCAATTTTTTCAAAAATTGCGGGTTTGGGCAGCGCCCATAAAATCTTCCGATATAACAATTTATCAGGCGCAAACAGCCACGCAGTTTGCGTGCTAAAATTAAGTATGTTAAAACAGGCGACAGCCATTATAAACAGAAATGCTAAAAACATAGTCAACGCATTGCGTTGACTATGAAAATGATGTTTATTTCCTTTTGTTGCTCTCGCAAAGGCTTTCGCCTGTTTGTTCAAGCCGCCAAACAGCAAGCTGTTTGGCTATCGTTAAATTGCATAAACTGAAAGTATTTGTGGGCTTTGCCCACACCCACGACCTTTGAAAAGGTCGACCAAACTTTTATAATTGCTTGATAAAGCAATCAGCTAAACCATAATTTATTAATATTATCCCAACATTTAAAATACAACCCAAAAATCTATTTTAACTTACAAGTCTGTTTATCCTCTTCTTCGGCTTGCAAAAACATAAGAAGAAAACCTGCAAAAAGCAATATGCAGCTGCACCAGATTGTATATTGTTTACAAAATCCGATTATAACATTTTCAATAACCGCTCCGAAAGCAAAGAAGAATATAACTCCGTAGTATATAAGCGATTTTCTAAGACATTCTTTATCTTTATTAAAAATAAAATTAAATAAATTTTGTGTACCTGAACGCAGGTTGCCGATGCACATTGTGGTTGCCGAAGCATTGCCCTTTACTTTTCTGAAACTTTCAACCTGTATACCGCAGGCGAATGAAACAAGCGAGTTCGCAATCATATTGTATTCTTGGGATATAAATCCTACAGAGAATAAAATAATACATTCAAGCAAGACGGTGTATTGTCGCCAATGCAGGATATTGTCAATCGTGCAAAAGCGGTGCACTACCTCCGCAAGAATTATTCCGAACGCAAAGGCAATTACCGGAAAAAGGTACTGCAACATTTTCTCAAAATTTCCTTCCGATAAATTGATTGCAAGCAAAATTATGTTGCCCGTCTGTGCATTTGCAAATACTTCACCGCGAAAAGTGTAAGTATAGGCGTCCATAAATCCGCCCGATACCGCAAGCAATATTGCAAGTCGGCGTGATTCCGAAATCTGTCCTCTTAACTTTTTCATAATCTATTTCTCCTAAAAATTTTTCCAATATGTATTATAGCCTTTTTTGTTAAAAATGCAAGTATATGGATTATAAAACAGAAAATTAAGTTAATCGTATAATTTATAAAAGCAGCGTTAGATATAGTTTAAAACTATATCTAACGCTATTTTTTTAGTATTAACACTTTTTTTACTTTAGCTGTATAATATTTACAGACTTCTTTGAAAGGATTTGTAAATAAATATGAAAACTTCGATAATCGGTTATCCGAGAATAGGTAAACTTCGTGAACTTAAATTTGCGAGTGAAAAATATTTTAGAAATGAAATTGCACAGTCAGAGCTTTTCGATACAGCAAAAAAGTTAAGAACAGAAAACCTTACAGAACAAAAGAACAGCGGTCTTGATTTTATTCCCTCAAACGATTTTTCTTTTTATGACGGAATGCTCGACACGGCTTTTCTTTTGAATGTTGTTCCCGACAGATACAAAAACCTCGGTTTATCTCCGCTTGACGAATATTTTGCGGCTGCAAGAGGTTATCAGGGAGAAAAGGGAGATGTTAAAGCTCTTGCAATGAAGAAATGGTTTAATACAAACTATCATTATATGGTACCTGAAATTGACGATAATACGGTTTTGAAATTATCCGATAACAAACCTTTTGAACTTTTTACCGAGGCATTGGATAACGGAGTAAAAACCACTCCTGTAATAATCGGTCCGTATACTTTCCTTGAGCTTGCAAGATATATCGGCACAAAGACCAAAGAAAACTTTTTCGGCAACATTACAGACGCATACATTCAGATTATCGGTAAGTTTGTAACTCTCGGCGCAGAATGGCTGCAGCTTGACGAACCTTGTCTTGTAAAAGATATGAGCAGAGAGAACATAGAGTTCTTTAATTCATTGTACACCAAGATTCTTGAGAATAAAAACGGTCTTAAAATCCGCTTGCAAACTTATTTTGGCGATGTAAGAGATTGCTACAAAGAAATATGCGCTCTTGATTTTGACGGAATAGGTCTTGATTTTATTGAGGGTAAAAAAACACACGAACTTATTGAGAAAAACGGTTTTCCGTGTGACAAAGTGCTTTTTGCAGGTGTGGTAAACGGTAAAAACATTTGGAGAAATAACTATGAAAAGACAGTGGAGTTATTAAAGAATTTACAGAATAAATCAATTAATACTGTAATCAATACTTCGTGTTCGTTACTTCATATTCCGTATACACTTAAAAATGAAGTTAAGCTTTCGGATACATATAAAAAACATTTTTCATATGCAAGCGAAAAGCTGGTTGAATTAAATGAAATCAAAAAAATTATCGAAACCGAGGATTATTGCAATTTACCTGAATATACAGCAAACATCAAACTGTTTTCCGAAGAAAGAAGCGGCTGCAATACAAATGTAAAAGAAAAGGTAAACGCTTTATCGGAAAAAGATTTTACAAGATTGCCTGTATTTTCGGAGCGTGAAAAAATACAGAAAGAAGAGTTTAAATTACCGCTTTTACCTACAACAACCATAGGTTCTTTCCCGCAGACTTCCGATGTTCGTCAGACAAGAGCGTCATACAAAAAAGCAAATATTTCCGAAACCGATTATGAAAAGTTTATGAAGTCAAAAATTGCGGAGTGTATTGAGCTTCAGGAAAACATTGGTCTTGATGTACTTGTTCACGGTGAATTTGAAAGAAATGATATGGTAGAGTATTTCGGTGAATGCCTTGACGGATATATCTTTACCGAGAAAGCCTGGGTACAGTCATACGGTACAAGATGTGTTAAACCTCCTGTTGTATGGGGTGATATTTCAAGAGCAAAACCAATGACTGTTAAATGGTCAACTTATGCTCAAAGCCTTACAGAAAAGCCTGTTAAGGGTATGCTTACAGGCCCTGTTACAATATTAAACTGGTCTTTCCCGAGAGAGGATATTTCTTTAAAAGAAAGTGCATATCAGATAGCTCTTGCAATTCGTGAGGAAGTTTTGGATCTTGAGGCAAGCGGAATTAAGATTATTCAGATTGACGAAGCTGCTTTAAGAGAAAAATTACCGTTGCGTAAATGCGATTGGAACAAGGAATATCTTGACTGGGCTATTAAAGCATTTCGTCTTGTACACAGCGGCGTAAAATCTGAAACTCAAATTCATACTCATATGTGTTACAGCGAATTTGCCGATATTATTGAGGATATTGACAATATGGATGCCGATGTTATTACTTTCGAGGCAAGCCGTTCTGACCTTACACTTCTTGATGTACTCAAAGCAAAGAAATTCCGTACAGAGGTTGGCCCGGGTGTATATGACATACATTCGCCGAGAATCCCTACAGTTGAGGAGATTAAATCGGCGATAAATAAAATGCTTTCCAAGGTATCTTATAATAAATTGTGGATTAATCCCGATTGCGGTTTAAAAACAAGAGGTAATGAAGAAACTGTACAAAGTCTGAAAAATCTTGTAAAAGCAACAAAAGAAATCAGAGAAGAAAATAATTTATAATTCAGATGAATATTTTAAAAGTAACCTGTCCATACTCCTTAAAAAGAGAGGGCAGGTTATTTTTATGAAATTACTTATAAAATCACTTTGTATTGCATTTGTACTTACCGTCATTTACTCTGTAATACCGTTTGAGGCAGAGTGCGAACAGATTTCCGAAGAAGTGTTCAGACTGCATATTCTTGCAAATTCCGACAGTGCGGAGGATCAGGCATTAAAGCTGAAAGTGCGTGACGCTTTGCTTGAATATACCGATATGCTTTTTGATAAAGCCGAAGACAGTGATGAGGCAGAGAACATTGCAAGGGAAAATTTAAAAACTTTGCAAACCGTTGCACAAAATGTTGTTTATGAAAACGGATATGATTATAAGGTAAACGCTCAAGTTGTAAAAATGTATTTTAATACAAGATATTATGATAATTATACAATGCCTGCGGGTATATATGATGCATTGAGAATTACTGTGGGTGACGGTAAAGGGCATAATTGGTGGTGTGTAATGTATCCGTCAATTTGTATATCATCTGCGGTCGATACGGATGAAAAGGTGGAAAAAACTTTTTCGGAAAATCAGCAGGAAATCGTTAAAGGAAATGATTATCAATATAAGTTTAAGGTTGTGGAGATATTTGAAAAAATAGTTTCTTTTTTTGAGTAATGTTCTTTAAATGACACACCTGTTATGGTATCATAGTAGTATAATTTATTTACTACACTTGAAACGGGGGATAGATTTGCTTAGATTTGTACTCGGAAAAAGCGGTACAGGCAAAACGGAATACCTGTATAATACGCTTACAAAACTTGCGGAATCGGGAGAAAATCGCATAATTATGCTTATTCCCGATCAGAGTTCTTTTGAAACAGAAAAAGTGTTTCTCGACAGGCTCGGCGCAAAAAAGTGTCAGAATGTAAAAGTATTCGGTTTTTCACGCTTTTGCAGATATGTTTTTGATACGATTAATTTTGAACAGAAAAATGTTATAGATGACAGCACAAGAGCGGTAATTATGAGCCTTGCACTCGAACAGCTTGACACAAGCCTTGAAATGTTTGCAAACAGCAGCGGTAAAAAGAGTGTGATTGAGGCAATGCTTTCTGCGCTTAAGGAATGTAAAAAGGCGAAGATTTCTACCGAGATGTTAAGAAATGTATCGGCTTTGGTTGATGATAAAACATTGAAAACCAAACTAAGGGAAACTGCGTTAATAATAGACACTTTTGACGCTATTGTTGAACAAAGTTATATAGACCCACTTGATAATCTTACAAGAGCAGCGGAAATTTTAAAAGAGAAAAATATTTTTGACGGTTTTACGCTTGCTGTAGATTCTTTCAGCGGATTTTCAAAACAACAGCTTGAGGTGTTAAGACTGTTATTTATGCAGTGTGAAAGCGTTATTGTCGCACTTACATTAAATCCTTTTGAAGATGAACAACAAAGCCTTTTCAGCACCACAAATGATACATATAAAAGTCTGAAAGCTATTGCAAAGGCAGAAAATATTGATATAAAATCGCCGATAAAACTTGAAGAAAATTTCAGAAATGAGAGTGAAGAACTAAAAATTCTTGAAAAGAATTTTTATCAAAACAAAAATAATAAATATGAGTTAAAAACAAATGCAATAACTGCTTTTTCTGCCGATACCGTGTACGGAGAATGTGAGTTTGTTGCAAAACAGATTAAAAAACTCATTATCGAGCAAGGGTATTTGTATTCCGACATTGCCGTAATTTGCAGAGATATTGCACCGTATGCGGGTGTTTTGAATACTGTGTTTGACAAATACGAAATTCCATATTTTATGGATATGAGCTATGATATTTATATTAAGCCCGTTATTCGATATGTATGCTCGATTTTCAATGCTGTTTTGAACGGTTGGCAAAAAGATGATTTACTCGCAATTTTAAAAACAGGACTCAGCAATAATTCCGATGAAGAAATATCAGCCTTTGAAAACTATGTTTATGTGTGGAATATTAACGGAGCGGCTTTTAAAAAGCCGTTTGAAAATAATCCCGACGGTTTTTCCGAAAAAATGAGAAAAACTCAAACAGAACAGCTTGAAATGGCTGAAAAAGTAAGAAAAAATCTTGTTGAACCGCTTGTAAAATTCAGAGAGGACATCAAGGATAAAACAGGTAGAGAAATTACCGAAAAGTTATATAATTTGCTTGAACAACTTGAGGTGACAAACGCTGTTTCTCAAATGTTTGACAAGCTGAAAGCCGACGGTGAAATTGCACAGGCAAAAGAGCAAATCAGACTGTGGAATTTGCTTATGGGCACTCTTGACCAAACCGTTGCGGTTGCAGGTGATTTAAAAATATCTTTGAAAAGGTATTTTGAGTTGTTGTCGCTAAGATTGTCGGCACTGCAAATTGCAGATATTCCCCGTACGGTTGACAGTGTATCGGTGGGTACGGCAACCCGTGTAAGACTTAATAATGAAAAAGCCGTTTTCCTTATAGGTTGTATTGACGGAGTATTTCCGGCAGTACCTTCCGCATCGGGACTTTTTTCTGCATACGAATTAAAAACGCTTATTGCCAATAATCTTCCTTTCGGAGATGAACCTGCCGAACTTGCGGATTTTGAAAATTATATGGCTTACAAATCCGCAACAGCGCCGTCGCAAAAACTTTTTGTTTCATTCTATAAAACCGACCTTACGGGCGGCACATATATGCAATCTTCAATTATAAATGAAATAATCGCTGTTTTTCCGAATATTTTATTGCACAGAGAAGAAGAGTATTGCTCGGTTGCGGACAGCATATGGGCTATATTGCCTGCGTTTGAGGAGTGTGCAAGAAATTTTAACAGTGACAGCAATGAAGAAAGAGCGTTAAAAAAATATTTTTCCGAAAACGAAATATTTAAAGATAAGTACAGTGCCGTTGCAAACGCAAGCAAAGCAAAGCCTTTTGTATTTGACGATAAAAGCAATGTAGGTCTTTTGTTTGGCAATGATTTAAACATATCCGCCTCGCAGGTTGAAAAATTCAGTTTATGCAGATTTTCATATTTTTGCAATTACGGTCTGAATGTTCGTGAACGCAGAAAAGCGGAGATAAATCCCCTTGAATACGGTACTTTTATTCATTATATTATGGAAGTATTTTTCAGCAAATACTCTAAAAACGAATTTTCAAATATGAGTGAAGATGAGATAAACAAGGAATGTGACAGTATTCTTGATGATTATGTCAATAAACATTTCGGCGGTTCACAAAAAAATACTCCCCGCTTTATGTACAGGTTCAATAAGATAAGAGAAAATGTACATTTTCTTGTTTTGCATATCATAGAAGAGCTTAAGAACAGCGGTTTTGAACCTGTGGATTGTGAACTTAAAATAGACGGAGATATTCCGGGGTACGAAGTCGTTTTGCCTACGGGGCAGAAAATATTGTTGAGAGGCAGTGTTGACAGGGTAGATATTCTGAAAAAAGGCGAGGAAAATTATATCAGAATTATTGACTATAAAACAGGTTCAAAGGAATTTAAACTGTCTGATATTTTGTACGGACTTAATTTGCAAATGCTTATCTATCTTTACGCCATTACGCTTGGCGGTGAAGAGCGTTACGGTAAGGTTACTCCTGCAGGAATACTCTATATGCCTGCCACCGTAAAGCCGATTTCTGCCGATAATACCATAAGTGACGAGCAGATAAACGAGCAGGTTTCCAAGGGACTTAAAATGAACGGTATGCTGTTAAATTCTCTTGATGTTATTGATAATTCGGATGCCGCTTATATTTCATTCAATACCAAAAATGGAACGCTTACAGCGGGCGGAAGTCTTGCGAGCCTTGAAGAATTGGGTATGATTTTCAAAAAACTTGATATGACGGTTGCCAAAATGGGTACAACGCTTTATTCGGGCAATGTAGAGGCTTCTCCGCTTAAAGGCGGTAAAGATTCCTGCGAATATTGTCCGTATGACAGTATTTGTGCATATCATATGAGTGACTGCAGAAACAGTTTTTCACTTAAAAATGACGAGGTATGCAGAATACTTGAAGAAGAACAGGAAAACGGGGGTGAGGAGTAATGGCTGTTTTTACTGATGCGCAGACCGATGCGATAAATGCTCAAGGCGGCAGTGTGCTTGTATCTGCGGCTGCGGGTTCGGGCAAAACTACCGTACTTATCGAAAGAATTATAAGAATGATAACACGCAGAGAAAATCCCATAGATGTTGACCGATTGCTTATTGTAACTTTTACGAGAGCAGCGGCAAGCGAGATGAAAGAAAGACTTGCCAAAGCCATTAATTCACTCCTTGAAAATGACCCGTACAATTCTCTGCTTTTGCGCCAGCGACAGCTTATGTACAATACAAGCATATGTACAATAGACAGCTTTTGCGGTTCTGTGGTAAGAGAGTATTTTCATATTCTCGGCGTGCAAAAGGATTTTCGCCTTGCCGATGAAAACGAAATAAAAGTAATCGGCAGTGAGGCGCTTGAAAGCGTACTCGAAGATTTTTACAGAGAAAATACCTCCGATTTTACGGCGCTTGTTGACGCTTTTGCAAATAAAAACGGTGACGATAATTTAAGGGCGGCGGTGCTGAAAATTTCTGATTTTCTTGCAACCCAACCGTTCGGCGAAAAGTGGCTTGACGATATGTTGTTAAAGTACAGTCCCGAAATTCCCGTTGAACAATCGCTTTTTGGCAAAATATTAATTAAATATGCAAGGTCTATGGTTGACCACTCGCTTTTGATTACGATTAATTCAATTAAATTGCTTGATGGGGACGAAAAACTCCGAGATGCAAATTTGCCGCTGCTGCTTGACGATAAAGCATATTTTGAAAAATTGTCGGAGCGTTTTGAGGACGGTTCGTGGGATGAAATAAAAAGATTTGCCGAATCTTTTGTGAAAGGCAGACTTAAAACTCCTAAAGGATATAAGGATGACCCGATAAAAATTTCAATAGCAAATTCCCGTGATGATGTCAAGAAATCGGTTGAAAGTATTTGCAATATCTTTATGTGGAGCAGTGAAGAAATAAAAAACGAGATTGGTTATTTAAGCAAAACAGTTGCCGAGCTTTTTGAGGTAGTGAAAGCGTATTTAAGCAAATTTTCTGAAATGAAGTATGCAAAGAATATTCTTTCCTTTTCGGATGTAGAGCTTTTGACCGTAAAATTACTTGCCGAGCCTTGCGGTGACGGATATACAAAAACCGAGCAGGCAAAGGAAATTTCAAAGCGTTTTGACCAGATTATGGTCGATGAATTTCAGGATGTAAACGATGTTCAGGACCTTATCTTTAAATGCGTAAGTACGGACGAAAACAATATGTTTGTTGTTGGCGATGTAAAACAGAGCATTTACGGATTCAGACAGGCAAAGCCCGAAATTTTTATTGACCGCAAGGATAAATACAATGAATATGACCGAGAAAACGAGATTTTCCCTGCGGCTATAATTCTTGATATGAATTTCAGAAGCCGCAAAGAGGTTTGTTCGGCAGTCAATTTTATCTTTAAAAATCTTATGACGAAAACTTCGGCAAAAATGGATTACGGTACTGACGAATATCTGAATGTCGGCGCGGAATATCCTCCGAGTGAAGGCTGTAATTTTGAAGTTGACTATATTCAGTATGAAAGTTCGGACGAAAGCGTAGAGAATGAGGCTGTATTTATAGCAAACAAAATTCTTAAAATGAGGGCAGAGGGATTTACCGTAGGCAAAGATAAAAAGCCTCTTGAATACGGTGATTGTGCAATTCTTTTGAGAAGTACAAAGAGTACGGCGACTGCCTTTGTAAATATTTTAAACAGCCTTGGTGTGCCTGCAAGTTCAGAGATAAAAGAGAGCTTTTTTGATGCGAACGAAATAAAGGTTATGCTTAACTTTTTGCGCTGCATAGACAATCCGTCGCTTGATATTCCTTTGCTTTCTGTAATGTGCAGTCCTGTTTACAGCTTTACCGTTGACGAACTCGCAAAAATCAAAGGCAACAACAGGCATACTAATTTGTATTCGGCAGTTGCCGCTTACGCTAAAAATGACGGTCGCACAGCCGAATTTTTAAAGGAACTTAATTTGCTCAAAACATATTCCTGCACCTGTTCCGTTGATGAACTGTTGGGCAGAATTTATGAGCTTACTTCTTTTTCTGCAGTCATTTCCGCAATTGACGGTTCAAAAGGCATAAAAAATCTTAATCTTTTAAGGGAATATGCCCGTGGCTTTGAGTCGGGCGGTTACAGGGGATTGTCGGCATTTATAACATATATGGATAAGCTGATTGAAAACGGTGCCGACCTTGAATCGTCATCGGGTGCAAACGGTGAAACCGAAAACACAGTAAAAGTAATCAGTATTCATAAATCTAAAGGTCTTGAGTATCCTGTCTGCTTTATTGCCTGTTCATCAAAAAAGTTTAATAAAACCGATTTGAGCGCAGATGTGCTTATTGACAGTAAGGCAGGTCTTGGCATAAGGAGAGTTGACGGATTTTGCAGATACAATACATTGCCGAGAATGGCGGTGGGAGTGGAAATATCGGAAAACGAAATTGCCGAGGAGATGCGTGTTCTTTATGTTGCGCTAACCCGTGCAAAAGAAAAGCTGATTGTAATATCATCGCAAAAAGACCCGAAAGATTATCTAGTAAAATTAAATTCAAAACTTGCAGGCGGTGTAATTGACCCGTATGCGGTTATGAAAGCAAGGTCAATAAGCGACTGGGTGAGTATGTGTGCGCTTGTTCATCCGCTGCATAACGAATTGAGAATGAAATTGCAAATAGGTGAATCGGATTTAATGGGCACGGCATCGGAAGAATTACCGTGGCATATTAATTTTATAAGTCCGTCTGATTTTGTAAGTGAAACAGATGAACGAAGTAATGATGTAAAAAATAATTCTGATAACGAAATATACGATAATTCCGTAATAGATTTATTAAAAGAGAGAACAGGTTTTGTATACAGAAATCAAGCTGTTCTAAAAATTCCTCAAAAAGTCAGTGCCTCTGAACTTGCCCATAATGAGGGCGACAGCTTTGATAAAATTTTTCTTAAACCTGCATTTATGTCTAAGGGGAATACATCGGCTGTTGAAAAAGGTACGGCTCATCATAAATTTTTGCAGTTTTGCAATTTTAAAGATGCTAAAAATAATTTGCAGGCAGAACTTGACCGACTTTTATCAGAAAATATTTTGACGCAAGAGCAGTTTGACGCCATTAATAAAGAGGAAGTTCAAAAATTCCTTGACGGCAGTCTTGCAAAGCGAATTACAGCTTCGCCGTTAATTATGCGAGAAGAACGCTTTACCGTAAATATCAAAGCAGGTATGCTCGACAGCACGCTTGAGGGCGATTCTGCCGATACAAGAGTGGTAATGCAGGGTGCTGTTGACCTTATTTTTAAAGAGGATAACGAACTTGTTGTGGTTGATTATAAAACTGACCGTGTTCGTGATATAAGCAGATTGAAAGAGCTTTATGCTAAGCAGTTAAATCTTTACAAACTTGCGGTAGAGGAGTTTACCGACTATAAGGTAAAAGAATGTATAATTTATTCAATTCACCTTAACGATTATATTTCGGTCGACTGCTAAATAGACAATTAACGGGAAATATGGTATTATTTTACAGGGTGATATTTTGAAACTGACAATACTCGGCACAGGGTGTGCAAGCGTAACCGACTGTTACAATACTTGCTTTGTGCTTTCGGATAACGGGCAGAATTTTATGGTTGACGGCGGTGGCGGAAATACGATTTTTAAACAGCTAAAGTCATCGGGAATCAACTGGAAAAGCATAAGACATATTTTTATTACACACAAGCATATGGACCATTTATTTGGTATAATGTGGTTTGTACGAATGATTTGCCAACATATAAACCGCAATACATATGAGGGAGAGGCGTATATTTACGGTCATGACGAAGTAATAAAAATCATAAGAGATATTGCAAACCTGCTTTTGCTCAAGCGTGAGCTTGACCTTATCGGCAGCAAACTGCACCTTGTTACGGTTGAAAACGGACAGGAGCTTGATATAATAGGGCACAGAGTGCGGTTTTTTGATGTTAGGTCAATTAAGACAAAGCAGTTTGGTTTCACCATGCATTACGGCGACGGTAAAAAACTTACCTGTTGCGGTGACGAGCCGTTCCACGACTGCGAAAAAGAATATGTCTATGGCAGTGAATGGCTTTTACACGAGGCTTTTTGCCTGTATTCGCAGGCGGATATTTTTCAGCCGTATGAGAAAAATCATTCTACAGTTGCAGACGCCTGTAAACTTGCGGAAGAATTGAAAATTAAAAACCTTGTTTTGTATCATACGGAGGATAAGAATTTGCAAAACAGAAAAACTCTGTACTATAACGAGGGCAGAGAGTATTTCAGCGGAAATCTGTATATTCCGAATGACCTTGAGGTGTTTGAGGTTTAATAAAGGGTTGATCACAAAATATATTCTACAACTTTTATTTCAATGAAAGGAGGAATGTAAAGTGAAAAATAAACATATTACAGAAATATTGGCTCCGATAATGACGAGTGTGTTAATTTTTGGAACTATGATTATTGTATGTGGTTGTTTTTTAAATTCTGATTTTGCATTTGCAGAATATACATATTGCTTATTTATGTCAATTTTTTATTTTCCACTTTTTTTATTGACTATTTTTGGTTTTGAAATAAGTGCATTAAGTGTTTTAATAACCATTCTGATTTTAGCAATGTTTTTTGTTTGTCTATATTTAGCTTGGAGTGCGTACAAGAAACCCAGTAAGATGAAATATGGAATATTAATTCTATTGCTTGTAATTGACATTGTCGGCTCTTTTGGTGTTTTTATGTTTAGCTTTATTATAGGTTTAATCAATGTCTGTTTTAAGATAGCCTTAATACTATGCTATGCAAAAAATATAAAATTGTATGACGAAGATATGTACGATTATGCCAATTAACAAACTCTGACAGCTAAACGGTTATTGAAATATTGATGAGATTTTGTGGTCAATCCTAAACATCAAGCCGCTTGGCTATCAAGAATTTGTTATAGTTAAAGCATTTGTGGGCATTGCTCACACCCACAACCTTTTACTTTTGGACTGAAAGTTTAGCTTTTGCTTTACTTTGTTGCCAGACCAAAAGTGTGCTAAAACATTTAGAATAAAACAAAAAATAACGGCTGTTGCAAATTACTGCAACAGCCGATTTTGTTATCAGTTAGCTTTTTGTGGGAGTTTTACTCGTGACATTATCTTACCGCAGGCAAGAATAAGTAAAATTTCAGGAATACATTTAACAGCCTGACTGATAAGTCTTGCTGAAAGGTAAATGAAATATGACTTGCCCGAAGAAGTGCCATACAAGAAGAAGAGCCAATATGCGATAAGGAAGATTTCAACAGCAATGCAGTTGATAACCCAAGCAATGACTACCTTTGGAACAGTTACTTCATTCTTATAGAGAAATAAACCGTAAATAAGGCCTGTGAGAATACCGTTAATTGTAAAACCGGGGAAGTAAGCACCGCCTGTCGGATTCATAATGAATGAAAGAACATCACCAAGCATACCGACAATCATAGCAGGTACAGGGCCAAACATCGAGCCTGTAATTGCTATCGGCAAAAATGCACCGCTTAATTTTACATTGTTGCCAAAGAAAGGCAAGGTGCTGTTGCCGATGAATCCGAGGATGATTCTAAGAGCAAGCAACATTGCAATCATGGCTAGTGACTTAACTGACTTTAGTTCTGTAAAAGAATTATAGAACTTTTTAGAAATTGACATATATTTTCCTCCTAAAGATTTTTTCGGTGTTGCTTTAGGAGAAAAATAAAAGCGGACAGAAATTCTGCCCGCTATCAGTCCCAAAGTAACAGCGGGATGCGAAACTTGTACCGCAGGATACCCTTTCGTTTTTGTGGCAACTCCCCGTCCACAAAACACTTTACGCACAAATTTCTACTCTGTTAAGCAAAAATGCTTACGAATTACATTATATCACTATGTCGAAAAAAGTCAAGCCTTTTCAGCTTTTGAATCACGCTTTTTTGTAAAAGCCGTATTCATACGAACAATCATATTTGAAAGCGGCTTGTAAATAATCATAGCTATAACTGCATCAACTATACCTTTAAATAAGGTAAAAGGCACATTAAAGATGATTAAAGATTTGAGCAATGTGTCTGAAGACGGAAGAAGTAATTTGTACATATTTACAATTACATTCATATCACCGCCTGCCCATAACTCGGCATAAACAGGATAAACTATAAAGTAGTTTGTAACTACGCTTAATACAGCCATTGCAAATGCACCTGCTACGCAACCGATTAAAGCGCCTTTTTTAGTTTTGTTATACTGATAAATAATGCCTGCAACAAACACAAAAATAGCACCGAGTATAAAGTTTGAAAATTCGCCGACAAACATTGAACTTGATACAGGTAAATGAATAAGATTTTTAAGCAGGCAAATAATTATGCCGTACTGCGGGCCCAACACAAATGCGCCGATGAGTTCGGGCAGATCCGAAAAATCAAGTTTTAAGAATGACGGTACAAGCGGAATAGGAACTTCAATGTACTGAAGTGCAATGGCAACGGCAGTTAAAAGTGCCGTTACGGTGATTTTGGTTGTCATAATTTTTTGACTGTTTTGTGCTGTTCTCATAGAACACACTCCTTAGAAATAAATTCAGATGTCCCGAGAAAATAAAAATCCCCGCTACTGCCGTAACGGGGAAATTTTCTGCACAAAAGGTTCAACAAAGCCAAAGGCAATGTTGATTGTTTGCGTTTCTTCTTTCATCCGGACTATACCGTCGGTGTCTGAATTTCACAGACTCGGCAAGCAAATTGCTTGTTCGTGGACTTTTACCACCGGTGGAGAATTTCACTCCGCCCCGAAGACAACTGTTAATTATATTATAATCCTTATGTTTGATTTGTCAATATGAAATAAGATTTGTTTATGTAATGCACAATTTTTGAAACAAACATTTATTATATTGATTTATATTGACAATGAATTATTTATACCTTAAAATAAAATTAACATATTGTGAGGTGAGTGTATGAAAAAATTTCTGATTTTTTTAATTTCAACTCTTATTTTACTTGTCGGCTGTCAGAGTAACAAGGTTAATAATGATGTATATTTTGATAAAATTGCAAGTATTTCTTGGCTAAAACCTGATGAAAATGAAGTCAATTTTAATAAAGAAGATTCAGAGAAAATACTTGATATTCTCTCTAAAGCCGAGTTGTCATCGGATAACGAAGAAACGAACGGCGGGTTATGGCTTAACGCATATACTGATGATAACGAAAAATACAGTATTACGATATGCGGTTATAAAAATATCAGTTTTAGTTTTGATTCGGAGCACAAGTACAAAATATCCGAAAGTGATTACGATACTATAAACAATTTAATAGATTCATACAGGTAATATTAAAGCCAATTAATCAATATGCGATTAATTGGCTTTTGTTATTAATTATTTATGCCTTTTAAGAGTTCTTAAAAACTTTTTATCATCATCTGTAACCCGTCTGCTTTCAATGCACTTTTGAATAGCTTTATTAAAAGTAGCGTCATTAAGGTTATTGTTCAGAAAATATTTATGAGTTTTTTCTTTTTGCTTTGCATATGCTGTTGCAAGCATCCATGCTTGCGCCATTAAAATATAATATTTATCACTGTTTACGCTGTCACAACGAGCAAGCACATCGTCTATAAATTCACTCTCAAGGTAATAATTAAGCATAATTACAAATGCAAAGCGAATGTACCACTCATTTTTGCTTTCTAAGTAATTTGAAAGGAATTCAAAAAATTCCTTTTTATATTTATTGACTTCCTTAAGTCCCGCACAAAAGCCGTCACAAACTGCCCAATTATTTATTTTGGGGACAAAAGCATTTACAAGAGAAACAAAATCGTCAAAACTTTCGGTTTTTATCAGTCCCATAACAAGGGCGGAGATAATACGCTGCTCATAATATTCTGTTTGAGAAATATCAAGAAATTCCCGTGCATTGCCTTTTGAAATTTCTTTTGCAATTTTGCGCATTATCGGCATACGAATTCCAATAATGCTGTTGCTTTCGGTATCGGGAACAAGCGAAGAATGAAAATCTCTGTATTTTAAATCTGCATTGCTTTTAAGGTACTCGGTAAGATTATCGTAGTCATCCGCTGACCAATTGTCGAGTGTAAACATCAGCGTTCCTCCGGTTTCAGGGTATTCTGAATTACCTTGCGTCTTACCTTTTCAATCTTTTCTTTTGCATTACTGTTTTTTATGCTTTTCTGCCATGACGGAATCTGAATTAAGCCGACTATTGTGCCTATTCCGTATGCAATATGGAGCATAGGGAAGATGAACGGCAAAAGTACAAACTGCGGCTGAACATTTTTCATTGTACAGCAACCGACTGTATTTACAATGTCAAACATTCCGTAAACTGCAAGCAAAACATATAAAAACAGCGGAAGTCCGATAAATGCGAGGATAGAACAGAACAGCAATGCCATTACGAAAAGAAACGGAGCAAAATGAAAATAGGAAAGACAACCCGGACATTCCGATAGGGTAAGTCCTATCCACCTGCCGTTTGAATATTTTTGATGAACCATATATTTAAGGTTGTTTCTTGCGTGCTGATATGACACAATGTCAGGGCAACAGCACATCTTATAGCCTGCTTTTCTTATGCGGTAGTGAAACTCATTATCCTCTGTTCTTCCGAGATTTTCGTTAAAACCGCCGACTTTTGCGATTACTTCTCGTCTGTAAGCAGCGTGAAAAAGGCTGTCGAGGTATTCTTTTTGTGCAGACGGTCTGCGATATGAGGCTACCGAACTGCCGAAAAGCGAGTCTTCGGCAGCAAGTAAAGTGAGTTTCCATGAAGAGATGTCGGATGTAATGTTTGGTCTGCCGCCGCCGACTACATTCTCACCGTCTTCAAGATTCATAATATTTCGTGATACAAAATCTTTTGGAATACGGGCATGGGCGTCAACTCTTATTATTACATCGCCACGGGCAGTCATCAAAGCGGCATTCCATGAACTCGCCTGATTTTTTTTCATACACTGTACAATGGAAATATTGCGGAATCCGTAACCGGTTTCTTTGAATTTTTCCATCATTTCATAGGTTTTGTCGGTGGACATACTGTCAACAAATACAACCTCTATTTTGTTGTGAGGATAGTCCTGTAAAGAAATATCCTTAAAAAGTCCGCTAAGAGCGTCCGCCTCGTTGTAGGCTATCATACACAGAGAAACTATCATAGTTAATTCCTACCTTTTTCAATTGATATAAGCCACTTTGCAGAGGTAGCAAAGGAAGTTGAAATATAAGGTAATACATAAAATGCCGGAACCACAAAAAAGCAAAGTGCAATCCAGCCGGCAAAACCGAAATACAATTTCATTGTGTTGCCAAAGTTTTTAACAAACATTTTTACGCCTTTGCCAAAGCAACAAAATACATTTGAATTTGAATCGTCAATAAATAAAAACATAGCATAATTTACGAAGAACAAATAAACAAATGAAATCAAAAGTACCGATACAGCGCCGAATACAATATTTAATACGGCAGTTATAAGCGTAGTAAGAGCGGTATTGCTTGTTTTAAGCGAATCTGTAATCATAGTTACAAGGTAACCAAAGTCAAATGCGAAAAACGCCAAAGACAGAATTACAACAAAAATAAGATTAAGCAGGATAGTCTTAAAATACAATTTAGGTGATTTAAAAAAGCTGAATATTTCCCAAAAGCTCGGTATTTCATTGTGAGCAACAGTATAAACAGATTTAAAAAATCCGTTTATAAGAGGTGTTAAAAAGAACATTACAACCAAATCTATTATGCTTATAAGAGTAAAAGTAAATTCTTTTCCCGATTTTGCCATACCTGTGGCAGTATCAAGTGACTTTGTAATTAACTGAACTATACTTCCCATACTGTATATTGCAATCATTACGGCAGATATTGTAAGAACCATTGCAATCAGAATTATCCATGAGCCTTTTAAGGAGGTCAGCGCCTGATTTTTTATAAGTTTTTCTTTATTCATAAAAAAATCCTTTGTTAATTAAAGTGTGTCTATAAAACAATATAATTTATTAATTTTCGTTGTCAGAAATACCGCAGTACATTCTGTACATTGCCTCAAGGCAGATTTGTGCGTGGGTAAAGAATTTTTCTTTATCAATGCTTTCGTCTGCATTGTGCATATTAACCTCATCATCTTTAAAAGCAGGGCCAAATGCAAGACCTTTACCGCCGAGTTTCCTTGCGTAAGTTCCGCCGCCTGTGGTGTAAAGTTCGGGGTCTTCGCCTGTTACTGCTTTATATGCGCCCGAAAGGAGCTTAACAAGCTCACTGTCCTTTTCAATGTAAAGAGGTTTTTCGTGGTTAAGTACCTTAACATCTAATTTATTATGTTTAGCTGCATATCTGAACTGTCTGTAAACACTGCCGCCTGTAATTGAAACAGGATAGCGAATGTCGAATGCGGCTCTTGCCTCATTACCCTCAATATGAATATAACCGAGGTTTACGGTAAGGTCACCAGAAATACTGCAATGAGTTTTAAGTCCGAGGGAACAACCGTCGGTTTCGTTTCCGAGGGCAATATCAATAAAGTCACAAATCGTACCGATTTCGGTTGATGTATATGCCTTAGCAAGAAGTTCAACAAGCGCTGCTGCGGCATTAAATCCTTTATGCGGTTCGCAGGCATGAGCGGCTTTACCACGGCTGATTACCATAAGACCGTCAATTGTTGAGTTAAATTCAAAATTACCCTCTGTCTTTTTTGAAAGCTCAAGAAGATTTTGCTCATCATAGTTTGAAGAATCAAGCAATGCATAGGCAATATCGGGTACGGCGTTAATTGCTTTTCCCGAATGTAGCTGTGAAAGTACGGTTGCGAGGTTTCCTTTTGTGCTTACTTCAATCTGTAAAATACCTTTTTCGGCATAGCAAATACCGTAATCGCTGTCGGGAGTGAAAGAAAGGTCGGGAACAGGCATTTTTTCAAAATAGCCGTCAATATCTTCCATACCGCATTCTTCGCTTGTACCGTAAATGGCACGGAGAGTATTTACACCGTCAATACCCTCTTCTTTTAAAGCTCTAAGACAGTACAATGTAACGAGTGCGGCACCTTTGTCATCGGCTATTCCTCTGCCGTAAAGTCTGCCGTCCTTTTCTGTGAGAGAATAGGGGAGTACGCTCCAATTATTGCCTGCGGGTACAACATCAAGATGGCTTAAAATACCGCAAAGTTTACCCTTGCTGCCAAGCTGAATGTGCATACTTTCGTCGGTAACCTGTTCACCTGTAAGACCAAAGTCATTTGCTCTCTTGAGCATAAAATTTATTGCATTCTGACATTCT
This sequence comes from Ruminococcus intestinalis, assembly GCF_014288065.1. NCBI lineage: Bacteria > Bacillati > Bacillota > Clostridia > Eubacteriales > Oscillospiraceae > Ruminococcus > Ruminococcus intestinalis. Next base: position 142,421 of record NZ_JACOPS010000002.1, on the reverse strand, counting down.
TCGGGCTTTTCGTTTGCAACCGATTCAAAGCCTATGAGCGTGTTGAGATCTGCAAGAAGTTCGTCTTTGTATTTTAATATTTTGTCACCAAACATCATTTTAAAATCCTCCGAATGTAATTATTTCCTCTTTTTTATTAATCTGAATATAATTATTGATAAAATGTAAACAGCAAATGCTGCGGCTGAAAGTACAGAAATAAGAATACCTGCGGAAAGTCCCGGAGTTTCGTAAACAAACTCAATACTGCATTTTGTATTTTCGGGAATATAAACAGCCATAAGTCCGTTATTTACTTTTTCTATATCTGTTTTGTTACCGTTTACATATGCCGTAAAACCGTCACTGTAAGGAACGCTGAAGAAAAGTAAATTTTCGTTGCCGTCCGTATTATCAAACTCGGCAGTAAAGCCGTTATTAGTGTATTTAAATTCCGAACAAGAATTATCGGCGTGGCTTTTACAAATCTTTGTATAGGTGTCTTTATCGTAAGAATAATCGTTAACCTTACTTGTAAATTTTTCGGGTGTTTTACTGTACAAATATTTATAATCTTTATCGGAATATCCTGTAACAGAGGCATATTTTTGCATCTGCTCACGGCTTAAAACCATTGAGTACAGAATAGCCTCGGTTTTGTGAGAATTTGTAATAAGGTCAAATTCTTCGTTTGTAATGAAAGAATCATAGGTAAAGCCCATCGGAATGTAGCAGGTGTTTTCGTAAATTCTGAAACCGTTTTCCGCTTTTAAGAATTTCCAGTAAGGCATTTTTGTTTTGCCGTCTTTTTCTGTAAATGACTTTGAAATATCGGCATCGTCACCCATATAATCAAAAAGATATTTACAGCTTAATAAAGAGCGTATGCCGTACATATTTGTTTCGGGACGTGAGGCAACATCTCTGGTCATTCCGAGAGAATCGTAGAACTCCATAATTGAAGGTGAAACCGAACTTTGGAAACAATTGATGGATTTAATCTGCCAAAACATTGCCGTGTTATCGGGACATTCGTAAAAATCACTTCTTACGCTGTCATCGTCAAGGTCTTCGATATGAATAGTGTCACGCTTGTTTATTATATTTTCTTTTATCGGCTTTATGGTAGAGCTGTATGCGGTTCCCGAGCCGATAATAAATCCGCTTGTGAGCAGAATTGTAAAGCAAAGTGTGACGGTTGTTGTAATATAAAATGCTTTTGTATGGAAACCGAATTTTTTAAATATAAGCACAAATCCTAAAATGCAAACAACTGCAATGAGTGCGTATATCCAAAATCTTCGTGTGTCGCCTGCAATGCCGATTGACCATTCATCTGTTTCGACATCGTTTGTTGTAACGGTGGTAATTTTTGGCATAAATCCTATAAGAACCGTCATAGCAAGGGTGATTCCCGTTGACCATCTTACAGCCCTGCCCCAATCGGACTGATGACTTTCAAATGCACGGATTGTGGCAAGTGTGAGCATCAGTACAAGCATATAGTACCATCTTGCATAGTAAATTGAGCTGTTGAGCATTTGAAAAGCGGAGTTTAAAACAGGGACAAATGCCATAATTATAAGCAGACTGATTATTTTCTTTATCCAGTCACGCTTTTTTAATTGCAGATAAGCAATTGCTCCCGTCATACCGACAAGCGGCAGCCAACCTGCGACAGAAGCCCATTTACAGTTTGAATCGGGCGTAAATGTCGGGAATGCAGGCATATCGGCAGGGAAGAAAAAGCTTGCAATCGACAGCCAGTACCGTTGCGGACTGCTGTGAACAAGTGCGTCCCAACCGTTTGGCAGAGTGTTGAGTCGAGGATTGCCCATAATGCCGAGAACCGACGGCAAAAGTATGAAAGCAGACGCAAGAAAACCTGTTAAAACCTCTACCGCAAGAAGTAAAAATTCTTTTATAGAAAATTTATATGTTTTTGTAAATACAAGCATAAGGAAGTAGATAATCACAAACAGAACTTGTCCCGTAAAGAAGTAGTAATTAACTACGCAGGCGCAGAACACTGCCGGAGCAAAAATGCCACGCTTTTTATCAAATAAAAATGAATCCAATGCCGCAAGCAGTAACGGAAACATTATCATAGGTTCATGAAAATGGAAAAAGAATATATTATAAATCGAAAAACCCGAGAATGCATACAGAAGTCCGCCGATAACGGCAAATTGCCCGTGGCGTACATATCTTTTTAAATAAAGATATGCTGAAAGCGAGGCGAGCGATAATTTCAGAATTAACAATGGGCCTATAAGATAGGGAACAGCCTCACTCGGAAACGGAATTGTCAGCCAAAAGAACGGACTGCCCAACAGATAAAAGCTGTAACTTGAAATTAAATCGGAACCTAAGTCCGTAGTTGTATTCCACCCGAGATTACCGCTTTTTATCGCATCGTGTACCATTTGGTAAAACGGAATTTCCTGTACATTAAAGTCACCGTAGTAATAAAACACTCCGCCGTCAAAAATAATAAACGGAATAATAAGCACACAGGCAGTTACCAAAGCTATCAAAAAAGCCTGTAATCCAAAGTGATGATTTTTATTTGTGTGTCTTTCAAGTTGCCTGCCCATATTATCCTCCATAAAGGGTTAATATTAAAATCAAAATTCTTTACAAAGCCTTTAAATACGGCTATAATTATATTAAAATTTATACTTAATATTTATTATACCACATTGTATGGTAATTTGCACTATATTTTTGGAAAAAACAGGAGAAATCAGCTATGGAACAGTCGAACTTTTATGCTATGATGTCAAGAATGAAATACATAAATCGCTGGGGACTTATGAATAATACAAAATATGAGAATTTAAGCGAGCACAGTTTGCAGGTTGCAATGATTGCGCACTGTCTTGTGCTTATTCATAACAAAAAATTCGGAGGTAATCTGAATGCTGAAAGAGCAAGTATTCTTGCGATTTTCCACGATACCACAGAAATTATTACAGGAGATATGCCGACACCGATAAAGTATTTTAACAATACAATAAAAGATGCATACAAAGAAATTGAAAATGCCGCCGCCGACAGACTTTGCTCACTTTTGCCCGAAGATTTCAGAAAAGATATGGAAGAAATTATAAAACAAAGCGGTAAAGATGACCTAAAACTCAAAAAGTTTGTTAAGGCAGCTGACCGATTTTCTGCTCTTATAAAGTGCATAGAAGAACTGCGTATGGGAAACGAAGAATTCAGAGAGGCTAAAAACGGCATAGAAAAATCAATTTCCGATATGAATATGCCTGAAGCAGATGTGTTTACAAATGAGTTTTTACCTGCATTTTCACTTTCTCTTGACGAAATGCAGTAAAAAAACCTCTGATATTTACATAATTTTACAAAATTATAAAATATCAGACATAAAATTCTTATTTAGAATTAATTATTGTGCTTATATGGTATAATTATTAAATTAGTTATGCTCGGATTGTAACATAATTAAATCTTTGTTTTTCGGAGGAATGTTATGGCAAATCACGATAACAATAACGAAATAAAAGAAGGTTTTGTCGATATAAGCTCTAATAAGCAGGTAAATAAAATTTACAAAAAGAGGGGCAGAGCAATCAGAATAACATCAATTGTTCTTTCAATTCTTTTGCTTATCGGCGGCAGCGGACTTCTTTATTATTATTCGGTTCTTAATTCGCTTAAGTTTGTTGATATTTCGGATAATAATTCAACGAAAGCCACTTCAAGTACATTGCCTACATCTGACGGTACTTTCAGCAAGTCGCAGCTTAGCAATGACGAATTGCTTGAAGATTCAAAAGTCCTTAATGTTATGCTGTTCGGTGAGGATAATGCAAAGGGAGAGAAATTCGGCCGAAGCGACTCAATGATTATGTTGTCTATTGACAACCGTCACAAAAAGCTTAAGATGACTTCTTTCCAGCGTGACAGTTATGTATATGTTGACGGTTACGGTTATGACAAACTTACAAATGCCTATGCTTACGGCGGTCCGAAACTTACAATTCAGACTATTGAATCAAACTTCGGCGTAAAGGTTGACCGTTATGCGGTTGTTGACTATGCAAGTTTTATTGATATTATTGATGTTCTCGGCGGTATTGACCTTGAACTTACTCAGGACGAGATTGATTACATCAACTATCAGCTTTACAAGAACAAGCAGTCGGATACCCGTACAACAATAACTGACGCACCGGGCAAGGTTCACCTTACAGGTCAGCAGGCTCTTTGGTATGCAAGAAACAGAGGTCTTGATTCTTCCGAAGAAGGAATCGGTATTGCCGGTGATGACTGGGACAGAACATCACGTCAGCGTAAGTTACTTGAAACAATGTTCAACGATATGAAAGACGCTGACTTAACTCAAATAATTTCAATCGTAGGTAAGGTTGGTCCTCTTGTTACAACAAACCTCAAGAAAGATGAAATTACAGCGCTTGTATCACATTCAATGACATACCTCACATATTCGGTTGAACAATACACAGTACCTGAAGAAGGTCAGTGGTATTATATGAACGATACTCCTGTAGGTTCGGTAATTGCATTCTCGGATCTTGAAACCCAGAGAAAACTTTTTGCGGAGTTTATTTATGAGGAGCTTATAACAGGAAATACAACCTCAACAAGTTCAAATTAGTATCTAACATAGGTGCTGCATCCTAAATGGGTGCGGCACTTTTTAATTTATAGATTTAAGTTTACATATCTGTCCGGGAGAAATCTACTAAGCAAAGCACTTGCGTATTCATTGCACTGTACAAAAAACGCTTTAGCAACAATTAAGCTTGCTAAAGCGTTTTCTTTATTAAACTACCGAATAAATTTTGTAACCGTCAATTTCGGTTTCAAGTTTATAGAAATAACTTTTGTTTTCTTCTGTCGAGTAATATTTCTTTAAGTAGTTTTCTTTTTTATAGGTGATGTAGTTGTCAATAACATAAACATTTTTTATACTTATAGCCGCCCGGTACACACTGTCTGCTCCCTTTTTGTTGAGCACCGAATTATGATGCATATATCCAAAGCTGTCAACATTGCTCAAATATGAGGATTTAAAGCCCCACATAGGATGGACATAGTTTGTTGAATATTTTGTGTATTCAATTGCAGTCTTTGTATCAAGTATATAGAATCTTTCGGGATGTCTTTCGACCTCAACATACAGTCTGCTCGGTCGGCTTTTGGTATCTATGTTGTTGTGCAGGTGCGACTGATAAACAAGGCAGTTTACAAGTAGCAGTGTTACAACAAGCATAGCCGATACAAAGAAAGTTCCTTTTCTTGCGGCTTTCAGCATTGCATTACAACCGTCTTTAAACGCTGTAAAATCTATGCTGTACAAAAGTACGCAATAAGCCATTATCCACGAAATATATACAGTGTAATAGTAACTGTTGAACAAATATCTCAGTAAAGAGTTTGAAACAATGAGCTGTAAAGTTATCAGGATAGGGAAGAACATATGAGTTTTCTTGTGAAAAACAAGGAACAGTGTAACGAATATAATGTAGATTATGATAAGCATTGCGTCATTATCAAACGAGGCAAGACTTACTCCGCTTGATGAAAGGAAATCCACAAAGCTGTCCCAAATTGTAATAAGATTGTTGTTCTGCTTTTGCAGTGAATCAACAAGTTTTAACGCATCAAGATTAATCGGTGTGCTTTCATCGTAATAACCGTCTTTGAGAAGTTCGTACTCTGTTTTTGTTATTCCCACATTGCTAAAAGCCTCTTTGTTCTTGCTGTAATCGGGATAAGGAAAATTAGCGATTTTCTCTGTCAGTTGATGGTATTCATAGTTGCCTTTTAAAGTATCGTTTTGAGTATTGACTGCTACGGAGTAGTTATGCAGAGCAAAAGTCAAAACCGTAATAAGAACGAATAAAATGAGAAAAGGTCTGAAATACCACATAAACTTATGAAATTTGATTTTATATTTACCTTTTGCAATAAGGTCGGCAATAAGATAAACAATCGCAAACGCCAATGCAACAAAGAAAAGTTCAAAGCAGTAGAACGAGCCAATCAAAATTTCAATTGCGCCAAGCAGGCACATAAATCTGTATCTTTTTCGTCTGATTGCATTAAACATAAGCAGAAAACCCGCAGTAAGCATAATAGCGGATGTCTTTTGACTTGCTATGTCTGCATAGTGGTTAAGTGCAAATAAAATGTTTAAAAATACAGAAAATACAATTCCTATTTTGTATCCGAATTTATCGGTCAGCGCATAGGTGATAGATGAAAAGGCAAGCCAGCCGAATATTACCTGTGCAAATACAAAAATATTGATTGTGGAAAAAATATATTGAATACTGCTTACAGCAAATGCGAGTAAGTAGTTGACTGTATTGTTGTACGGTATGTGATAATGTGAAATAAGCAGAGAATTTTCATAGTCTTTGTAAGAGTCGTATGAAAACGAAGAAACATATATGCAAAAAACCATTATCAAAGCATTTACTGCAAAGGAAACAAATAATTTATTTTTAAATAATTTAATAAAAAATTTTTTCATAAATGATTTATCCTTTTAATGTTTTTGTGTCTGTGGTTATCAGCGAATACCCCTGCTCTTTTGCTCATTTATAATAAGCTGAATGTTAGCCTGCTCATATTCGTTAAATGTTACATTCTTAGAAAACTCCGAAGAAGTGTAGCGTGGTGTGTACCATGACTGTGAATTAAAGTAAGCGGAAAGCTCCGGGTCGGAGAATATCCAGCCTCTCTTAGCGTAAATTTCATTGAGTGCAAGCTCAAGATCGTTGTCGCTAAGGTCTTTTACTTCTGACTGACTGATATATGAAGAATCGCTGTTTGCAAAGATAAAATTGTTTTCGGTCGCAGAACTCTGACTTGATTCTTCTGGTGCTGTGGTTTCGGGTTCAACATACTCTTCGCCGAGTGAAATATCAAGTGTAATTACAGTGCCCGGTTTTGCCTTTGTGCCTGATTCGGGATTTTGAGAAATTACATATCCCTCGCTGTAAAGTGTGCTATAAAGGTGATTGCCCTCCGCAACTTTAAAGCCTTGCTCCTCAAGTTTATTTTTAGCGCTTTCGTAGTCATATCCGATAACTGAAATAATCTCTTTTTCCGCAACGGTTGCAGGTTGAGTAGTCGGTGCAACCGTCGTAGGAGGCACGGTAGTTGCCGCTGTTGTTATCTCGTCTGCCGTGGCAGGCTTTGTATTATTGATTTTTTCAGCAAAAATCTCATTGTAAACAATGTATCCGACAAAGCCGAGAACTGCAAGTATAATAATTACGCTGACCGTGATTATTGCAATTGTAGTGCCCTTTTTGCGTGGCTTTTCGTCCGTTTCTGCATTTTTTGCGTTTTTAGATTTATAATCAATCGGAATACTGCTTTTGATTTCATTCTTTTCGGGTTTCTGCTTTACAGGTTCCGATTTCTTTGTTTCGGTTTCCGAAACGGTATTTTTTACAGGTTCTGCCTTTTTGCTGTCTGTATCGTCAATGTCATCAAAGAACGAACCGTAATCCTTAGTAGATGCTTTTACTTGGGTATCGGGCTTTTTTGTTACCTCGTACTCGTCAAAAACATCGTTTGAAATAGGAACAACGGGAGCAACAGAATTTTCTTTTTCAGCAGTCTGCGGTTTAATTTTTGCGGTATCTTCCGAATTTGTTTCCGTAACCTTTGCTTCATCTTCCTTAACAACAGGTACATCGGGTTTATTTTCAACAGGTTCTTTTGTTTCTTCCGGCTGTGTGGATTTTTCTGTATTGTCTTCTGCTTTTTTGTCCTTTTCGGCTTTTTCTGCCTGTTCAAAAAGTGTCGGCACTGCGCCCGTTACTGCGGGAGTTTCTTTTTCTTCCTGTTTTTCCTGTGCTTTTTCGGGTTCTGCAGTAAGTTTTCCGCAAGACGCAAGCAAAGCGTTTTTCATATTAACGGCATTTTTCCATCTGTTTTCGTTTTTCGGCTGAATAGCTATAACGATAATACTTTTCAGCTTTTCGTTGCCGTTTTTAGGAGCGGTAATTGCCGTACCGTCGGTACGCATTTTAACAGCTTCCGATTTAGTTGTAAGACCGCCCTCGAAAGGTAAAGCCTTATTGTTTGCAAGGCAGTACATAATAAGACCTACGGAGTAAATATCTGTAGTAAGGTCAGGATTTCTGCCTTCTGCAACTTCGGGTGCTGAGAAGTCAAGGTCAGATGCTTTACATTCAAAATCGGAAAAGCCTCCGAGCTTGTACTTACCGTCTGCGGTTACAAAAATATTTTCCGGGCGGATATTGCCGTGAAAAATATTTTTTTCTTCGAGAAACATAAGAATTTCAGCCATCTGCAAGCCGAAATCGGTAATTTCGTCGTCAGTAAAGTTTTTACTGCGCATTACTTTTGAAAGAGGTTCAAGTTCCTCTGTAGCAATATACATATCTGCTTTTTCTTTTGACGGATTATCATAAAGATAAGCGCCAAAGCAGGTGAAATATTCTTTTTTATCAGCTATGGAATTGAGAAAATTAACTTCATCTTCAAAAAAATCGGCTTTCTCATTGCTGTAGTGATTACCGTATGCAAAAATATGGAACAGGTTAGCGAAAACCTCGCCGTTGCTGTCTTTTTTTACAATTCGATATTTATTTTGCCCTTTCTTTTCGGAAACAAGCGAAGTGATTTTCCAATCTTTTAATTCTTCCGGTAATTTAATACCTCTGGCCATTTTTACACATCCTATCTATTACACAAATGTATTGTTTTCATATACCTTCATTACGGCACACTTCCGTATTATGCTATTATATCATATTACAGGATTTTTTTCTATATTTTTTTCTGAATAGTTTATGAATATTTTGTAAACAAACTTGTAAATTTTTACAAAAAACAGAGCTTTGATTCAAAAACTCAAAGCTCTGTCATATTTTGTATAAAGAAAATGTATAAAGAAAAATAATTAGTTCTGTTCCAAATGCTTGGATAATATTAATAAATTATGGTTTATTGCACGAGTTAAGCAAAATAATTTAAAATCGTTAAAATTACATTTTTATTTTATAAATACCTTTTCTTTTTGATTAACTCCCAATACACCGCCCGCACAGCCGCAGATAAGCATTGCGCCGAGTTTAATCAGAGAAAGAGGGGTAAGTACGGCTTCGCTTTGCAAAAGCCCGATTACGGTAATAATTACAAATACCGCCGCTGCTGTGAGTAAACCGCATATTAATCCGGAAGATTTATTGACTTTTGCACAGATAAATCCGCCGCAGAATACCGACATAGCTGTGACTGCCACCATTATGTAGTCGGTAATATCGGCAGGCAGTAACCCCGAGGTTATTATCAGTACGGAGAACAGCGACATAAGTATAATTTCCGTAAGTGCGGATGTAAGTACACCTACAAAAACCGATTTTATGAGTTGTTTTTTATCAGACATAAAAATTCCCCCGAATAATATAAATATTAATATACTCATATATATTCGAGGGAAAGTTATTTAATTCAAAAACTAAGTGAATGAAACGAAAAGATTAGATTACTTGTCCTCTTCGTCCTTTTTCTTTTTACCGAAAAGACCTTTTTTCTCTGTCTTTTCTTCTTTATCAGAAGATTTCTCTTTTGCGGGAGCTTCCTTAACTGTATCAACAGTAGAGATGCACCACTTTTTAAATTTCATTTTAACTCTGTCGGAACCTGTTTCAATAATGATAGCGTCCTCATCATCTTTAATTGCAACAACTCTGCCCATAATGCCGCCGATTGTTGTAATTTCATCACCGATTTCAAGAGAGTTTCTCATCTGTGCTTCTTCTTTTTTCTTCTTTGAGCTTGGGCGCAAAATAAAGAAGTACATTGCAGCGAATACCAAAACCCAAATAAGAATCATACCGTATGTACCGAAAGCGTTGCCAGAAGCAGCGTCAGCAAGTACAACCTGATTTAAAAAATTCATAGCAGTCATTCCTTTCATACATTACATTGATTATAACAGCTTTATATTAATCTTGCAAGAAGTTTTTTAAAAAATATCGGTATTAAATTCTCACTCCGAGAATATTGCGATATTTATTGTAAAATTCTGTGAAAGTGCCGTTGTCAAGCTGTTCTCTGATAACTGCCGTAAGATTATTATAAAAGTACAGATTGTGAAGAACGGCAAGGCGCATACCGAGCATTTCACCGCTTTTGAGGAGGTGTCGTATATATGCTCTTGAAAAGTTTTGACAAACAGGGCAGTCGCAATGCTCGTCAATCGGGCGTTCGTCAACTTCGTATTTTGCGTTGTTAATGTTGCGCACACCCTCCCATGTAAACAACTGTCCGTGTCTTGCGTTACGGCTTGGCATTACACAGTCAAAAATGTCAATGCCTCTTGCGATTCCCTCAAGAATGTTTACGGGAGTACCTACGCCCATAAGGTATCTCGGTTTGTCTTTCGGTGCATAAGGCTCAACTGCTTCGATGATTTCATACATTTTTTCCGTAGGTTCTCCGACAGCAAGACCGCCGATTGAATAGCCCGGAAGGTCAAGGTCTGCAATTTCCTTCATATGATTAATACGCAAGTCATTGTAAATGCCGCCCTGATTTATGCCGAAGAGCATTTGCTCACGGTTGATTGTATCTTCAAGCGAGTTAAGACGGTTCATTTCTGCTATACATCTTTTAAGCCAGCGTGTTGTACGCTCAACGCTTTTCTTTGTATAGTCATACGGAGATGGGTTTTCTACACACTCGTCAAAAGCCATTGCTATTGTAGAGCCGAGGTTTGACTGAATACGCATACTTTCCTCAGGCCCCATAAAAATTTTTCTGCCGTCAATATGAGAGTTGAAATAAACGCCCTCTTCTTTAATATTTCTTAGCTTTGCAAGCGAGAAAACCTGAAATCCGCCGCTGTCGGTGAGGATAGGACCGTCCCAACGGGTGAATTTGTGAAGTCCGCCCATTTGTTTGACTTTTTCGTCACCCGGTCTTAGGTGCAGGTGATATGTGTTGCAAAGCTGAACCTGACATTTTATCTGCTTTAAATCAAGTGCGGAAACTGCGCCTTTGATTGCTCCGCAGGTGGCAACATTCATAAACGCAGGAGTTTGCACGGTGCCGTGAGGTGTAACAAATTCGCCTCGGCGAGCGTTTCCCTCTGTTTTAATAATTTTTAACATATTATAGAAATCTCCTTTTAATTCGCAATAATAATGTTTTTAATTAAGAAATGAACATTGCATCGCCGAATGAAAAAAATCTGTATTTTTCTTCAACGGCGGTTTTGTACGCATTCATCACATTATCATAGCCCGCAAAAGCGCTTACAAGCATAATAAGTGTGCTCTCCGGGAGGTGGAAGTTTGTGATAAGTCCGTCAAGCACTTTAAACTCATAACCCGGATAAATGAATATATCCGTAAATCCCTCGCACGGTTTAATTTCTCCGTAGAATGACGCAACACTTTCAAGAGTACGGCAGGAAGTTGTGCCGACTGCAATTACTCTGCCGCCGTTTTTCTTTGTTTCATTAATAAGTTTTGCGGTTTCTTGCGGAATTTCGTAATGTTCGCTGTGCATTTTATGCTTTGTTACATCATCTACCTTTACGGGACGGAATGTTCCCAGACCGACATGCAGTGTAACATAAGCAATATTTACGCCTTTATCCTTTATTCTTTGCATAAGCTCTTTTGTAAAGTGAAGTCCTGCTGTGGGAGCGGCGGCAGAACCTAATTCGTGACTGTAAACTGTCTGGTAACGCTCTTTGTCTTTAAGCTCCTCCGTAATATAAGGAGGAAGCGGCATCTGACCGATTTTGTCAAGTGTGCTGAAAAAGTTTTCGTCACATTCAAAGTCAACTATTCTGTTGCCGTCATCTTTTACTTCTGCAACGGTAGCTTTTAAAAGTCCGTCACCGAAAGTAAAAGAAGCGCCCTCTTTGGCTTTTTTACCGGGTTTGCAGAGCGCCTCCCAACGGTTGCCGGTAATCTGTCTTAACAGCAAAAATTCAACTCTTGCGCCTGTTTCGTCCTTTATGCCATAAATTCTTGCAGGCAAAACTCGTGAATCGTTTGCCACAAGCAAATCTCCGGGGTTTAAGCTGTCTATAATATCGTAAAAATGCTTGTGGTCAATTTCACCTGTGTTTCTGTCAAGCAGCATAAGTCTTGAACTGTCACGGGGTTCGACGGGGGTTTGAGCGATAAGTTCTTTCGGTAAATCGTAATAAAAATCACTTGTTTTCATTTTTAGTTCCTCTCAAGAAAAAACCTCGAAAATGAGGCTGAAAATTTATAAAAATTGTGTTTGTGATTGCAAAAATAATTGACATTATAAATATTAAATGATATATTATAATTTAATATGAGCAGTTTGTGCGTTTGTTCGACAAAGCTCGGCATTGCAAAACACACTGTCTTAATAATATAATATTTTATCAAATAAGGCAACTGCTTTTTATAAAAAATATTTCATTCGGAGGAATTGTTGTGAATCAGAAGAAATTTAAAGTTGGTATTATCGGTGCAACAGGTATGGTTGGTCAGCGTTTTGCTCTCCTTCTTGAGAATCACCCATGGTTTGAGGTAAAGGTTCTTGCGGCAAGTGCAAGAAGTGCCGGTAAAAAATACGGTGATGTAGTTGAGGGAAGATGGCATATGACAAAGGATCTTCCAGAGAAATATAAAGATATGGTAATTGTTGACGCAGAGAATGTTGAAGAGGTTGCTTCACAGGTTGACTTCTGTTTCTGCGCTGTAAATATGAAGAAAGACGAAATCAAAGCTCTTGAAGAGAGATATGCAAAGGCAGAGTGCCCAATCGTTTCTAATAACTCGGCACACAGATTTACTCCGGATGTTCCTATGGTTATTCCGGAGATTAATGCAGATCATATCAAAATTATTGACGAGCAGAGAAAAAGACTCGGCACAAAGAGAGGCTTTATTGCCGTTAAGTCTAACTGTTCACTTCAGAGCTATGTTCCTGCTATTCACCCACTCAAGGAGCTTGGTGTAAATAAGGTTCTCGCTTGCACATATCAGGCAATTTCAGGTGCAGGCAAAACATTTAAGACATGGCCTGAAATGATAGATAATGTTATTCCTTACATCGGCGGTGAGGAAGAGAAGTCAGAGCAGGAGCCGCTCAAGATTTGGGGCCATATTGAGAACGGCAAAATCGTTAAGACAGACGATATTGCCATCACAGCTCAGTGCATTCGTGTACCTGTTTCAGACGGTCACACAGCTGCTGTATTTATGTCATTTAAGGACGGCGTAAAGAAACCATCAGTAGATGAAATCATCAAGATTTGGGAATCATACAAGGGCAGAGCACAGGAGCTTGAGCTTCCGAGTGCACCAAAGCAGTTCTTACACTACTTTACAGAGCCTGATCGTCCACAGATTAAGAGCGAGAGAAACCTTGAGAACGGTATGGCTGTTTCTGTAGGCAGACTCAGAGAAGACACACAGTATGACTACAAGTTTGTATGTATGTCACACAACACATTAAGAGGCGCAGCAGGCGGCGCAGTATTGCTTGCAGAGCTCCTTTGCGCTGAAGGCTATATGGACTGATTTAAGCCGTCAGCTTTATAAAATTTAATTTTAAATTAAAAATCTTAAATGGAGGTAAATTATGGGAAATCACATTTTCACAGGTTCCGGTGTTGCTCTTGTAACACCTATGAATTCTGACGGCAGCGTAAATTATGATGTACTTGAGCAGTTGCTTGAATTCCATGTTGAAAACGGTACAGATGCCATTATCGCTTGCGGTACAACAGGCGAGGCAGCAACTCTTTCGGAGGAAGAACACTGCAAAGTGCTTTCTTTCGTGTCAGAGAAAATCAACGGAAGAATTCCTGTTATTGCAGGCACAGGCAGCAATGATACTTCAACTGCCGTTATGCTTTCTAAGTCTGCAGAGAAAACCGGCGCAGACGCACTCCTTTGTGTAACTCCATATTACAATAAAACTTCACAGGCAGGTCTTGTAAAGCACTTCAATGTAATTGCAGACGCAGTTGACCTTCCTATCATTCTTTATAATGTTCCGTCAAGAACAGGCTGTAACATTCAGCCAAAGACATATGAGGAGCTTTGCAAGCACCCTAATATTGTTGCTGCAAAAGAGGCAAGCGGCAATATTTCACAGGTTGCGCTCATTCGTTCACTTTGCGGAGATAATCTTGACATTTATTCGGGTAATGACGACCAGACAGTTCCGTTTATGTCACTCGGCGCTTTGGGTGTAATTTCAGTATTTGCAAACATTTGCCCTGCTGAAATGCACAAGATTTGTCAGCTTTGCCTTGAAAATGACTTTGCAGAGGCTCAAAAGCTCCACTTCCACTACCTTGAGCTTATGAACATTATGTTCAACGATGTAAATCCTATTCCGATTAAGACAGCTATGAACCTCTTTGGCTTTGACTGCGGTGAGTGCAGACTTCCGCTCGTTCCTATGAGCGCAGCAGGCTATCACGATCTTAAGGATTGCCTTGCTAAGTACGATCTTCTCGGCAAGCACGTAAAGTAATTCGTACAAAAGGGGAAGTTTAAAATGGTAAATATAGCTCTTGTAGGCTGTAACGGAAAAATGGGTAAGGCCGTTACTTCGGCTGTTCAGTCAAGAAATGACTGTGAAATTGTTTTCGGCGCAGATCCTTTCGGAACACCTGCATACGATTATCCTGTATTTGAGAGCCTTGCCGTATCAGACAAAAAGGCTGATGTTATTATAGATTTTTCAAATCCTGCATCTCTTGACGATATTCTCGCATATGCGCTTGAGAAAAAAATTCCTTGCGTACTTTGCACAACAGGTTATTCACCTGAGCAGGTTGAAAAAATAAAAAAAGCGTCGGAAAGCGTAGCTGTTTTCTATTCGGGAAATATGTCGCTCGGTATCAATCTTCTTATTGAGCTTTCAAAAGAGGCTGCAAAGATTCTCGGTGCGGCAGATTTCGATATTGAAATCGTAGAGAAACACCACAATCAGAAAATTGACGCTCCAAGCGGTACTGCACTTATGATTGCAGACGGCATTTCCGACACACTTGCAGAAGAACCGCAGTATGTTTATGACCGCCATTCTTACCGCAAAAAGCGTTCTAAGAATGAAATCGGTATTCACTCTGTAAGAGGCGGTACTATTGTTGGCGAACACGAGGTTATTTTTGCGGGTCACGATGAGGTGGTAACTATTTCACATCAGGCTCAATCAAAAGAGGTATTTGCAGTCGGCGCAGTAAATGCCGCTGTTTATCTTGCAGATCAGAACGCAGGTATGTACAATATGGGTAATCTCCTTGCCGCAAAGCTTGGCTGATTATTTTAACTTTAAAACGGCACTTTTTATCAGTGCCGTTTTCTTTTTGGCTTTTTATAGTTGGGAAAATTATGGTTTAGGGAGTGTCGGTCGGGCATTGAAATTTAGCTAACGCCAAATTATCCTCCAAAAAACAAATAAGTTTACTCAATTTTTTCAAAAATAGCGGGTTTGGGCAGAGCCCATAAAAATCTTCCGATATAACAATTTATCAGGCGCAAACAGCTCGCTGTTGCGTGCTAAAACTTAAGCTTGAAAAAACAGGCGACAGCCATTAAAAAAAGACCTATATTTTATTAGTGAAATAACTAATTTCTTTTCTTGTTGCTGTCGCATTTAAAGGCTAACGCCATTGTGTTCAAGCCCCAAACCGCAAGCTGTTTGGCTATCGTTAGATTGCGTAAACTGAAAGTATTTGTGGGCTTTGCCCACACCCACAACCTTTGAAAAGGTTGACCAAACTTTTATAATTGCTTGTCGAAACAATTTGCTAAACCATTATTTATTATTTTTACCCCAACATTTAGAATAAAACAGGTTTGTTTTTTAAGAAACTGTTATCCGATTGCAATTTTGCAAACTTGCAGATTGTAATAATGTTATAAAATTTACGATAACAGGGAAAAATCTGTCGAAAACACTTTACTTTGCTAATGTGATAATGCTATAATATAGTGTAGCTTTTCGCTAAGTTAAATTATGGAGGAAAACATTTATGAAAAAGATTTCAGCTTTATTACTTGCAGGTGTTATGGCGGCAACTGCTCTTGCAGGTTGCGGCGGTTCAAATTCAACAACCGCTAAAGGTTCTTCGGAAACTGAAAACGATTGGACTTATATTCAGAATAAAGGCGAATTTGTAATCGGTATTACATATTTTGAGCCGATGAACTATATGGACGAAAACGGCAATCTCACAGGTTTTGAAACAGAGTTTGCTACAAAGGTTTGCGAAAAGATGGGCGTTACACCTAAGTTCCAGAAGATTGACTGGGATTCAAAGGAAGTAGAGCTTAATGCAAAGACTATTGACTGCATCTGGAACGGTCTTACAATTACAGAAGAGCGTAAGGAAAATATGAGCATTTCAACTCCGTATATGGAGAATAAGCAGGTTATGGTTGCTAAGGCAGACATTGCGGATCAGCTTACATCGGCAGATGCACTTAAGGGTAAGACTGTCGTTGCAGAGAAGAAGTCAGCAGGTGAAGAGGTTGCCCAGAGTGATGAATTCTTTACAAGCGCCGATTATGTTTCAGTTGATTCACAGGCAAAGGCTTTGCTTGAGGTTAAGTCGGGCACAGCTGATGTTGCGGTTATCGACTATGTAATGTCAATCGGTACACTTGCAGAGGGTTCTGATTATTCAGACCTTAAGGTAGTTTCTGACAAGGCTTTCTCACCTGAACAGTACGGTATCGCACTCCGTAAGGACGGCAAAGAAACTCTTGCAAAACTCAATGACGCTATTCAGGCTTGCGCCGACGACGGTTCACTTGAGCAGATTGCAGAAAAATATAATCTTCAGGATTTACTCCTTGTAAAGGCAAAATAATTATGAACCAGTTTATAAATGTTACAAACAGCCTTTTAGAGGGTTTTGGACAAAACTGCCTTATCTTTATAGTGACAATTCTTGCGGCTATGCCGC
Source organism: Ruminococcus intestinalis (assembly GCF_014288065.1). NCBI lineage: Bacteria > Bacillati > Bacillota > Clostridia > Eubacteriales > Oscillospiraceae > Ruminococcus > Ruminococcus intestinalis. The sequence continues at coordinate 125,479 of NZ_JACOPS010000002.1, read as the reverse complement.
TTGGACTTATTGTTTCTATGGGTTCAATGTCAAAATTTAAACCGATTAAGTGGATTACAAAAACTTTTGTGTGGATAATCAGAGGCACACCTCTTATGCTCCAGCTTTTTGTTGTGTTCTATGTTCCCCCGCTTATGACAAATGGCGGATTCAATTTTTCAAGAATAAATGCGGCGCTTATAGCATTTATTATTAACTATTCGGCATATTTTTCTGAAATATACCGTGGCGGTATTGAGTCTGTGCCAAAGGGACAGTATGAGGCAGGACAGGTGCTTGGTATGACTAAGCCGCAGATTTTCTTTAAGGTTGTGCTTATGCAGGTTGTAAAGAAAATCACAGCACCGATCGGCAACGAAATTATTACGCTTGTAAAGGATACATCACTTTCAAGCGTTATCGCTATTCCTGAAATTTTGATGATGGCAAAAGACTTCTCAATGCAGGGACTTATTTGGCCGTTGTTCTACTCGGCGGTATTTTACCTTGTGTTCTGCGGTGTTTTAACAATTCTTTTCTCGTTTATAGAGAAAAAGCTCGATTATTACAAAGGTTAAGGAGGGGCAGTTATGTCATTGTTAAGCGTTGAAAATATCCGTAAAAGCTACGGCAAAACTCCCGTCCTGAAAGACATCAGCTTTTCGCTTGAGAAAGGCGAGGTGCTTGCAATTATCGGTTCTTCCGGTTCGGGCAAAACCACACTTTTAAGATGCCTTAATTTTCTTGAAACTCCGCAGAACGGCAAAATCAGTGTAGGGGATAAGGTGCTTTTTGACAGCAATGATTCCGGCAAAAACAGTGAGTCGCAAATTCGCAAAAACAGACTGCATTTCGGACTGGTGTTTCAGTCTTTTAATCTTTTCCCGCAGTACAGCGTAATTGACAATATTATGCTTGCTCCACGCCTTGCGGCAAAAGAACAGATAAAGCAGACAGGCGAATATATGGGTGCGAAAAATCATAAAGACGCACAAAAAATTATCCGAGAAACCGCATTGAGCTTGCTCGAAAAAGTGGGACTTTCGGAGAAGAGCGAATCGTATCCCTGTAACCTAAGCGGCGGTCAGCAACAGCGAGTTGCCATTGCAAGAGCGCTTGCTCTTAATCCTGATGTTTTGTGCTTTGACGAGCCTACATCGGCACTTGACCCTGAACTTACAGGCGAGGTGCTCAATGTTATTAGAAGTCTTAAAACTTCTGACAGTACAATGATTGTTGTTACTCATGAGATTGAGTTTGCAAGAGATGTTGCAGATAAAATTATCTTTATGGCTGACGGTGTAATTGCCGAGCAAGGTACACCCGAACAAGTAATCAATAATCCGCAAAATCCGAGAACACAGGCATTTTTATCAAGATTCAATCATTAATCTACCTATTATAAAAACGCTCCGACTGTTTAATTGCAGTTGGAGCGTTTTGCTTTGCAAGTTATTGTTAGTACACGCTTTTACTTAAATGATTATAAAACATTTTGAACAGAACTACTTTATAAGTAATTAAATTCAATTTCAAGCGGAGGTTCTTCCATACTGCATATGGCAAATGAATGATTTTTAAATTCAAAGTGGGTGATATAGCAATTTTTCTCCTTGTTATTTTCAGAAACGGTAATGGTATCTTTATTTATATTAATTTCAAAACTGTTGAGAGGTGTTCGCAATCCCTCGCCACTCTGCTTTATATAACTTTCTTTAATCGTCCAAAGTTTGTAAAATGCATTGCTTGTATTTTCCGAATGAATAATATAATTGTATTCATTTTCGGTGAAAAATCTTTTTGCAACGTCAAGGCGAGGTTTTTTAATGATTTCAACATCACAGCCTATCTCCTTATCGGAACTGACTCCGAAAGCAAAGTTACCGGAGTGAGCCGCATTAAAGAAAATTTTATCAACATACGGTTTGCCGTTACTGCCGTAATAAATTGAATTTATGTCAATATTATTCTCATTGAGAATTTTATTTATAATTAAACCTGCTCCGAGCGAGCGTTTGCGATCGTCGGCAAGTTTATATCTTAGTATCTTTATTTGCCTTTCTTGAGGTAAAAGAGAAATTTTACCGTTATCATTCAAGGGGTCGCAAAGAACTGAAATATCAGCTAAATAGAGCTTTATCAATGTATTCACCTCATCTTTTAGTGTAATTATAGTATTATTTTTGTTTTTAGTCAATTGTAATAGACATATTATTCTGTTTATGAAAAATACAACTTTGTTAAAAAAGTCAAAATATTGTTCTAAGTATCCTTTTATAATAGTAAAGATGATTAAATAATGTAAAAAGCAAATGAAGAAAATGTAAACATATGTTCTAACTGTTATGATATATAGACAAAAATATCAACTTTAAATTAGTTGATATGTACATTTGAGCAGCATATTATACAAATAAATATTTTAAAAAATGTTGACTTTCACGAACTTTTGAGTATAATAATAATTGTCAAGTAAATAGTCCGCTTGACTATCGGCTGATTAAACAGTCACATTACTCGAGTAAAATTAATTAAGTCGAATTTAAGTCTAGATTTTGCCAAATGGTAAATGGCGCACGAAAAAATAAAAATTGATATTTTTAAAGGAGGAAATTTTTATGACACCAATCCTTAATTTACACGACATTGATGTAACCAAATTCCTCGCCGTGCTCGATACCTGCGAGGGCAATGTATATCTCGTTACAAGCGAAGGCGACAGATTAAACCTTAAGAGCAAACTTTGTCAGCTCGTTGGCTTAACAAAGCTTATTGAGGGCGGCAGAATTGCAGAGGCAAGCATCATCTGTGATAATAAGAATGATGAAAGCAAACTTTTCAGATTCAATTTCTTTGGTGATACAGCAGATGCCAAGGTTGGCTGATAACCCGAGTTACATTGATAACACCGTGTTTTCACGATAATTTCAAAACTTCATAAAAACTGAGGACAGCCGCAGCAATGCGGCTGTTTTTTGATATATAAGCAAATCGGGCAAAACAAGCAGAATGTTTTGCCCGTGATTTTTATTTTTATCAAAAGTTGGGGTAAATATCAGTCAGTGAAAAATTTGACGAACTCTTATAATTATTTAATAATAACCGTGCGTTAAACACCAATCTTACTTATTAAAGAAAAGTTTTATATCGTCCTCTACAGAACCGATACCGCTTATTCCGAAGTTTTCTACAAGTACATTTAATACATTCGGAGAGAGGAAAGCAGGGAGTGTAGGGCCGAGATGGATGTTTTTGACTCCGAGGTAAAGCAAAGAGAGAAGAACGATTACGGCTTTTTGCTCATACCAGGCAATATTGTAGATAATTGGAAGTTCATTAATGTCATCAAGACCGAACACTTCTTTTAGCTTAAGTGCAATAACCGCAAGCGAGTAGGAATCGTTGCACTGACCTGCATCGAGAACACGGGGAATACCGTTTATATCGCCGAGATTAAGTTTATTGTATTTGTATTTTGCACAGCCTGCGGTGAGAATTACCGTATCTTTTGGCAATGCTTTTGCAAATTCGGTGTAGTAATTTCTTGACTTTGCTCTGCCGTCACAGCCTGCCATTACAATGAATTTCTTGATGTCGCCGTTCTGCACGGCCTCTACGATTTTATCTGCAAGAGAAAGTACCTGATTATGAGCAAATCCGCCTACAATCTCGCCTCTTTCGATTTCAACGGGAGGTTTGCATTTTTTTGCAACTTCAATGATTTCCGAAAAATCTTTTATTTCTCCGATTTCGCCGCCGATGTGTTTTACACCCGGATAGCCCGCTGCGCCTGTTGTAAACATTCTGCCTTTGTAGCTGTCCTTTGGCGGTACAATACAGTTTGTAGTCATAAGAATTGCGCCGTTAAAGCTCTCAAACTCTTCTTTTTGTTTCCACCATGCGTTGCCGTAATTGCCGACAAAATGGCTGTATTTTTTAAAAGTAGGGTAGTAGTGCGCAGGCAACATTTCCGAATGAGTGTAAACATCTACTCCTGTATCTTTTGTCTGTTCTAAAAGCATTTCAAGATCTCGAAGATCGTGACCCGAAACAAGAATTGCAGGGTTACTGCGTACACCGATGTTGACTTTTGTAATTTCGGGATTACCGTATGCGGAAGTATTGGCTTTGTCAAGCATAGCCATTCCGTCAACGCCGAATTTACCTGTTTCAAGCGTCAGTGCTACAAGGTCGTCAACGGACAGTGTATCGTCAAGCAACATTGACAGCGCTCTCTGTAAGAAAGCGTCAAGCTCTTCATTGTCTTCCATAAGAACATTTGCGTGTTTGCTGTATGCCGAAAGTCCCTTTAAACCGTAGGTTATAAGTTCCCTAAGACTTCTTATGTCTTCGTTTTCTGTGGCAAGTACGCCGACTGTAGCCGCTTTTGCCGCAAATTCACTTTCATTTCCGTTCCATAAAGATGCGCTTGGAAGTGCTGATTTATCGGAAACTTCTTTTAACAAATTCTCTTTTACTTTGAGGGTTGTTTTAATGCGTTCAACGATAACATCTTTGTCAAAATTTGCGTTTGTAATTGTTGTGAAAAGGTTGAGAGTAATAAGATGATTTATGCTTTTGTCAATCTGTTTTCCCTCTGCTCTAATTAGTGTGGTAACTGCCGAAATGCCCTTTGTAACATATACGAGCAAGTCCTGCATATTTGCGGTATCAGGCTTTTTGCCGCATACACCACTTACTGTACAGCCTGAACAATTAGCTGTTTCCTGACATTGATAACAAAACATTTTATAATCCATAGTTGCCTCCAAAATATTTATTTATACAATTGTAAGTTGTTGTAATTACTTACCTTGTGGTATAAGTATAATATTTTTCGGTCGGCAAATATGTTGTTACGGCAACGAAATTAAAATTAACATTATTTTATAAAATTGTTAAAAATTAAGTTATATTAAATCGGCGAGTATTGTGTTTGAAACCAAAAAGCCTTTTGGAGTAAAAGAAAAAGAAGTGCCGTTGTGTTCCATAAAACCGTTTTTTACATACAAATCAGTTTTTTTGAAAAAACTCTGCGGCAACGGAGTACCGTATTTTTTGGCATATTCTTCGGTATCGAGTCCCTTTTTTAATCGCAAAGACAGCATAATAAATTCTTCGGCAGTGCCGCCCTCGCCGTCATTGATAATTTTGTTTGCTTTGAAATTCTCTATACTTCTGTCATAGAAAAATCTTTTACCGTTAAAGAACGAATGGGCGGACGGGCCTATTCCGATGTACTCGCCGCACTCCCAATAGCTTGAATTATGTCTGCTTTCAAAACCTTTTTTTGCAAAATTTGAAATTTCATATTGCATATATCCGTATTGTTCAAGCAATTCAACTGTATATAGGTAGAGTTCGGCCTGCTCGTCATCGCTCGGAAGATTTAATTTTGATTCTATTTGCGCAAATTTTGTGTTTTCCTCAATTTTTAAAATATACGATGAAATATGAGTAACTCCGCATTGAGCGCAAAAGTCAACGGATTGTTTTAGAGTTTCCTTTGTTTGCAGAGGAATGCCTGTCATAAGGTCAAGCGAAATGTTGGTAATTCCCGTAGCTTGTGCAAGCTCTGCCGTATGTTTTGCGTCTTCGGCGGTGTGTATTCTGCCGAGCTTTTTTAATTCGGCGGGTACTGCGCTTTGCATACCGATTGACAAGCGGTTAAAGCCTGTACTTTTCATTAAGGCAAAATCAAGTTTTTTTCCGCTGTCAGGGTTTACTTCAACCGTGATTTCCGCATTGCTTTCGAGTGTAAAATTTTCTTTTACGGAACTAAGAATATCGCAAAGCCTTTCCGCTCCGAGAACGCTCGGAGTGCCTCCGCCGATATATACGGTCTTTACAGTTCCGTTAAAGTGATTGCTCCAATATTTTAATTTTTCTTTTAAAGCAATAACATAGTCGTTATATTCATATTCGCCCGCCCTTGTGCTGTAAAAATCGCAGTAAGGGCATTTGCTTTTGCAAAACGGGATATGCAGATACAGTCCGATTGATTTACTCATAATAATCTCCGTAAAAGAATTTGAGGCAGAAGTAAAACTCCTGCCCCGATTTGGAAGGTATATGAAAAAATAGGAAAAAACAAAATATAAAATGAATTTATTACCTTCATCAACTATATATTACAATAAAATTACATATTTGTCAAGCTTTTGTAGCAATTGATTTTTTATATACCGTAAAACAAATATTTTTCGTCCGTTTTATTGACATATATATAATAAAAATAGTAAAATATAGTATTGTAGAAAAGTATGTAAAATGATTCCGAAAGGATTGTAAAAGATGAGTTCATTAAACGAAGAAATCAGCAAGCGCAGGACTTTTGCGATTATTTCGCACCCTGATGCGGGTAAAACAACACTTACAGAAAAACTCCTTTTATACGGCGGAGCAATCAATCTTGCAGGCTCTGTAAAGGGCAAGCGTACTGCAAAGCACGCAGTATCGGACTGGATGGAAATTGAAAAACAGCGTGGTATTTCCGTTACTTCTTCTGTTTTGCAGTTTAAGTATAACGGCTACTGCATAAATATTCTTGACACCCCCGGACATCAGGACTTCTCCGAAGATACCTACCGTACACTTATGGCTGCCGATTCGGCGGTAATGGTAATTGACGGTTCAAAGGGTGTTGAGCGACAGACTATCAAACTTTTTAAGGTTTGTGTAATGCGCCATATTCCGATTATTACATTTATCAATAAGATGGACAGAGATGCGAAAAATCCTTTTGATTTGCTTGAGGATATTGAAAATGTACTCGGTATTCATACCTGCCCTGTAAACTGGCCTATCGGTTCGGGTAAAGAATTTAAGGGTGTGTATGACAGAAATTCAAAGAAAATTCTTGCATTTACCGCTAACAACGGTCAGAAAGAAGTTGAGAAAAACGTAATTACTCTCGATGACCCGAACATTGATGATGTAATCGGTATGTACCACAGACAGGATTTGTTTGATGATATTGAACTCCTTGACGGTGCAGGCGATGACTTTGACCTTGAGGCTGTAAGACGAGGCGAGCTTACTCCCGTATTCTTTGGCTCGGCTCTTACAAACTTCGGCGTAGAGCCGTTCCTTGAGCAGTTTTTAAAGATTACAACCTCACCTCTTGCAAGAGAAACAGTTGACGGCATTGTTGAGCCGATGTCTGATTATTTCTCTGCATTTGTATTTAAAATTCAGGCAAATATGAATAAGGCGCACCGTGACAGAGTTGCGTTTATGAGAATTTGCAGCGGCAAGTTTGAGAAAAATATGGAGGTTTACCACCTTCAGGGCAATAAAAAAATGCGTCTTTCTCAACCGCAGCAGATTATGGCGCAGGAGCGTGAAATAGTGGAAGAGGCATATGCAGGCGATATTATCGGTGTGTTTGATCCTGGCATTTTCTCTATCGGCGATACAATCTGTTCACCGGGCAAAAAAATTCAGTTCAAGGGTATTCCTACCTTTGCACCGGAGCACTTTGCACTCGTTCGTCAGAAAGACACAATGAAAAGAAAGCAGTTCATAAAGGGTACAAGTCAGATTGCGCAGGAAGGTGCAATTCAGATTTTCCAGGAACTTGACGCAGGTATGGAAGAAGTAATTGTAGGCGTAGTAGGCGTGTTGCAGTTTGATGTTCTTAAATACCGCCTTGAAAACGAATACAATGTTGATATTATTATGGAAAATCTGCCTTACGAATATATCAGATGGATTGTAAATAAAGATGTAAATCCAAAGGAACTTGACCTTGCGTCAGATACAAAGCGTATACAGGACTTAAAAGGCAATCATTTGTTGCTGTTTACAAGTTATTGGAGCATTGACTGGGCGCTTGAGCATAACAAGGGACTTGAATTAAGAGAGTTTGGCACTGACTGGTAATGCTGTACGATAAATTAAAAAAATATTCAAAAAGCGGAGTGTATCCGTTTCATATGCCGGGACATAAACGCAATCTTATGCTTTGTGACGGCATAATGCCTTATGAAATTGACCTTACAGAGATTGACGGCTTTGACAATTTGCATAATGCGGAGGGTTGTATTCTTGAAGTGCAGAACCTTGCGGAGAAATTATATAATGTTAAGAAAGCGTTTTTGCTTGTAAACGGCGCAACGGGCGGAATATTATCTGCTGTTCGTGCCATGACCGACAGGGGAGATAAGGTGATTGTTGCCCGCAACAGTCACAAGTCTGTTTATAATGCGCTTGAGCTTTGCGGATTAACCCCAAAATATATTGTGCCGAAAGTTGATAAAGAGTTTGGTATAAACTGTTCGATTACACCGTTGCAGGCAGAAAAAGCAATCAGGGAAAATCCCGATGCAAAGCTGTTGATTATTACTTCGCCGACCTATGAGGGAGCAGTATCAGATATAAAAGAGATAAGCAGAATTGCGCATTTACATAATGTGTCGGTACTTGTTGACGAGGCGCATGGAGCGCATTTTCCTTTTTCGGACAGCTTTCCTGTTGAGGCAATACAGTGCGGAGCAGATGTGGCGGTGGCAAGTTTGCATAAAACTTTGCCGTCACTTACACAAACTGCGCTTTTGCTCACTTCAAACGAAGAATTAATCAATCCTCTTGCCGAAAACCTTGCAATTTTTGAAACCAGCAGTCCGTCATATGTTTTTATGTCGTCAATCGAAAAGTGCCTTGATTTTTGTAAGAATACAAAGGCTTTTGATGAATATATAATCAGGCTTAATTCTTTTGACGAAAAATGCCGAGAATTGAAAAATATAAAGGTTCTTTGCTGTGGCAATGATAATATTAAAAATCATAATTTTTTTGATTTTGATATTTCTAAAATTACCGTGTCCGTAAAAGGACTGAATATTAACGGCGTTCAGCTTGCGGACAAACTTAGAAACGATTTTAAAATTGAGCCTGAAATGGTATGCTCGGACTATGTTTTACTGATTACGACAGTTTGCGATACTGATGAGGGCTTTGCAAGACTTGTAAATGCGTTACAAAGCATTGACAGCGAATGTTCTGCAAAAGAATTAAATTATAATAATCTGCTTCTTTCACAGCCTTGCATAGCACTGAATCCTTGTGATTGCAGCGGCAAAAGCGGAGATTTTTACAGATTGAAAAACAGTATTAATAAAATTTCACTTGAGTATGTGTGGGCATATCCGCCCGGGATTCCGATTGTGGCAAAGGGCGAAGTTATAACTCAAGAAATTGTCGATACAATTTTTATGCAGATTGAAAACGGTATAAATGTGTATTCTACCAAAGGCAAAGTTCCTAAAGAGATACTTTGTTGTGAATGATTATATTTAATAAGCAGTAGGAATACTGTAAAAGTATTATTGAATAGTTTAAAAATAGGACCTATAATTAAAGCCTGTCGATTAAATCAACAGGCTTTATGCTTAAAATATTAATTACAAAATAAATTTAGTCTTTGGATTTTCAAACTCTGCTTTGCGAATTTCAAAGGCTTTTTTTACATCGTCTTCAAATGCGAGTGCGGTGTTTTCGGCGCCCATAAGTTTTAATAATCTTTTTGTAAATGCGGGGTTATTTACAAGGAGCGGTCCGAGCTGTGCCGTGGCAATTGCATTGTTCACCATAATGCCCTCTTTATCGGACTCTTTATTAATACCGATTCCCTTAATGCATTTGACAAAGAAACAATCGGAATTATCACCAAACCAATATGTAAACTGGCTTCTGAAACCGAGAATTTCTGTTCCGTCTGCCATTGTGCCGTGGTTAAGACCGTTAAATCTTGTATATTGCTCACGCTTTGCGGTAAACGGAAAAATATTAAGCGCAGGGATTTTTCTGCCGTCATAGTTTTCTATCTCTTTAAAAAGAATTTCTCCCGAATTGCCCGTGAAAAGCATAGGAGTGCCGTTGTCAATCAATTCTTTGAGTCTGTCACGGTAGGGGAGCAGAGCTTTTATTATAAGCTCTTGATTTTTTTCGTTTGACGGTGCAAGGTAAATTAAATTTGGCTGTTCGTCTGCAAAAAGCGGTTTGTCACCAAATGCGGTTGAAATAAATTCAGCGTTTGGCAAACATTTTTTCAGGTATTTCATATTGCCCATATCGCCGAAAAGATTGCATATTTCAGGGAATAGAATTTCTATTTTCATTGTTTTGCACCCCTTTCAGCCATTCTGTCACTGATTGTATTTTTTGAAATTGCGGCGTAAGATGTTGTGTAAACATCATAAAGGAAGAAAATTGTATCTGCTTTGTCAAGGTCAACTTCATTTGCCGCATCGGACTCTTTTTCAACACAAGTAATTTTTTCTTCGGGAACGCCTGCAAGCAGAAGTCTTACCTTGTAGTCAGTACGGCGAACACCGCTGCAAATTACCTGTGTAATTGAATCGTCATTTAAAAATTCAAAGTCGGTATCGTATATCCAAGCTGTGTTTTCGCTTGTTTCTTCGGCGTCGCCGAGGTCGTCAAGCATAAGTACAACGGCTTTTTTGCCTGTGTGATTTTTAATGGAAGAAAATACTCTTGAGCAGGCTACGGGGTTCTGTCCCTTTGCAACACTCATAATAACCTGTTTGTCGCCGATTTTTTCTTCGTCATAACGGCTCTTTACAATTTCAAGTTTTTCAACGGATTTCTTAAGCTGCTCTGCGCTAAGACCAAATTCGGAGAGAACGGCAATCGCACCTGCAAGGTTGTAGGTATCCGTAACAGAAGTACCGACTGCTTTAAAATCAGCCTGTTTGCCCTTGAGTGACATTGTAATTCTTCCGGTGCTTTCGTTTACCTTTGTAACATCGTAATCGGCTTTTGGCGAACGGAAACCGCATTTTGTACAGTGAGCCGTACCGATATGATGATAACGGCGGAAGTCATATTCAAGTCTGCTGCCGCACTCGGGGCAAAGCGGAGTGTCGATGATTATTGTATTCTCATTGAGAACCTCGTTGTCCTGCTTCTCAATGCCGAAATATACTCTGTCATTGCCTTTGGCAAGTCTTGCACTTACAAGGTCGTCTGCATTTAAAACAAGTTTTGTCTGCTTTGGAATGTGCTTGTCCAGAATGTCGAATATAAATTCAGAGTGAGCATTACGCTTGTAAGAATCTCTGAAAAGGTTTGTGCAGAGTAAGTATGTCGGATGAACATACGGATATATAAGTCTTGAACTGCGTTCATCAAGCTCAAGTACAGCAAGGTCTTTTACTGTTTTGCCTCTCAAATTAACGGCGGAGATCAAGGTTGTTGCCACACCGCCGAGAATGTTACTGCCTGCACGGTTATTTACAGGAGAATACCCGTTGTCTGCAAGAATATCGTTAATCATATTTGCAGTTGTGGTTTTGCCGTTTGTGCCGGTTATGCCGATGATTGTTTTCGGCTTGTCCATTCTGCCGAGAAAATCGGGGCAGATTTTCATAGCAAGTACGCCCGGCATATGAGTACCGTTGCGGTGCATTACAGAAAGTGCCACAGTCGCAAGCTTTGCGGCATAAAGCGCCGCAAAAAATCGAATACCTTTCATTTATAAAGCTCCTTTAATTACTGATTATAAATTTTATTATAGCAAATTGAGCATAATAGTGCAAGGCTACGAGTACATAAAACAGACTAATAAATCACAATAATTTTATTATATTTTTAAAAATCTTAAATGTTTGACAATCTGCAACAAAAAATCTTTGACATTTAACGAAAATAATGTTATTTTATATATAGTGAAAGTTTAACAATATATTAAACTTAACTTTATGAAGATATAGATATTTTTTATAAAAGGCGGTATAATCTTATGGCTGAAATAAGTTTGTTGAATCCGCAAAATTCAAAAGCGGTATTCAAGAGCCTGACAAAAGAAAGTATAAACGACCTTTCACTTGATTTTATTTGTAAGGCGCTTACCAAAAGTGAATATGAGCAAAATGTTATAATGAAAATTATGACCGAAATTACAGACGATGCAGAAACCGTGAAATATAGGGGAGATGTGTTTGACGATTTTCTTAGATTTCCGAAACTGCGTGATTCTCTTGCTCAACTTCTTGAAGAACTTAACGAGTTGCGTGACATTTCAAGATTTCAAAAGGACACCGAGGCATCTTCTTTATGGAAGTTGATTAACCGTCTGCGAGAGATTGACGGTTATGTTAATTGCATTACAAAAATAAAAGAATGTCTTGAAAGTCTTGATATAAAGTCGGAGGGATTGCTTACCCTGAAAAAAGAAGTTACCGATATTTATGCCAACAGCGGTTTTCCGCAGTTAAAAGCCGACATTAACGAAACCTTTGCCAAGGTGCAAAAAGTAAAGAGCATTACGATAGGAGTAAATCTTGATGATTTGTTAAGACCGAAAAATGCGGGAATTTTGTCGCTTAACGATAAGGCTTTTACATCTTCAGGACTTATGCAGCATTTTATGAAGTTTACCAACAACGGAGATGAAATTCATTTCGGTACAGATATATCGGATATTAAGAAATTTCACCCGTCAAGTCCGAAGTTTAAGGAAAATGATATAGGAATCGGTACTCTTGACGCAGTGCCGACAAATGGTAATCCTCATATAACCTCAAGCGGATTGACAGGCGCCGACCCGCTTTCGGACAGCCTTAAAAAGGCGGTAACCGATATTTATGCCAACAGCGGTTTTCCGCAGTTAAAAGCCGACATTAACGAAACCTTTGCCAAGGTGCAAAAAGTAAAGAGCATTACGATAGGAGTAAATCTTGATGATTTGTTAAGACCGAAAAATGCGGGAATTTTGTCGCTTAACGATAAGGCTTTTACATCTTCAGGACTTATGCAGCATTTTATGAAGTTTACCAACAACGGAGATGAAATTCATTTCGGTACAGATATATCGGATATTAAGAAATTTCACCCGTCAAGTCCGAAGTTTAAGGAAAATGATATAGGAATCGGTACTCTTGACGCAGTGCCGACAAATGGTAATCCTCATATAACCTCAAGCGGATTGACAGGCGCCGACCCGCTTTCGGACAGCCTTAAAAAGGCGGTAACCGATATTATGAGAAAAACAGTCCGTGACATTCAGAGCGTGCTTACAAAGTATGTAAATATCAGCGGATACACGCTTTCTGCACTTATGCCTGAAATCGTTTTTTATATAAGGTGGGCAGAGCTGGTTGAAAAAATCAGAGCAAAAGGACTTGCTATGTGCAAGCCCGAAATCCTGCCGTCGGAAAACAGAGAGATTTTTGCCAAAGGCGTGTATAATCTGAAACTCGGCATAAAGCGTGTGAACGGAGAAGAATTTAATATCGTGGCAAATGATATTGATTTTGACGACGAATCAGGCAGAATTTATATTCTTACGGGTCCGAACAGGGGAGGAAAGACCACTTTCACTCAAGCTGTCGGTCTTGCTGTTTTGCTTGCTCAAAACGGTATTTACGCACCTTGCCGTGAGCTGAAAATCAGTCCTTGCGATAATATTTTTACGCATTTTCCGGCAGATGAAAACGACACAGTTGACCTGGGCAGACTTGGCGAAGAAAGCAAAAGACTTGCGGAAATTTTTGATATTGCAACCGAAAACAGTATGCTTTTGCTTAATGAAAGCCTTGCAACCACAAATGTATCGGAGGGTTTGTTTATTGCAAAAGATGTCGTGCGGGCAATGCGTTACCTCGGAGTAAGGTCTGTGTTTAACACACATATGCACGATTTGGCTAAAAACCTTGACGAAATGAACACCAAAACAGAGGGCAAAAGTATTGTACAAAGCCTTGTAACGGGAGTTGACAACGGTGAACGCTCGTTTAAAGTTTACATTTCACCGCCGCAGGGAAGCAGTTACGCAAGAGATATTGCAAAAAAATACGGTGTAACTTTTGAACAGATAAAATTAAATATTGATAAAACATAATCGGGGATAATTATGTTGAAGAAAGCTGTCGCAGCGGAAGTTTTAATGAGAAGTTATATATATCGGCAGGCACATATACAATAAAAATTTCGGCATACGAAAAAGTAACGGGAAAGTACAGCGTTGACTTTACTTTTACGCCGTTTTATGAATCTTTCTCCGAAACCGAGGAGGGTTCAAACAATACTCTCGAAACCGCAAACAATGCGGAAACCGAAACCATTTACAGCGGACTTTTGACAGAAACCGACAAGGTGGATATTTTTAAATACAGTTTTGACAAGAAAGCAATGCTTGCGGTTCTTGCAACATCTCATATTGACAGTGTGAATGTATATCTTTTAAATGAAAAGGGCGAGGTTATTAACAGTAAAACTCTCGGTAAAGATGAGAAATATACATTCGTAACATCTGTGGCAAAGGGCGGTACTTGCTATGTGGCATATGTAAGCGCAGACAACTCTACGGGCAGTTATGAAATTGATACAACAAAGGCTGTATTCGGAGATTTTAACAGCGACGGTAAGATTGATGTTAATGACGCAACGATTTTGCAGATGTTTATTTCGGACGGACATAAATTATCCTCCCAAAAGCAAAAAAGTTTACTCAATTTTTTCAAAAATTGCGGGTTTGGGCAGTGCCCATAAAAATTTTCTGATATAACAATTTATCAGGCGCAAACAGCCACGCTGTTTGCGTGCTAAAACCAAGTTTGTTAAAACAGGCGACAGCCATTAAAAAAACCTATATTTTTTTAATGAAATAACGAATTTCTTTTCTTATTGCTATCGCTTTTTAAGGCTAACGCCGTTGTGTTCAAGCCGCCAAACAGCAAGCTGTTTGGCTATCGTCAGATTGCATAAACGGAAAGTATTTGTGGGCTTTGCCCACACCCACGACCTTTGAAAAGGTCGACCAAACTTTTATAATTACTTGCCGAAACAATTTGCTAAACCATAATTTATTATTACCCCAATATTAAAAATAGAACCTTAAAATAGAACCTATTTATCAAAAGTTGGTATATAGTTAAAAAGCACTCGTCTTTTGACGAGTGCTTTTTTAATGTTTTTTGGAGCGGATGACGGGGCTCGAACCCGCTACCTCCACCTTGGCAAGGTGGCGCTCTACCAGATGAGCTACATCCGCATAATAAAAAGGGCAAAGGCATAAAACTTTTACCCTTTGGTGGGAACAATAGGACTCGAACCTATGACCCTCTGCTTGTAAGGCAGATGCTCTCCCAGCTGAGCTATGCTCCCATAAAGTTATTGTTATTTGTAAAAGCACCTCTTACGAAGTGCTTTTACAAAATTTGGAGGCGACACCCAGATTCGAACTGGGGAATCGGAGTTTTGCAGACTCGTGCCTTACCACTTGGCTATGTCGCCGAAATACTGTAATCTCAATCAGCGATATTGATTATATCAAATACGGATCGATTTGTCAAGCATTATTTAAAAATTATTCAAAAATTTTTTACGAATTAAAAAAGCGGGTTTATCTGTTTATAAGTTTGCCGATATTTTTAAGTGCGATTGAAATTGTGCCGTCGTTGTTGTTGATAAACTCAATATATCTGTCATCTTCAAAATATTCTACGGGTACGGTTATTTCTATGCCCGTATCGGTTTTTATTTTCTGACTTTTGATGGCTCTTACGGCAGATGCTTTTTCGATTTTTAAGTCTTTGGGTATTTCTTTTTCTTCGATTTTCTTTTCAAATGCCTCTTGCATAATTGGTGACTCCGAAAAAATATTTTCGGCAAGTTCCTGTGTGGAAATGGTGTCGGATTCCTCGCAGTTTTCGACAATGTAGCTTTTTGCCTTTGAAACGGCGACTGCCGAGTTTACTCCGTATTCTTCGGCGACCTCGTTTGCGGTTTCCCTTACGATTTTTACAGCCTCTTTTGCGGAAACGCCCGATGAACATTCGAGCAGTATTTCCGGAAGTACATATACGCTGTTGCCGTCGATTTGGCGCTTTTTATCAGAAAAATGTATTTCTCCCGTTTTCATATTTATAATCGCATATGAATCTATTTTTTGCGACGGGGCAGGCAGGATAGCGTAATGCTTCATAATTTTGTTATGAATACCGTTTTCATCTGTAATTACCTGATGAGTATAGGCGGATTTGTTGGTTATAAGCAGAATTGCAAAGTAGTCGGAATCGTCATTTATATAATCTGCCGCAACAAAATCTATTGCGTCAAGTTTGTCGGAAAGAGAAATATTCTCATAAAGAACATTGGCAATTTGTGAAGTGAAATCTATAAATTCAAGACCTTTGTTGCCGTATTCCGTCAGCGCCGCCGCAAAACCGCTGTCGGCATTAAAAGTACCGCTTTTTCCCGCGGAATCCTTGTGAAGTTTTTCAAGGTGCTTTTGAAGAAATGTGCTTACCGTATCATCTGTACAGTCAAGTTCGTTTTGAGAAAAAACGCTCATTCCCGAATTGAAGTCAAGTATATGTAAAACAGCTCTTTTAATAATCATATCATTTTTCCTAATCTGTGTAATATTTTGTTAAATAAAAACGAATATCGAATAATCAGGCACAGGCCGCCGACATTCCGTTGAAATTTATTATATTCTCATATTAAATAAAAATCAAGAGATACAGAAAAACCCGCACCGAAAGTCATAAAAACAACTCCTCGGTGCGGGTTTAGTTTGGCGTGCCAAAAGGGAATGAACCCCCGACCTTCTGCTTAGGAGAAGCCTCGGAGGGGCATTTTTTATTCCCTCGAAATCCTCAAAAATCCTTGATTTTACTGGCTTTTCCAGGGGTTCACTGTCAATAAATTCTCGTCTAAAACCTGCTAATTTTTCGTGGTTTTTTGCCTTCCTTTTAGCAGGTTATTAGCAAATGCAAAGAAATATGGGAAACATCATTGAGTTAATCTGTAACCCATAAATCACAGGAAACGCATTTCAAGTTTAAGCATTCTCTTATGCAAATAAGAAATCTGTGTCCAAATATTATAATGGCTTTTCGTCTTGATTTCAAGGTTTTTCAGGCATTACAAAAGGCAACCCTGACGGATTGCCTTTTTTTGTATGACTAAATTGTTTTTGCTAAAGCCTTTAACAATGCTGCTGTATCCGGGTTTGATAACAGTTTTGCGAGCAAGGCAGCGTTTTCGTCTGCACTGTTTTCAACAGGCTCTTCTTCAACTTTGCTCTCTTTTTGAACCTCTGCCATCGGGTCAAGCAATTCAACCGAAGTTTCAAACTTGGGCATTGGAGCAGTTTTTCCTTCCTCCACATTTTTGAGACCTTTTGCATTGTAGAACTGTTCCTCAAACTTCTGTGCATTGTATCGCCTGTCCTCGTCAATGATATGGCTGTAAACATCGGCAACCATATCCATTCGGGCGTGTCCTGAGTCGCCCTGAACCAATTTCATATCGCCGCCGTTCCATTTCAGCTTGTAGCTTATACTTGCGTGACGGAAGCTGTGAAACACCACATCGGGTAAGTTGTTGTACTGTATCAGCTTTTTCAAAGCACGGTTGATTACCTGACCTTCCATCGGTTTGCCAGACGAATGGCAGAATACCAAGTTATAATCCAAATACTCATCACCGAATAGCTCTTTCATTTCGTCAATCTGCTTTTTCCTCTCTAACAGCATTTGAGCTACGGTTGACGGCAAGAAGATTTTTCTCACACTGGTTTTGGTTTTCGGTGTTTTCAAAACAAGTGATGTTTGCGTATTTGACAGAGTTCTCGGAAATACACGGATAATGTCCTTATTATCAAGCACCTCCATTACATCTCTGTTTACTCGCTGAAGTTCCTTATCTACATAGATGGAAGCATTGTTGTCTCTCAAGCTTTCCTCCGATATATCAACACAATCCCAAGTCAGTCCGAGCATTTCTCCAATTCGTAGTGAACAAGCAAAGGAAAGATTGATAGCTAAAGAGAGAATATCATCGTCGCACACTTCGAGAGCGTGCATAAGCGTTTCCGCTGTCCAAATCTCTCATTTTTGATGTTCCTCTTTCGGTAGGGTTGCATTGATAACCGGATTTCTTGTCATCAGCTCCCATTTTACTGCCTGATTAAAGGCAATTCTTAAAAACTTATGGATTTCTCTTACTGTATGTACAGTCAGATATTCGTTCTTTTGCAAAGGTATTGAGAGAACCATTGGTAAACAACTCAATGGCAAGGGCAATTTCTCTTGCTTCCGGTTCGTCCTGTTTAAGAAGCTCTGCACGGAAGTCTTGCAAGGTCGGAACTGTACCTGTATATCCTCTTTGCTGATATTCACGATATACGCTTGCAGTACAGCGGTCAATAATAGACTTCTGTTTTGCTCCGAGATTTGTTCCGCCTATAAGTTGCTCGCAAAGTGACATAATGAACTCGGATTTGAGAATTACCGGGTTTGCACCGTCACCGTATTCCTTGTTCATATTCATCGCATTGATATGGCTCGGAGAAGTAGCGGAAATATTGATGATTTCGCCGCCGAGAGCCTTGACAAGCTGAGAATATTCTCGCTCAGGGTCGATGATAATAACATCTGCGTCGGAGGAAAGAATGATATTTTCAATCTCTCCCTTTGCTGCAAAGGATTTACCGCCACCGGATACGCCGAGGATAAAGGAATTACAGTTAAGGAGCTGTCTGCGGTCGGCGATAATCATATTTTTGCTGATAACATTCTGACCGTAGTAAATGCCGTTCTCGTGGTAAATGTCCTGAACACGGAAAGGAATAAATACTGCAAGGCTTTCCGTAGTCAAGGTTCTGAAAGCGTCAATCTTTCTCGTTCCAAATGGCATTGCAGTGTTTAGTCCGTCCATCTGCTGATATTTCAGTACCGCAAACTGACACAAATGCCTTCTTGCCGTAGCAAGCAGAGCTTCGGTGTCGTTATCGAGTTGTTCTTTAGAGTCCGCAGTATGAACCATAGTGAGTACAGCGACCATCATTCGCTGATCACGAGTGGTAAGGTCATCAAGGAACTCTTTCATTTCTTTCTTCTGCTGCTCCATATCATACGGAACTGTGGCAGAAAAGTTGTTATTCATATTCTGCTTTCTCTGACAGTTGGTAATATTGGTTTCAACACCGAGAAGTCGGCTCTCGGCTTCTCGTACCGCTTCGTCCGTAGGAACAGGGATAATGTCAATGGACATCATCAGATTGCGGTTAAGGTCGGTAAGCTCGGCAACCATACTGTCTTTGATATAGGAAGCGTACTCACGCAGAAAAAGGACTCTCCCGTAACGGTCTCCCATTTTGAAGTAGTCCTTTTCAAATTCCATTGTATCCGGGCAGACATAATCCTTGAAGTCGTGTCCCTTTTTTCGTGTTTCCCTGATGTTGAAGTGATAAGAGGTTTCCTCGCCGACACGGAAGAAATCGTGGACAATTCTAAGCCTCTCATCGGTTTCAAGCTCAACGCACTTGCTGCCAAGTCTTGCGAAGTGTCCAATCAAATTTGCGCCCACACGTGCAAAATAGATTCGTGCGTCATCCACATTCTTTTTGTTGATGGAGATAGTGACATATTTGTCCTGAACAATAGCATTTGCCCCGGTTGCTTTATCAAGAAGCATTTTGTTGTATTCTTCTCGATACATATCCAGCTTATCTCCGGCTTCGGGAATAAGTATAGTTTTTTCAAAGTCCAAACGGTTGAGCCGTCTGTTGTTAATAGTGAGTTTTGTTGTAGCACCGCTATCCAAAGGGTTAAGCAGTTCGGAATATTCAAGGAACATAGCATCCTTATCCTCACGACTCGCAACGGCGTAGTTAATATCCGTAAACTTAAAGCTTTTGGAATATTTGTCCTTGCCCACACGGAAAATACCGTCATCATAGATAGCGTAAATGGGAATACAATCCTGCACTCCCTTTGGCACTACAAACTTTTCTTTATCCTGCTTGAACAGGTTTGAAAGTGTTTTAATCATTGTTCTTATATGCCTCCTTCTGTTTATTTTCAATAATTGGTTTCATCAGTTCGTAGTAAGTATTAGTGGAATGAAAGACGAGTTTCTTAGGCATAAGAAATTCCGACTTAATAAAAGCCCATAAAAACTTTTCAGCGGTCATTCCGTTGTATTTCACAAAACCGAGAGCTGCAAAGGGTGCTGCTCCCAATATACAAACCCACGATACTGTTTCTGTTCCTAAATGCGGTTTCAACAGGAAATACAATCCTACCGCAACACCGCAGGCAAGGACAGAAAAAATGAACTGTCTTAACGACAGTCCAAAGAACATTGACTCTGTGTAATTTCGTATTTCTCGGTTAATTTTAATTTCCATAATAATCCTTTCTTGGAAAAAGAAAAACATCAACCATTTCTGATTGATGTTTCCACTCAAAGCATATTCAATTTTTAATCAAATTCATACGGACCTTTGCTAAAACACATCCAATCCAAATCAGCAACATAATCAGGATGTTCTTTACCCTTTTGTTTCTTAATTTGTTTTTGGTTTGTTACTTTGGCTTTGTATGCTTTGTTGTTAGGATTATGCTGATTTGCATAATCATCTAACTGTTGTTTAGTGTGGGTTTTACCCGACACGCCCTTGTTTCGAGCCATAGCGTTTACCTCCTTTCTTCGTAGCAGTTTTTATCAATGATTGCATAATGAAACGGTCGGTTACCTAGAACCCTTTTTGAACCTTACTACGGAAATACGAACAATTTTTCATCAGTAGTGAATCTTGCAAATCATTTTTCTACGACAGGAGTGATTTACGCTTGATATATGCTCGCTCTATCAAATGTAAATCAAACAAGTATATTATAGCTCAATTATATGAAAAAATCAAATTACAAGCCCATCATCTCACAAATGATTCGGTCACTCATTTGTTTCACCTCCTTAAAGATTTGGGGCATACCTTAACAGTAGGTACATTCCATAAGATAACTGTGTTCTTTAACCGGCAATAAGGTTAAGAATTTCCTTTGCAAAGGTAATGATGATACCGCCTGCAAGGGTAAGGAAACCGTTGGCTCTCTGAGATGGGTCGTGAGACTTCAAAGAGAGACCGACCTGAACGATACCGAAGCCAAGCAAAATCATAATCATACCGATTGCACGAATGAGTCCGAAGATAAAATTGGACAAGTTATTGACTACTGCAATAGGGTCATTTGCCGCAAATGCAGTAATTCCCATACTGCAAAGGGCAGTAACAGCTACCACCGCAGCACAGTAAGTACGGAAGCCTCTTTTAACCTTTCCGGTCATAGGGAGCTTCTGAGTTGTTTTCTTTTCATTGTTCTTATTAAAATTAGTCATTGTAAATTTCTCCGTTAGAATAAGTTTTTATTGACTTCAAAGTCCTCATCGGACAGAAGTTCATAGTTTGTTTCTCCGTAATTAACCTCAGGAATTTCATTCGGGTCAATATCAAGAACGGAGAGAGCTGAATGTTTGACGGTAACTTCGCCGTGTTTATAGGCAGCAGCTTTACCGTCTGTGGTAAGCGCCACATTTGGGTGTTTCAAAATATCGTATTTGAAATCCATAACCGGGCGTTCTCCACGAATAAATAAAATGGCATATTGGTTATCGAGCATACGAACCTCGTCGGGAGTAAGTAACTCT
The DNA here is from genome assembly GCF_014288065.1 of Ruminococcus intestinalis. Taxonomy (NCBI): domain Bacteria; kingdom Bacillati; phylum Bacillota; class Clostridia; order Eubacteriales; family Oscillospiraceae; genus Ruminococcus; species Ruminococcus intestinalis. Next base: position 104,035 of record NZ_JACOPS010000002.1, on the reverse strand, counting down.
CTACCTGAAATTTGATAATTGGTGGAGTAGTTTCCGCTTCGACCGGTACTCTTGCCGTAGGTGTTGGTATCAATCGTTTCTTTGCCGAGAAGCTCGGACACATACTTATGTGTACTTTGCTCATTACCGCCGAGATAAAGGAACTCGTCGCAGTTACCTACGATGCTCTCCCATTGCTTTTCAAACAAAGCCTTGAGCTGTGCAAGGTTCTGTAAGATAATACTGACCGATACACCACGGGAACGCATAACCGACAAAATCTTGTCGAAGTCATCGGGAAGCGATACATTTGCAAACTCGTCCATAAGAAAGTGAACCGGAACAGGTAACGCTCCGCCGTGAATATGGTCTGCCAAATAGAAAAGCTGTTGGAATAACTGTGTGTAAAGAATTGATACCAAGAAATTGAAACTCGAATCGTTGTCAGGTATCAGGGCATACAACGCAACCTTTTTCTCACCCATAGAAGGCAAGTCAAGCTCATCCGTACAAGTCAAAGCCGCAAGACTTTCAAGGTTAAACTTTTCAAGTCGTGCGGCAAGCGTAATCTGTATTGACTTTAATGTTTTAGCTGAGCCTGAATAATAGGAACGGTAATATTTGAGTGCAATATGGTCAGGATTTTTCATTTCAAGCTCGGCAAATAATTCGTCAAGGGGAGAAGGTCTTGTATATTCCTCGTCCTCCGTGAGCGTGATACCTTTCCCGCAGTGCTCGTGGTTGGATGTCCAGCTTGGCGGCATTGCCGTTCCACGAAATGAAGTTGGCTTCCTTGGTATAGCCTTTGCCATTCTCTCCGAGGACGGCGAGGGGCTTGGTAATCGTGCTTGTAATGTCTTTCATTTTCGTACCTCCGTAATTCAAGTGTTGCAGAAGTTAAAAAGTCGGGATAGTAATGGAAGGGATTATCTTTCCCAATCATTTCTGCCCCGACGGTGTTTGGATTGTTCTTTTCGGGTGGCGGCTCTGTCCTCCCATTCCTTGCGCTCCTGCGCTTCCTTGATGCTGAAAAGCTCCTTGACCTTCTCTACAAAGACTTCCACCAGCTTTGGAAAGTGCTCCAGTGCCTGCAAAAACGGCTGGCATTTTTCTTTGAGCCGGTCATAGCGTTCCTGCAATCGTTCCACGGCAGAGGACGCATTGAAATATTGCCTTTGATAGTAGGAAACGCTGCTTTTCAAATCTTGGATTTCTCTGCGGCATGTGATGCCCTCCTTTGCAAGCGCTGTGAGCTGCTGATAATCGTCCTTGGAAACGGCAATCTTACCGGTGAGGGTTTTCTGCCCCATACCCTCAATCTCTGCCATTGTCTTGTGGACTTCGTGAGCAGGTTCATAGCGTACCTGCTCGGCTTCAATGCGTTCCTGAATGTGGGCAAGTCGTTCCTTATCCTTTTGAATTTGATAATCCAGGCTGCTCAGATTCTCCGCTGTGCTGCCTAATACGCCACGCTCAAAGCCGGTGAAGCCCGCTTCGGTCATATGCGCAAAGAGCTTGTCTTGCAGAACGGAATAGGACTTGCGGAACATCGGCTTTCCGTATTTGCTGATAACCTGCTGCCCGTTTTCGTCCAGCAGAGGAACGGTGTTCTTCCACTTCTTTGAGTGGGAAACTTGGTTGATGACCTCCTTGACCGTACATCTCAGGGCTTCGTCCTTGCAGCGTTTCGACCACAGGATTTCTTTTCGGACGGTGGGGATTGCCACGATGTGCAGGTGGTAGTGGTAGACCGGCTTGCCCAGTTCTTCGGACACCGCCTTGTTGATTTCATCGGCGTGCATAACCGCCGACACGATGTTCTCCTTGCCGTAAATCTCACAGCCGAAACGGTAGGCTTCCTCGTAGAACTGCTTAGCGTATTCGTAGCCGCCGTGTTCCTCAAAGTACCTTGTGTTCACATCAATGACCAACTCATTAAAAATGGTTGCACCGGCTTTCTGTCCTCTTGTGGAGATTTTGCCCTCGTCAATGAGCCGCTGGAAATACTCGTTGTAAGTCAGACCGCCCGTGTTCTTGAAGTGAACATTGTGGGCAATTTGCTCGGTGTCTACATTAAGATTTGCGTAGCTTTCATTCTTGCGCTCATTGTGTCGCTCGGTTTTCTGCGCTCCCTCTGCGGAGATTTTCTCTACTCGGATAACGCTCCAAATTCCTTCCGCCATTCTCATCACCGCCCGCCAGCAGGGAACGGATAAAATCCGTTGCCGCTTCCTCACGGGCATTCGGTCTGCCCATCCTCGGCGCAGAAGCAGAGAAAGCATCCTCCGCACTTAGCTCCATCTCATCAAGAAAGTTTACGCCCTTGTCGGCTACCTCAAAGAGAATAGCCGACCCCATCGGTGCAAGATTGCTCTTGACCTGCACCAGATAGCGCTCGGCGGGGATCTGCTTGTTTGCCGTGCGGGTGACAGCAAGAATGCTTCTCGCTGCACCGGCAATGTCGATAGAGCCGTTGGTACGGTGTGTCCTTTGCCTTGTTCATATGGGCGATGATGACGATGGCGCAGCCGGTGTCCTTGGCAACGGCAATCAGGTGGTTAAACTCGGCTCTCGTTTCGTTGGCGTTGTTCATCGAGCAGATGTCACCGATATACGAACTCATCGGGTCGAGGCTCAGTAGCTTGGCGTTGTACTTCTCCACGGCTTCACAGATACGGTCGTCCCCGAAGGTCAGGCTCTTTTCGTCCTCCTTGATGAAGATGAGCCTGTCTCCATCACCACCTGCCGAATTAAATCTCGGCACAACGGTATCGTCTGCATCGTCCTCGGTGGTCTGATAGATAACGGTCATCGGCTCGCCGCTCTCGTCCTCATCGGCAAAGGGAAGCGGTGCTCCCTTGGAAAGCAAAGCGGCAAGAGAAAGCATCAGCTTACTCTTGCCGTCGCCGAGGTCGCCTTGCAGCAGTGTGACCTTGCCAAAAGAATATACGGATACCACAGCCAGTGCACCCCCTTGGGTATAATTTCGCTTGCCATGATGATTTCCAGCTTTGCTGGGGTGTTGTTCGGATAGTCTGTCATTGTCTTGTTCTCCTTTTTGATAGATAGTGCGGGCATTGGATAACGGCGGCACGGAAGCTCTGCTTGCAGCTCCTTTCGCATTTCCTGCAAAGCTCGTAGTATTTCTTCCTGCCACGCTCATCAAGAAAGAACGCCCATTCTCTCTTGAGGTATTTCGGCATACGGGGCATAGGGGCCACCTCCTTATCGCTGCCTATTGCCGATTTGCTCCCGAAACGCAGAAACGCCCAAAACCTGACCCCGCTGTATGGTTTCGGGGTGATTTTGGGCGTTTTCTTTCGATATGAGCGGCTTTATTTTGGCGGCGGTATCCCCTTTATCGTCCGTCATTCAAAAGCCGCTGTTTGTCGCTTCCGGGTAACAAAAAAGCGCCGTATTTCTACGACGCTTTTGTTTTGCTCGGAAGCTGGAGCAAGGGAACGCTATTCAATTATCTGTTGTACTTTTTCTTTCTGCTTACAACCGTTGTACCAATGGCAGCACCGCCGCTGACAAACAGCAAGGCAATCCACAAAGCAAGGTTGCTTGTATCGCCGGTCTGCGGAGATTTGGAATCGTCCTTCAGCTTCGCCGTTACGGTGTCGGCTTTTTTGATTTCCTTTGTACCGTCCTTGTCGCTGTAATATTTACCACAGCCTTCGCAGTACCAGTACTCGATATTGCCCTCGGCAGTCTTGGTCGCCGCCACTGCCGGGAAGTGTTTCAAATCAGAGTGGTTGTTTGCATTCAACTCTCCGTAGCTTTCGCCACAGAACTCACACTTTGCCTTATCCTTGCAGGTGGCCTTACCGCCGGAGTGCTCACTGAGTGCCTTGCCACAGAGATCGCACTTGTGATCCTTATTGGTATCGGTGCACTCACTCAAAACCTTGTCGCAAACATCGCACTTATGATCCTTGTTGGTATCCGTGTGCTCGGCTTCATCTGTTTTTGCTCTGCACTCGGTACACTCGTGCCAATGGCTTGCTTCACCCGTTGACCACTTGACTGAATAGCTGTGCGGCTTCAGATCGCCGTACTTCTCACCGCAAATCTCACAGGTTGCCTGCTCCGTGCAGGTTGCTGTTCCGCCGGAATGTTCGTTCTGAATGGCTACGGTCTTTTCGGCAGAGAACTCAAAGCCGTCAGCGGTCTTTGCACTTACGATCAGCTTGAAGCTGGTTTCTTCTGCCGGATAGGCGGCGGATTTTATAACGCCGCAGTACATACCGCCTTCAAAAGTAGGGGTAAGAGGACCGTCGCCCAGACCGATAAACTCGTATCCGTAGGCTGCGTCGGTAGCACCCTCCGGCAAAGTAAAGCTGAATTTGTAATCCTGCATCCGGCAAACCTTATCTGCACCACTGATGTTAATGGTCGGAATATCCTTTTTTGCAGTTTCGTGATTGCAGAATTTACACTTCTGCCAATACTGCCCGTTTTCGCTCTGCCACTCGTAGGTGTGTCCGTCGTTCACGGTTACGATAACCCTTGTTTCATTGCCCGCCTTGTCGGTGACAACGATTCTCTGCTCGCCGTCTGCGGGAGCGAGGGTAAAGCTGCCGGTTGCGTCAAGCGTGACCGCCGTGCCGTTTACGGTAACGGTATCCACATATTTCTCGGTGATCGTGACCGTCTGCGCCTCGCAGTAGGTCTTGCCGTCCTCAATGCCGGTGATCACCGGGCTTGTGCCGTCAAGCACAATGCCGTCCGAGCAGATGTAGTCCGTATTGCCTGCATTATCGGTCAGTCTGACATAGATAATGTATTCGTTATCGGGGTCAATGCCAAACGGTGCAGTGTACGCTGTGAAGGTCATGCCGTCAAACTCCGCTTTTGTCAATTCCTTATCTGACAGCAGATATTCAACCGTTACCGTTTCACCGCTGTTGTCGGCGGCGTTTATCGTCACCGTTTGCGTGTCCTTAAAGAACAGACCGAAGGTGATATTGTTGAGGAACGCTTTCCAACTGTTCTCGTTGATTTTAATTTCGCCCGTGGGCTTTTCGCTGTCTTTCCACCGTGCTTTAAGCGTTATATTCTCGGCAGGCATGGTCACGGGAATATCCCTATCCCAGCCGATAAAGGTGTAGCCCTCTCTTGTCGGATTGTCAGGGGCGGTAATTTCTGTACCGTAATCCTGTGTAATGGTTGCAATCTCACTTCCGCCGTTGGTATCAAAGGCTATTGTATACTGATTGATTTCCCATTGTGCTTTAACCGTTATATTCTCCGCCGGCATGGTTTCGGGGATTTCCTTATCCCATCCCTTAAAGGTATAGCCTTTTCTTGTCGGGTTGGCGGGAGCGGTAATATTCGTGCCGTAGTCCTGCGTAATGGGTGCAATCTCGCTGCCGCCTGCGGTGTCAAAGGTGATTGTGTACCGATTGATTTCCCATTGTGCTTTAACCGTTATATTCTCTGCCGGCATGGTTTCGGGGATTTCCTTATCCCACCCCTTAAAGGTATAACCTTTTCTTGTCGGGTTGGCGGGAGCGGTAATATTCGTGCCGTAGTCCTGCGTAATCGGAGCAATCTCGCTGCCGCCTGCGGTGTCAAAGGTGATTGTGTACCGATTGATTTCCCACTGTGCCGTGACAGTAATATTCTCGGCGGGCATGGTTTTGGGAATTTCCCTGTCCCAGCCGATAAAGGTGTAGCCCTCTCTTGTCGGGTCGGCAGGGGCGGTAATATTCGTGCCGTAGTCCTGCGTAATGGGTGCAATCTCGCTGCCGCCTGCGGTGTCAAAGGCTATTGTATACTGATTGATTTCCCATTGTGCCGTGACAGTAATATTCTCGGCAGGCACGGTTTTGGGAATTTCCCTGTCCCAGCCGATAAAGGTATATCCTTCTCTTATCGGGTCGGCAGGGGAGGTAATTGGTGTGCCGTAATCCTGCGTTATGGTAATATCCGCTTTGCCGTTTTCGGGTTTGACTGTGATGGTATATTGATTGATCTCCCACTTCGCCCAATATTCCTTATTGCCCGTTTCGGTGTTGCTGATCGCCGTAACAGGAGAGCCGGTCAGATTTTCGTTGTCATACCAGCCCTTGAACGTATATCCCGTATAGGTCATATCGTCGGCTGTCGGAAGTGTTGCACCCACGCCGTAGGTGTATTCGGTGACATTGCCGTTGTTGATCGTGCCGCCGTTTGCGTGCAGGGTTACGGTATAGGTCGGGGCTGTCCACTGCACCGTCAGTTCCGTCACATCAGCAGGAACGCTGTCGCCGGGTTCGTAGGATTTGCCATTGCCGTCAAGCCACATGAAGTAGCTGCCTGTATTTCCGTCCGGGCGGGTCAGGCCGTCGGACGCAGGGGCGGTAAATGCTCTGCCGTTTTTCACGATGATGTGAATAGCATCGGAGCTGCCGCCCAGCTTGCCGCCGCCAAGGTTGAGGGTAACGGCTTTCAGTCCGTCAGAACCCAGTGTGCCAGGGTTCAGGACTTCAAGGACGGGGCGGAAACCGAGGTAGACGTTCCGAAACGAGGACGAGGTGTAATACCAGAAGCGGGCCGAGTTGTACCCACGGTACGCCCGGAACGACTCGGCGGCAGAAGAAGTATCCTGTCCCCACGAATACATTTTATTCCAGTTTTGGATATATCCGCTGTTCTTGTTCAGCATCGTGTCCCATTCGTTGCTTTGGGGCACGCCGCGTTCGGAATTGCCCAAACCTATAAAGTTACTTCCCACAGACGGTGCGCGCAGGGTATAGTCCACGCCGCCGCTGGCATAATCTTTGCCGAAAATCAGACTTTTCGTATTTAAGTCATCCCAGCTTACCGTATGCGTTACGACATAGTCCGCAATGAATAGGCTGTGGGGATATTTATTCTTCTGAGCATACTCCTCGGTGGTTGCCATTTCCGATGTGAGCTTATAAGCGTTGACCGTGCCTGCATAGGTAAAAGGCACATAATGAAGTGTGCTGTCCGGCAGATTGCTGTTTACCGTTCCGGGGATGTTCATCGCCGAAAGGTCAAAATAGTATCTGCCACCGGGGGTGAGGGTAAACTGCTCGTCAGGCTGACTTTCCACCGTCAGCGTGACATCCGCAAAAGCACTTGCAAGGTCGGTCTTGCAGTCACCGTTATACTGCTCGCTGAAGACCTTCATGGTATAGTCGCCCGGTGCAATGTCAGACGGGATTTTGATTTCAACCGTTCCGCTTTCGGCAGTAGGCTGTGCTACTCTGCCGTAATACTGTGCGCCATTGTTATCCGCCAGGATGACAGAGATATATTCATTTTTCCCTGTGGTCGCCCCTTTGTAATTCAGCGTAACGGTATCGTCGGGGGCGGCGCTGACAGTTTTTTCCGTTACGGCAAAATTGCGTCTACTATCTAAAAGCGTCAGTTTCCATTCGTTTCCGCTGTATTTGGAAACTTCGGTCAGCCCTCCGTCAGGCTTTCCGCCCACAGCGGCAGATGCAAAAAGGACAGAGTTCAGATTTAAGTTAAAAGCGGGACGAACAGTCCGATGATTATTGAAAATGAGCATAGTGTACCCAGAGTATTCGACAGAACCATCACTACGCACGACGGCGACATTATATTTATTGGAGCCGGGGGAGCGCAGCCACCAAGCGGTTGTCACCCAATTCGGATGTGCAGGATTCAAGGCACGCAGATCGTTGTTTACAACAATAGCCTCTTTTGCGGAAAGTGGCCAGAATACAGCGTTATCCACCTGCCCTCCCGCTACACAGTCGGTATTCTCTCCGTCGTAACTTCCGCTTGTAAGCGCCCGTTTCTTTACGGCAGCATTTTCTTCTGTCGTCAGCTTTTCCGCAAGCGCATCTATTGTGGCTTTCAAATTACTCGGTGCGTATTCGTTGTTTAATATGGTATCGGCAAATGGTATAACTCCCATAGCGCCTGCCGCGAGCAGGGTAATATCCCCCTGTGAGCTTGTAACACCGCTTCCGTCATAGCCGATAACTCGCCATGCAGCGGGATTATTTTCATGGTTTTGCCCGAAATACACAGTCGGTGCGGTCGCTGTGTTTACATTTTTACTTAACACACTTAGTGCATCTGTACCAAGCTGTATCGCAGCAGAGTCCTCTGCCCCAACCTCCTCGGCGAATACGCTTATCGGCGTAAGGCAGAGCGTCATGCATAAAGTCAGCAAGATACTAAGTATTCGTTTTTTCATATTCTGTTACCTCCGTTTCGCCGTTCTTTGACAGCTTAAAATCATATTTCATTTCCAGCATGGCAAACAGCTTATACATAACCTCTGTGGCAATTGCCTTGATATCCAGCGATTGAATAAAGGCAAGCACCCTTGCCTGTTCCTCCTCCGGCACCTTATACACTCGCATGGCCTCCGTCAAAAAGCGGCTGAGCTTGCGCTCCATCGGGAAATGAATATCGCATTTTCTCGCCATATAATTGCGCATCAGTCCTGCCGTGCCGATTTCCATCTCGTAAAAGTCGCTGTCGCTGTAATCCGGGAAATTTGCGCTGAAGATCTGCTTCAGCTCTGCCGTGGTATGCAGGTAAATATATTCCGACGTGTCGGGTAGGGAATAGGCCTCAATGTAGATTTCCCGCAGGTTCTCGTTTAACTCGGTCAGTGTCAGCTGGATAGCCGTTTCCACCGCATAGGCGTAAACCGGCGGCAGCTTGCTGTCTGCGATGCTTCTCGCCACGCCGAACTGTCCGCCGAACATCGTTTCGGTCAAATCCAGCAAAACTCTGTCCTTGGTCGGAAACAAATTCAAATAGCTTCCTCTTGCCACGTCTGCTTCGTCCACAATCTGACTGACAGAGGTGTTTTTATATCCCTGTTCCAGAAAGAGACGGACGCACACGGTCAGTATTTTCCTCTTTGTTTCACTGCTGTCTCTTCGCAAATATATTACCTCTCTTTAAGTGTTTTAGTACGCATACTAATAATATCATAACAAGTGCAAAAAGGCAAGTGAAATTTGAAACTTTACCTCCGTAAATTGTGACATTTCCGCAAACGCTGGCTTCTTCCATTACTCACGAAACTTTATGACTTCTTGGATACTTCCCGAAAAGGAAAAGCCGCCGTCTGTTGAAAGTGACTTTTCTTGCTTAGTATTAACAGTATATAAGCTCACTCGAAACGATTTCCATAGCAGCGCTGCGGATGTTGTTCAACCTCTGTACCCACAGCATTTGGTTTTCCGCTTTGAGGGCTTCCGTTACGCTCTCCTTTTCGGAAAGCTGCTTTACCAGCCGAGAAAACATTGCTTCTGCCTGCTGATGGGCTTTTGTACAGTCAGTATTGCAAAACCTCTGCCTTGTGCTGTTCGGATAAAACTCTTTGCCGCATTGTTCGCAGATACGCTTCGGGTACTTATGACCTTCATTCGCCGCCCAGCGTTCCGCCTTGGCTTTGGCTTGATGGGCAACATTACTCTCACGCTGCCGTCTTTTCTTGCGCTTTCATCGGCTCTAAGGTCTCCGTACTTGTCAACATACCATTCGGTGTAGTCGGTATCGGAATAAAGGCAATCTTTGATATTGCCGGAGTCAATCATTTTGTACCCCATAACTCCGCCTTTTTGATTGCATATAGCAATCGTTTTGCAGTTCGACACTTTGTGCGTCCTCCTTTCGTAGTATTCATAGCCATCGCAGTATGGCTATGTACTTGACCGGCTCATTTCCTAACCGGTCAGGCAATATTTGTTCTCAACACCCCTTGCCGAGCAAACGCTCACGGGAAGTCACTAAGGAACAGATTGCTAATCTGTATCATAGGAGTTTCACCTCTGCCGGGTTCTCCGCCAGCTCCGTAGGGAAGTATCATTATCGCTTGTGTAGGTCGTCGCCATATCGGGAGCAGCCCGATACTCACAGACGGAATTAGCGCTCGCTCCTGAAAGGAGGTCGTGGCGTACCGCTGAGGTAGCTTTACATTTCTGCTTACACAAGTAACGTACTTGAAAAAATGATATTCAGTTGTCAAAGGTCTGTGAAAAGGTCTTTTCTGATTGCTCGGAAAAAAGCCCTTTCACCTATACCCAATGGGAGAGGGTGTTTTTTAAGTCTATTTTCAAAATTTTTTTATTTTTTTTGAAAAAAGTTGAATAAACGCAAAAAAGCCGCCTGCTCCAATTAAGGAACAGACGGCTAAATAGCTTGATTTAAATGTATATTACCTTTATATTCTTTTTTCGGACTTTGTATAGCTTGACGATGATTTCATCCAATACATCAGTGTATTTACCCTGAACAATCATTTCATTTTTGAGGTCAATAAGTGATTTCAAAACCTCGGAGCGTTCTTCATTCGTAAGATATATATGGTATTTAGGATCTTTCATAATAATCACTTACTTATACCATTATTATATATAGAAAGGATTTGTTTTCAATTATGCGAATAAACTACCACCATACCGCACAACTAATCTGTTAGCAGAGATTAATTGGAATTTTTAACGCTGTTAGCAAAACGACGGTTTTTGTTAGCAAAATCAGCGATTTCGTGCTAACACCTGTTAGATAACCACACACTTTTGTTAGCACGATCACGGAAGCGGAAGCCGTAAAAAGAGAAAAGCCGCTTTCAATGAAAAATCATCAAAAACGGCTTAAAATGGCGTTCCCGAGGTGATTCGAACACCCGACCTACCGCTTAGGAGGCGGTCGCTCTATCCAGCTGAGCTACGGAAACATCTTTAAAATCTATTCAATTATGGACTTAAACTAACTTATTGTCAATCACTTTTGCTCCAAAGGCGGTCGTCATAACATATTCTTAGGAGGCAGACGTTCTATCCTGCTGAGCTATTGGCACATATCTGTTAATATTCTATTATAAATATTTTGCTTTGTCAAGAAAGTTTAACAATAAAACAGTTGAAGTTTGTCAGCTTTAAAATTAAGTATTGTTTGAAAATCCTTTAAATTATACTGTTAGTGATATATACCAATCACTGTTGATTTTTATATGAGAAATTATGAGGAAAGTGTTAAGTTTTTTTATACTAACTTTTATATGCGGAATTTTAATTTTTACGGCAGGCTGTAATTTCGATGATTTATTTCTACCTTATTGTGATGATGAAAAATTACAAATGGTTTATTCTATTGATAAATAGTTTATTCTATTGAGCGGCTGTTTTGATTCATTTGCTTATGACAATAATTTTGCGTATTTGAAAATCAGAAATACTTATTATGTAGTAGATATAGCAAATGAAGTGAAAAACGAATACAGTGACGATGAGTTTTCTGAAATGTATCCCGATTATGAAAATTTTAATTGGTATGATGCATAACAGTTATATATTCTCTTTATTTAAAAATCATAACCGACATTAAACCGATATTGAGTTTTTTATCAATGTCGGTTTATTTTTTGTTCTGTTAATAATTAAAAAAACAATTAGCAAAGTACTGAAAAAGGGACTTTGTTCATTAAAATCAGTTAAATTAGAACAAATGTTCTAAAAACTCTTGATTTTGTGATTTTTTCTCTCTATAATATTATATAGAGAACCAAGCCCCGTTGGTTCTTATTTGATGAATAGTAAGCGGAAAGGATGTTAATATGAACAATTATCTTGAATGGTCAAAAGAATACAGGGCAGAGGCAGACAAAATGCTGTCTGTTGTTGATAAATATAAAAGTATGTTAAAAACTAAAAGTTTATTAAATAAAAAGGAAATCAATGAGAAAATTTGCAGATACAGAGGTTATTACCTTGAGTGCCTTGATATTGCAAATTTGCTTGAGGCAAGATATAAGGGGGTAATGTGATGAGAAGTAAACTTATACATTTTTCCGATTTAAATTCCGATAAGATTTGCTTTGAAAAAAGCCTTATGGACGGCGAAACCAACAGCGAAAACCGTCAGAAAGTTTTAAAAATACTAATGAATGTCATAGAGAATGACCTTACCGACAGACAGCGCCATTGCGTTTTTGAGTATTATTTTAACGGAAAAAAGATGAAAACCATTGCAAGCGAACTTGGTATAACTCCGCCCGTTGTCACAAGACATATTCAAATGGGAGCGGCAAAACTCTATAAAATTGCAAAATATTATATGTGAATATTGAATTTTGGTTGAGTTCTAAATGTTGGGGTAACATTAAATTATGGTTTAGCGGAGTGTCGGTCGGGCATTGAAATTTAGCTAACGCTAAATTATCATCCCAAAAGAAAAAAAGTTTACTCAATTTTTTCAAAAATTGCGGGTTTGGGCAGCGCCCATAATATTTTCCTATATTACAATTTATCAGGCGCAAACAGCCACGCTGTTTGCGTGCTAAAACTAAGTTTGATAAAACAGGCGACAGCCTTTTAGAAAAGAAATCATTAACTTTTTCATTATATAACGAATGTCTTTTCTTGTTGCTATCGCATTTTTAAAAGGCTAATGCCGTTGTGTTCAAGCCGCCAAACAGCGAGCTGTTTGGCTATCGTCAGATTGCATAAACGGAAAGTATTTGTGGGCTTTGCTCACACCCACGACCTTTGAAAAGGTCGACCAAACTTTTATAATTACTTGCCGAAACAATTTGCTAAACCATAATTTGCCTCAACTAAAGAATCTGAATTTTAAAATTCGGCAGATACCATTGCAAAGCCTCTTCGTAGCTGTATCCGTCATTACAAAGATAATTTATTCCGTTAAGGCTTACTCCGTAATATTCCCCGTCATCGGCATTTGCATAGCTGTCCCAAGGGGAGGCAACAGCGGTAAGGTACGGATATTCGCTGTTCGTTGAAGTTTTGCCGTTGGTAAAATCGCAAAAAGGTATATAAAACGCTTTGCCGTCTGCGCAGAGCGCTTTTTTATATACGGAAGATACGGCGGATTTGATTTTATTGTAATTTTCTTTAACGGAATTTTCTGCTTTGCTTTCGGGCAAACATATGTCAATATCCGACAAATCGTAACTGTCGGGAGATACAATATAATTCGTATAAAGAATTATTGTCAATGCTTTTAAGGTTTCTTCGCAGTAATTTTCATTGTATTTTGCCGCTACCATACCGCAAAGGTCAGATTCGGTGAGCGGCGATTTTTCTGATTCGGAATTTTCTTTTGCGACAGATTCGGTTGTAGTTTCAACTATGGTTTCGTTTTTTGACGGCTCATTTGCGGTAACGGGTTCTGCTGCTTTATCCGCAGTCGAATTTGAAGTGACAGCGGTTTGAGGCGACGAGCACTTAGAGATTATTATGGGCAAAAAAGCCATTGTAAGCAAAAATATTATTATAAATATAACTTTTGTTCTCATAAATTCCTCTCTTTTCGTATAACTTTGCAAAAGTGAATTTTTACTTTAATAATTCTTGACATAAGCGTGTAATTGGCTTAAAATAATATATGTAAAAAATTCGGCTAAAATAACCGTTATATTGTTTGAAGAAACGGAGATAAGTATGAAGATTAAATTATCATGGATTCCATTTATCCCTGCCGCTCTTGCCATGGTTGCGCTTAGACTTTTAAGTGTATTCGGTAATGACGATACAGGAACGATAAGCGGAATGAACGCATTGTTGTTTTCTTATTTAGCAGTTGGAGTTGCACTTGTTCTTTTTGTGCTGTGCATATTTTTTAATATTTTGGACAAAAAAACCGCACCGGTTTATGAGTCAAAACGAAATGTGCCCGCGGGTGTTTTTTCGGTGCTTTCCGCCGCATTTGCGCTTGCATATTCCGTAATGACCATTTTGACAAGAAAAGACAGCGAGTATTTGCTGATGTCCATTATTTGCGCATTCCTTGCAATGCTTGCCGCTATCGGACTTGTTTTTATGGCAAGAACTCATTTTACGGGTTTTGCTCCGGTGTCTAATATTGCTTTTCTGTATATTTTCCCGACACTCTGGGCAGTTTCGGAATTGATTTCGTGTTTTCTTGAGGCAACAAAACTTTCAGTATCGGCATCCGATATGTCGCTTTTGTTCTGCTTTATTTTCCTTACCTTAAGTTTGTTCCCACAGGCAATGGTAATTTCAAAAATTCCCGGAAGAAACCCTGTTAAAGCAACATTTATCTATGGCTTGCCGTCAGTCGCTTTCGGACTTTCGTACGGTGCGTTCCTTATAGCACGAGTTATTATTGACAATGCAGACGGTATGGCTCTTATTGCAGGTGTAATGTTTATTTCTTTCGCTTTGTATCAGCTTTTCTATATTATTGAGCTTACAAGAGGCGCACTTAAGAAAGATGATGTGCAGATTGTAGATGCTTTTACAGATGATGACGATACAGCCGATAACAGCGGCAAGAGCGATGAACTTGTTTTCTCGGATAAAGAGAAAAAAGACGAGGATTATTCTCAAAACGCTACTGCAGATACCGATGATTTTATTATGGGTTATGAGGCTGACGACGATGTTCCGAATATTTCCGCTCATAAAGTTATAGGCGATAAAAATTCGGAAGACGATATTACAGGCGGATTTTTCTTTGGCGTAGGTGCTGATGATGACGATGATGATTCGTCACATGGTATTTTGGAAACAAGACGACAGAAGAAAGAAGAAAAACTTATGGGCGAGATTGACAAGTTGCTTGCAGAGCTTGACGAACAGCAGCAGGAACTTAACGACAAGAAATAAGTTTTGAAAATTAATGCTTGACATTTCAATTCGGCGGTGTTAATATTAAGTAAAATAAAGAACTTCGATAAGGACACGGTTTAAAAACCTACTTTTTCAGAGAGCGAAAATGTTTGCTGTGATTTTTCGCATAAGTAATTTTAAGCTACCACCTTTGAGTCTGCACAGGAAATGGTGCGGCGTATGACTGCGTTAAGGTTGTAAAGAGGGCATAGTTATTATGCCAAAGTTGGGTGGAACCACGAAGTATATTCGTCCCGATATTCCTTTTGGAATATCGGGCTTTTTATTTCTTATGATCAAGGAGAATGAATATGATTAATGTTGAATTAAAGGGCGGTACAGTCAAGGAGTTTGAAAGCGGAGTAACTCCTGCTGAAATTGCAAAATCTATCGGTATGGGACTTTATAAGTCTGTATGCTGTGCAAGAGTTGACGGCAATGTTGTCGACTTGCGTACACCTATTACAAAGGATTGCAGAGTAGATCTTCTTACTTTCGATGAGCCTGACGGTAAAAAAGCGTTCTGGCATACTGCATCACACATTCTTGCACAGGCTGTTAAGCGCCTATATCCAAGTGCCAAGTGTGCTATCGGCCCTGCCGTTGACAACGGTTTTTACTATGATTTTGAAGTTGAAAAGCCGTTTACATCCGAAGACCTTGAGAAAATCAAGGAAGAGATGAAGAAAATCGTTAAGTCGGGTATTGAGATTGAGCGTTTTGAGCTTGCTCCCGACGAGGCGGTAAAAATGCTTGAAGAGATGAACGAGCCTTACAAGGTTGAACTTGCTAAGGAACATTCCGATAACGGCGAACACATCAGCTTTTATAAGCAGGGCGATTTTACAGACCTTTGCGCAGGTCCTCACCTTATGAGCGTTGCACCTATTAAGGCTGTTGAACTTACAAACTGCACAGGCGCATACTGGAGAGGCGACGCTAACAACCATCAGCTTTGCAGAGTTTACGGTGTAGCGTTCCCTAAAGCATCTATGCTTGAGGAACACCTCACAATGCTTGCAGAGGCAAGAAGCCGTGACCATAACAAACTCGGCAGAGAACTTGAGCTTTTCACAACATCAGATGTAATCGGTCAGGGTCTTCCTATCCTTCTTCCAAAGGGCGCAAGAATCGTTCAGCTTTTACAGAGATTTGTAGAAGACGAGGAACAGCGTCGTGGCTGGTTACTTACAAAAACACCTTTTATGGCTAAGAGCGACCTTTACAAAATCAGCGGTCACTGGGACCACTATATGGACGGTATGTTTGTACTCGGTGATCCTGAAAAAGATGATGAAGTATTTGCACTTCGTCCTATGACTTGCCCGTTCCAGTATCAGGCTTATCTTAATCGTCAGCGTTCATACAGAGATCTTCCGCTCCGTTACAATGAAACTTCAACACTTTTCAGAAATGAAGCAAGCGGCGAGATGCACGGACTTATCAGAGTTCGTCAGTTCACAATTTCCGAAGGTCATCTTATGTGCTTGCCTGAACAGCTTGAGGACGAGTTCAGAAACTGTCTTGAGCTTGCTATTTATATGCTTAAAACACTCGGTCTTTATGAAGATGTATCTTACAGATTCTCACAGTGGGATCCTAAGGACAGAAATAAGTATATCGGTACTGCCGAGCAGTGGGACGAAGCACAGGGCATTATGCAGAAAATCCTTGACCACCTTGAAATTCCTTATGCTATCGGCGTAGGTGAGGCTGCTTTCTACGGTCCTAAACTTGATATTCAGATTAAGAATGTTTACGGCAAGGAAGATACACTTATTACAATTCAGATTGACCAGATGCTTGCAGAAAAATTCGGTATGGAGTATGTAGATAAGGATGGCTCAAAGAAAAATCCTTATATTATTCACAGAACTTCAATCGGTTGTTACGAGAGAACGCTTGCACTTCTTATTGAGAAATATGCCGGTGCATTCCCGATGTGGCTTGCTCCTGTTCAGGTTAAACTTCTTCCTGTTGCAGACAGACACCTTGACTATGTTTACGAAATCAAAAAGGCTCTTGACGCTTGCGGTATGCGTGTTGAGGTTGACTCAAGAAGTGAGAAAATCGGATATAAGATTCGTGAGGCACAGCTTGAGAAAGTTCCTTATATGTTCATTATCGGTGACAAGGATGTAGAGGCTAATACTGTTTCTGTTCGTCACAGAAAAGAGGGCGACCTCGGCGCAATGAAACTCGAGGACTTTATTGCAATGGCACAGAAAGAAATTTCTACAAAGGAAATTAAATAACTTGTAATAAGAATTATTTGATTTGTAAATATTATTTAAAAACTTCAAAAGTAAGGAAAATAAAAAGTATTGCGAAATTTTGAAAAAAGTTTTGAAAAACACTTGCATTTTGCTTATTTTTGTTGTATAATCTATCTGTTATTATGCAGAGTCAGGCAGGTGAGGAAAATGAAAGAGAACATCCATCCAGATTATCAGCAGACAACAATTACATGTGCTTGCGGTAATGTTATTGAAACAGGTTCAACAAAGAAGGACATTCGTGTTGAAGTTTGTTCAAAATGCCACCCATTCTTCACAGGAAAGCAGAAATTGGTTGATACCGGCGGACGCGTTGACAGATTCAAGAAGCGTTTCGGTATGGACAAATAATTTTTTATATCGTAATTGTTGAGGCGGCACTTAGTGCCGCCTTTTTGACTGTTATCCCCAAAAAGGCGGTTATTTTTCAATAGTTGGGGTGAATTATGGTTTAGCAAATTGATTTGCCAATCAATTATAAAAGTTTGGTCAACCTTTTATAAGGTTGTGGGCAAAGCCCACAAATACTTTCCGCTTACGCAATCTAACGATAGCCAAACAGATTGCTGTTTGGCGGCTTTAACACAATGGCGTTAGCCTTTAAAAAGGCTTGACCTAAATTTTTAAATTATTTTGCTTAACCCGTGTGTTAAACCACAATTTTATTATTGTTACCCCAAACATTTATAATAGAACCTTAATTAATAACATAAAACGGAGGTGTACTTGTTGGCAAAGGATTACAAAACCGTGCTTGAAAACGCAAGCGATGAATTTGTGGAAAAGCGTTCTCGGTTTATCGGATATTGCAAACCTGTTAAAACAGAGCAGGAGGCAATAGATTTTATTAATGAAAAGCGCAGTGAACATTGGAATGCTACACATAATGTATATGCCTATTCATTGAGAGAGGGCAACATAAAGCGCTACAGCGACGACGGAGAACCCTCAGGTACAGCCGGTATGCCTGTGCTTGATGTTATAGTAAAAAATGAAATTTTTGATGTCGTGGTTGTGGTTACACGATATTTCGGCGGTGTACTCCTTGGTACGGGCGGTCTTGTGCGTGCGTACTCTCACGGTTCAAAAATCGCAGTCGAGGCGGCAAAGCCTGTAATTATGCAGAATTGCCTTGTATGCGAGGCAAGATGCGCTTATAATCAATACGGCAAGGTATCATCTCTGATAATAGGTGTGGGTGCTGCCGTTGACGATACTGTATATGAAAGCGATGTACTTGTAAAATTTCACATTAAACCCGATTTGCTCGGTACGCTGAATAAAAAACTTGCGGACGCAACATCGGGTGAAGTTACGGTTGAACAGAAAGACGAACAGTATTTTGCTGTGCAGATAAATGAATAATACAAAATATTTAAAATTTTTTTGAAATAAAAAAGGAATATTTGCGAAAAAATCGTAAATAGCTAATAGGAAACAGAAAAGGGGGAGTTTTGTGCCTTTTCCGGACAGTTTTTTGCAGGAATTAAAGCTTAGAAGCGATATAACGGAAATTGCTTCGTCATATGTAAATCTTAAGCGCCACGGCAGAAATATGGTTGGATTGTGCCCGTTTCACGGCGAGAAAACTCCGTCTTTCAACATTTACACCGAAAACGGCTCGTTTTATTGCTTTGGCTGCGGTGCCGGCGGCGATGTCATTACCTTTATAATGAAGATTGAAAATCTTGATTATGTCGAGGCGGTAAAGTTTCTTGCACAAAGGGCAGGTATGGAAATGCCTGAAAATACCTATGATGACAGCCTAAGTAAATTAAGAATGAGAATTTATGAGGCAAACCGTGAGGCGGCGAGGTTTTTTCACGCAACACTGCTTTCACAAAGAGGGCAGAGCGGACTGAATTATCTTAGAGGCAGAGCTTTATCTGACCGTACGATAAGGCATTTCGGACTCGGTTTTGCCGATGACGATTGGAACTCGCTTTGTAATCATCTGAAAAACAAAGGCTTTTCGGAATATGAAATTTACTCCGCAAACCTTGCTTTCAAAAGAAAAAACGGTAACGGAATTTATGACCGCTTTGTAAACAGAGTAATGTTTCCGATTATAGATTTGCGCGGAAATGTTATAGCTTTCGGCGGCAGAATTATGACCGACGAAAAGCCTAAGTATCTCAATACTTCCGATACTCCTGTATTTAAAAAGAGCGAAAACTTGTTTTCTCTTAACAATGCCAAAAGCTCGGGTACACGCACGCTGATTCTGTGCGAGGGATATATGGATGTTATTGCGCTTAATCAGGCGGGTTTTACGAATGCGGTTGCAACACTCGGCACTGCTCTTACAAATGAGCAGGCAGTCCTTATGAAACGCTATGCCGATGAGGTTATAATTTGTTATGACGCTGACGGAGCAGGTCAAAAAGCTACGGCAAGAGCAATAGACATCTTGCGAAACGCAGGACTGCCGATTAAAATTCTCACTGTGCCGAGTGGTAAAGACCCTGACGAGTTTATCCGTTCAAAAGGCGATAACGGCCCTGCGGCATTTAAACTTTTAATAGAAAAATGCGGCAACGATATTGAATATCGACTTATGAAATTAAAAGAAAATTACAATCTCAACACAACTGACGGCAAGGTAGCTTTTTTAAACGAAGCTGTAAAAATAGTTGCGACAATTGAAAGCCCGATTGAAAGAGATGTTTTTGCATCGAAACTTTGCGCCGAACTTGAGATTGATAAAAATGCTTTTCTCGAGCAGATTTCAAAGGTCAAAAGGCGGGACAGACGGGAGAATATTAAAAAGGAAACCCGTCAGATACAGGCGGAACTTAACGGTCAGAGTGACAAGATAAACAGAGAGCACTACAAAAAACCGAGAAGTTCAAGTGCCGAAGAGGCTCTGCTCGTTTATTTAATCAATAATCCCGATTACGCAAACAGCATTTCGGAAAGGGTTACACCCGATAAATTTTCAAATTCGCTTATAAAACGCTATTATGAGTATGTACTTAGCAAAATAAAAAGCGGATACGAGCCGCTTACAAGCGTATCTTCGGATTTTAATTCCGACGAAGTTTCGTATCTTTATAAGCTGATTTCCACCACAATTCCCGCCGCATCCACAAGAGAGGCGGTAGAGGAATATATTAATGTAATTAATGAAGAGAGTAACAAGCTGACTTCGGACAAGCTTGCCGATATGTCGGCAGATGACATTAACGATTACATAATGAAGATGAAACAAAATAAAAAATAGGAATATTTATTTTGTCTTTTAATATATAATCTTTTGTACATTCAGAAAGGAAAATGAGTATGAACGCACCTCAGGACAAAAAATCAGTTGTAAAAGAGCTTTTAGAGCTTGGCAAACAAAAGGGACAGCTTAACAATCAGGATATTCTTGATGCTATCGGTGAGATTGACTTTGACCCCGAACAGCTCGAAAAACTTTATGACAACCTTGAACAGCAGGGTATTGAAATCGTTGAGGATATGGGCGACATCAAGATTGATGATATTGACCTCGGCGAAGGCAAGGATTCTGATTTTGTTGCAGACGGTGCTGTCACCGTTGACGATCCTGTTAAAGTATATTTGAAAGAAATCGGCAGAGTACCGCTCCTTTCATCCGAAGAAGAAATTGACCTTGCCATCAGAATTGCCAACGGCGATGTACAGGCAAAACAGCGACTTTCAGAGGCAAACCTTCGTCTTGTTGTAAGCATTGCAAAGCGTTACCTTGGCAGAGGTATGCAGTTTCTCGATCTTATTCAGGAGGGCAACCTCGGCCTTATCAAGGCGGTTGACAAGTTTGATTATACAAAGGGATTTAAGTTCTCAACATATGCCACATGGTGGATCAGACAGGCAATCACAAGAGCCATTGCCGACCAGGCAAGAACAATTCGTATTCCTGTTCATATGGTTGAAACTATCAATAAGGTAAAAAAAGTTCAGAGCCAGCTTTTGCACCAGAACGGTCATGAGCCTACCCCCGATGAAATTGCAGACGAGCTTGACTTGCCTGTTGATAAGGTAAGAGAAATTATGCGTGTGGCTCAAGAACCTGTATCTCTCGAAACACCTATCGGTGAAGAGGAAGACAGCCACCTCGGCGACTTTATTCCGGATGACGGTGCACCCGCACCTGCCGATGCCGCTTCACACACAATGTTAAGAGAACAGCTTTCGGATGTTCTTTCAACTCTTACTCCGAGAGAGGAAAAGGTTTTAAGACTTCGTTTCGGTCTTGAAGACGGCAGAAGCAGAACTCTTGAAGAGGTAGGCAAAGAGTTTAATGTAACCCGTGAGCGTATCCGTCAGATTGAGGCAAAGGCATTAAGAAAGCTAAGACATCCGTCAAGAAGCAGAAAACTTAAGGATTATCTTGATTATTAATTAGGTATTGATTATGGTTACTTTTGAAGAATGTGCTCAAATGCTTGATGAAATTGCAAACTCAATGCCGCAGGAACTTTTCCGTGACCTTAATGCGGGAATGTCGCTTGAACCGCAAGCAAAGTTACATCCGCAAAGCGTAAGGGGAGAGCTGTATATCCTCGGAGAGTATGTAAGAAATTCAATAGGCAACTCAATTGTGTTTTACTACGGCAGTATTATGAAGGTGTACGGAGGTTTGTCAAATGACAAGCTGTACACGGAGCTTGAGAAAATAATGCACCACGAAGTAAAGCATCATAACGAACATCTTGCAGGTTGTGATGACCTCGGAATCTGCGATGATGAACAGATAGAATCATATCTTAGAAGTAACGGTATAACCGGATAATACATAAAAGCTGTATCGAATTTATCGGTACAGCTTTTGCTTTTTGTAAAGTGTTGTGGTGAGTTATGGTTTGGCAAAAAGTTTGTGTTAAATAATTTGAAAATTCAGGTCAAGTCTTTTTAAATGTTGACCAAATTTTTATAATTGCTTGGTAAGATATTCTTTTAAAAGCTAATTTAATAATATTTACACATTCAATATTTGTCCCGGATAGAGAACATTGGGATTGCCGAGATTGTTTTTATTCATAAGATCCTCTACCGTCATATTGTACATCTTTGAGATATACCAAAGGGATTCTCCCGGTCTTACAATATGTGTGCGTGGCGACTGTGAAGTTCCTGCCGGAATTGCCAGAGTTTCACCTACATAAATTCTGTTTGCGTCAGCAATGTTGTTGTATCTTAAAATGTCGTTTACCGTAGTTTGAAAAAATTGCGCAATGCCAAACAAAGTATTTCCCGGTCTGACAGTATAGTAAACAATATCCAAATTATTTCCTCCTTTGCTTTTTTTAATATAATATGCTTTTTTTACCTCCGTGCCACTGCTCTGAATATTTTTTGACAGTTACGGCAAAATATATTTGGAGGTAATAAAATGAAAATAACCATTAATTCTGTAGTCGGCAGAGAAATTATTGATTCAAGAGGTAATCCTACCGTAGAGGCTACCGTAGGACTGACAGACGGAACTTTTGCAAATGCGGCAGTACCGTCGGGAGCATCAACAGGTGCTTATGAAGCTGTTGAACTGCGTGACGGCGGTGATAGATTTAACGGCAAGGGAGTAAAAAAAGCAGTTGCAAATATCAGCAAAATTATTTCACCTGAAATTTGCGGTATGTCACCGTTTGACCAATGTGCAGTGGATAACAAATTATCAGAGCTTGACGGGAGCAAAAACAAGAAAAATCTTGGTGCAAATGCGATACTTGCCGTGTCAGTCGCAGTTGCAAAGGCAGCGGCAAAATCGCTAAGACTTCCGCTTTACCGTTATCTCGGAGGTATTTATTCGGTAAAACTTCCCGTGCCTATGATGAATATTCTCAACGGCGGCGCTCATGCAGCAAATAACATTGATATACAGGAATTTATGATTATGCCTGTAGGTGCGAATACTTTTTCCGACGGTTTGCAGCAATGCTGTGAAATATACCACAGTCTTGGCAAAATTCTTTCACAGAAAGGTATGGCTACTTCTGTTGGCGACGAGGGCGGTTTTGCACCGAATCTTGAGACCGACGAAGAGGCAATTGAGTTGATTATTCAGGCGGTTTGTGATGCGGGATACAATACAGAGAATACTAAGATTGCAATTGATGCGGCGGCATCCGAATGGTTTAACGACGGCGTTTATTACTTGCCGAAAAGAAAATCTGTACTCAAGACAAGTGACCTTATTAATTATTTTGAAAAACTTTGCGACAAATATCCGATATTTTCAATTGAAGACCCTCTTTCGGAATACGATTGGGAGGGTTGGAAAGAAATCACGGATCG
This sequence comes from Ruminococcus intestinalis, assembly GCF_014288065.1. NCBI lineage: Bacteria > Bacillati > Bacillota > Clostridia > Eubacteriales > Oscillospiraceae > Ruminococcus > Ruminococcus intestinalis. Next base: position 80,916 of record NZ_JACOPS010000002.1, on the reverse strand, counting down.
CATCGGTAAAAAAGTTCAGCTTGTAGGCGACGATTTATTTGTTACAAATTCAGAAAGACTTTACAAGGGCATTTGTGTCGGCGCAGGTAATTCTATTTTGATAAAAATGAATCAAATCGGAACTCTTACAGAAACTTTTGGGGCGATTGATATGGCACAAAAGGCGGGTTACACAACGGTGATTTCGCATAGAAGCGGTGAAACCGAAGATACTACAATTGCGGATATTGCGGTTGCGGTAAATGCCGGGCAGATAAAAACGGGAGCACCTTGCCGTACCGACCGAGTATGTAAATATAACAGATTATTAAGAATTGAAAGTCTATTTAAAGGTTCGTCCGTATATGGGCTTTAAAATATAATAATTGTCAAAATTTTGCCAATATTAAAAGGTTATTCGATTATTGTACGAATCGAATGACCTTTTTTGTCTTTATTTTGTTATTTGGGACTTTATTTGAAAAAATGCATAAAAATCTGAGTTGATATGTAGCAAGTTGCACAATAAAAGTGTTTAAAATTCTACATCGTGAATCCTCATATTTAAAATATAATTCTTTAAAAGATATAAAATCACTTGGAAATTATGTTAAAATTATATAAAAGAAAATATAATTATTTATTATGTTCAATACTGTTCGTATATTAAACAGTATGATTTTGGTCAATACTAAAACTGAATATTTTGTTTCTGATAGCGGCTTGGTAAGCAGACAAGAATTCTGAAAGGTATTGCCGCAGAGTCAGGAGGCATTTTTATTGTTATTAAAAAGATTAATTACAGGAGTATTAACGGCAATGATTATGGCAGGTATGTGCGCATCGGCAATCAGTGCGGCGGAAGAAAAGAAAGTTGAAAACAAAAAGGTTAATTATCAGACTTATGAAGCCGAACTTGATAAAACAGCTTATTCGGGCAGTGACCTCGGTGCGGTTTGGTCTGAAGATTCAACTACTTTTAAAGTTTGGGCGCCTAAGGCTGCTACGGTAAAGTTAAATCTTTATGAGCACGGCAGTGACGAAGAGGGCGACGGCGGTTCTATTGCCACAAAAACAATGGAGCTTGACAAAAAAACAGGCGTATGGAGCATAAAAGTAAGCGGTAACCTTGCAGGAAAGTATTATACTTACAGCGTTAAAAACGGCGATACGGTTACCGAAACAGGAGATGTTTATGCAAAAGCCTGCGGTGTAAACGGCAAGCGCAGTATGGTAGTAAACCTTAACAGTACAAATCCGGATGGTTGGGAAAACGATGTTCATGTAACTGTTTCAAATCCTACCGAGGCATCTGTATGGGAAGTTTCCGTTGCCGATTTTTCATCTTCGGAATCAAGCGGCGTATCTAAATCAAACAGAGGTAAATTCCTTGCTTTTACAGAGGAAGGTACAACTGTAAACGGTATTCAGGGCGGTACACCAACATGCGTTGATTACCTTAAAAAACTCGGTGTTAAGTATGTTCAGATTATGCCTTTCTGCGATTTTGGCTCTGTTGACGAATCAAAAGACATTATGTCGCAATACAATTGGGGCTATGACCCTGTAAACTATAACTGTCCCGAGGGTTCGTATTCTACAAATCCTTATGACGGTAATGTTCGTATCAAAGAATGTAAGCAGATGATACAGGCACTTCATAATGCAGGTATCGGCGTAATTATGGATGTTGTTTACAATCATACTTATTCAACGGATTCCGTATTCCAAAATACAGTTCCTAACTATTATTACAGAATGAACGAGGACGGTACATTCTCAAACGGTTCGGGCTGCGGCAACGATACTGCATCCGAACACAAGATGTTCCGCAAGTATATGATTGATTCTGTTACTTATTGGGCAAAGGAATATCATATTGACGGTTTCCGTTTTGACCTTATGGGCCTTCACGATGTTGAAACACTTAATCAGGTAAGAGATGCGCTTGACAAACTCTATGACAACGACATCGGCAAAAAGATTATTATGTACGGTGAGGCTTGGAATATGCCGACTGCTTGCAATGAAGGCACGGTAATGGCTAATCAGGGTAACCTCAAGCAGCTTAACGACCGTATAGGTGCTTTTGACGATACTATCCGTGATGCAATCAAGGGCAGTACAGGCGGTACAGACGGTGCATTTGTGCAGGACGGAAGTAAAAAGGGCAACCTCAAGGTTGGCATTGCAGGTCAGTCCGACCGTACTTCGGGTTGGGCAAATGTTCCGTCACAGTGTGTAACATATGCGTCTTGTCATGATAACCTCTGTCTTTACGATAAACTTGTTGATTCGGTTTACGGCAGAGATTCTGAATACAGAAAGCGTTATGAAGATTTGGTGGCAATGAATAAACTTTCAGCCGCTATTGTAATGACATCACAAGGTATTCCGTTTATGCTTGCCGGTGAGGAATTTGCAAGAAGCAAAGACGGTGACGAAAATTCCTATGCGTCAAGCCGTGAAAAAAATATGCTTGATTGGAACAATATCAATGAATACAGCGATATTGTTGAGTATTACAGAGGTTTAATGCAAATCAGAGAAGAATTTGCGGCATTTAAAGATTGCACGGCAAAGAGTGCAAATGCAATTAATTATTTAAACGACTTGCCAAAAACAGTTGTAGGTTACAAACTTAACAACACAGAGCAGGGCAAATGGAATCAAGTTTGCGTTCTCTTTAACGGCGGCGATGAGTCACAGAATGTTAAAGTCGAAGGCAAGTGGGTAATCGTTGCGGACAACGAAACAGCAGGATTAAGAAACCTCGGCGAAGTTGACGGCAGTGTAGAGGTTAAAGCTCATTCGGCTGTTGTTATGGCTGATAAGCAGGGCTTTGACAATGCACAGCTTACAATCCGTGAGGGTGCGGTAGTTGTAAATTATTATGACAATAAAACACATGACCTTATTTCTACCCAAACCGTAACAGGCGGTATCGGTAAGGCTTATGACCTTGCTGAAAATGCTTTTACTCTTAACTATGACATAAAGAAAACCGACGGTGACGCAAAAGGGTTCTTTACAGACGGAGTTCTTCACGCTAAGGTTTATGTTGAAAAGTACGATGGCACTTTTTCAACAGTTACTTACCACTTTGTTGATAAAGAGAGCGGTAAAGATTTAGTTGACAGCTATTCAATTAAAAACAGAACAGGGGTTGAGTATTACACCCCCGAAATTCCCGGTATTGAAAATTACAGACTTATACTCGACGAACTTCCGAACAATGCTTCCGGTGTTCTTCCTAACAAAGATTTTGATGTAACCTTTAAATACGAAAAGATTGCGGATGATGACAAGTCAAAGGACGAATGCAGAGTAAATGTAATTTATATGGACGGCAGCGGTAAGGTTGTTGAAAAGACAACTCTTACAGGTGCAGAAGGAGAGGCTTATACGGCAGAAGAAAAAGAATTTGAAGATATGACATTAAGATTTGTTCCGTCAAATGCGAACGGTAATTTTACAAAAACAGAAGTTAATGTAATTTATTCATATTCAAACGACCCTGACCCGCTTAAGTCGGTTATGGTTGTTGTATATATTGCCGCAGGTCTAATTCTTGCAGGATGCGTTGCAAGCACTCTTTATACAAATATTAAAAGGAAAAAGGCTTTTGCCGAGTCTATGGATATAGACGAATGATTTTAGGTAGTTATTCCCACAAGGGATAGATTATAAAAATAAAAGGAGGAAATAAAACTATGAAAAATACAAAGAAATTTGTATCTGTTGTCCTTGCATTTTGTATGCTCGGTACAACAACAGCAGTTACTTCAATGGCTGCAACAACCGATGCGGAAACAGTATCAGGCGGTTCTGTAGCAGTAGATACAACTGCTACAAAAGCACTCGAAGAACTTGACGCAAATTACAGATATGATGGAGATGACCTCGGCGTTACATACACTAAAGATGCCACAACTTTCAAAGTTTGGTCACCTACAGCAACTGACATTAAGGTAAATATTTTTACAAAAGGTTCAGATGATGAACAGGGAGCAAGTAAGGTAGCCTCTTACCGGCTTGAGAAAGAAGACACTACAGGCATTTGGAAGATTAAGCTTACTGGCGAATGGAAAGACTACTACTACACCTACACAATCACAGTAGTTAATCCTACAACAGGCGAAACAACAACAAGTGAAACACAGGATGTATACTCAAAGGCAGTCGGTGTAAACGGTAACCGTTCAATGATTGTTGATCTCGACTCTACAGACCCTGACGGTTGGGACAAGGACACTCATGTATTCCAGGATGAGGTTACAGACAGCACTGTTTGGGAACTCCATGTAAAGGACTTCTCATATGACGCTTCTTCAGGTGTATCTGAAGAAAACCGCGGTAAGTACCTTGCATTTACAGAAAACGGCACAACACTTAACGGTGAGGGCAACATTTCTACATGTATTGACTATCTAAAAGAACTTGGTGTTAATACAGTACAGCTCAATCCATTCTATGACTATGCTTCAGTAAACGAGGCAGGCAACGATGAGCAGTTTAACTGGGGCTATGACCCACAGAACTACAATGTTCCTGAAGGCTCTTATTCTTCAAATCCATATGACGGTAATGTAAGAATTAAGGAATGTAAGGAAATGATTCAGGCACTCCATGATGCAGGCATCAGCGTTGTAATGGATGTTGTTTACAACCATACATATTCAACAGACTCTTGCTTCCAGAAGACTGTTCCTAACTATTACTACAGACTTAACAGAGCAGGCAAATTCTCAAACGGATCGGGTTGCGGCAATGAGTGTGCAACAGAGCGTGCAATGTACAGAAACTATGTTATTCAGTCTTGCCTCTACTGGGTAAATGAGTACCATATTGACGGCTTCCGTTATGACCTTATGGGTATTATGGATGTTGAAACAATGAATCAGATCAGAGATGCTCTTGATCAGGTTGATAATAGGGTTACAATGTGGGGCGAAGCATGGACAGGCGGCGACTCATACCACCCAACAAACACTTGTGACGGTACAAAGTTTGTGCCGGCTATTCAGTCAAACGCAGGCTCACTTAGCGAGAGAATCGGTATCTTCAATGACTCTGTTCGTGACGCTATCAAGGGCGGTGCTATGAGCATTGCAAACACAGGTTTTGTTCAGGGCTCAAAGGGTGCTGCTAAGGGTATTTCTTTCGGCTTGTTCGCTAACTCAAACGGTAACTACAAGTGGAAAGCTAAAGCTCCTTCACAGTCAGTTACATACGCTGACTGCCACGACAACGCTGCTCTTTACGATCAGCTCGTTGCTTCTACAGCTTCAGGTGACTACGGCAACCGTTACGAAGACCTCGTTAAGATGAATAAAATGGCAGGTGCTATTGTAAATACTTCACAGGGTATTTCATTTATGCTTGCAGGTCAGGAAATGGCTCGTACAAAGTACGGCGATACAAACAGCTACAAGTCTTCACCTGAAATCAACAAGATTAACTGGAACAACATTCTGGAGTATCAGGATCTTGTATCTTACTACAAGGGACTTTACGAAATCAGAAAGAACTTTACACCATTCACAGCAATGGATAAGTCATATTCATCAGCTTACACACTTAACAAGTCAATGGGCAGTGCATTCTCTAACCAGGTAGCGTTTACTGTTAAGAATGATCAGCCTGACGAGTGGCAGACAATGGCTGTTATCCACAACTCAGCTAAAAAAGCAGAAGAAGTTAAGCTCAAGGATGAAAGCTGCACAGAGTGGGTAATTATTGCTAACGATAAGACAGCCGGCTTAAAGAACCTTGGTGAGGTTTCGGGTTCAACATTTACAGTGCCTGCAATTTCAACAGTAATTGCTGTTGACAAGGCAAGCTTTGATAAGCTCGCTCTTGATGATGGTATGGGTCAGGTAACTGTAAACTATGTTTACGAAAAGACCGGCGAAAACCTCGTAGATCCTGAAGTAATTCAGGGTACAATCGGTACAGGTTATACAACAGCCGAAAACTCAAGCATTAGTAATACATATATATTGAGCAAGGTTGAAGGTCCTGCAACAGGCACTTATTCAGAAACACCGGCAGTTGTAACATACTACTATGATGACTATGTTCCTGAATCATTCAAGAACGCAGACTTTAACAATGACGGTGCTATTGATGTTCGTGATGTAACATTAATGCAGTCTATTATTACAGATCCTGCAAGTGTAGATGCTGACACATATGCAAAGATAGATGTAAACTACGATACAAGGAAAGATGTAAATGATGTTACAGCTCTTCAGACTTATACTACCGGTAAGCCGGTATCATCGGGCAGTGTTACAGTAAACCATTTCTACACAGCTGAGGACGGCACAGTCGAAAAGATTACTCCTTCAACAGTAATTTCGGGCAGAGTAGGCGATGAATACACAACAACAAGCTACCGTACAATCGGTTATACTGTTGATACAACAAAAACACCTAAAAATGTAAACGGTCACATTCCTTATGGTGTAGATATGAGCGTTGATTACTACTATGTAGCGTCAAGTATGGATGTTAAACTCCATGTTAAGCACAATGGTTCACTTACTTGGAATCCGTCACTTTGGCTCTGGGGTTCAGATACAAACGGTGTTGATGCTGACAACTACACAACATCAGGTGAATGGCCGGGCGATACACTTACAGAAATGGATGAAAACGGTTGGTATGTTAAAGACTTCACTTGTACAAAGGCAGGTTCTTACAATATAATTGTTTCTGACACAGGTACAAATCAGACAATTGACTATAAGGGCTTTATTGACAACGAGCTTTGGATTGTAATCGATGACTCTAATGTAATGGGTGGTACATACCTCACATTCTATACAGAGAATCCGGATAATAACCCAAATGCACCAATCGCAGTTCCAATTAGCTAAGCTAATAGTTAAATAATTCAAGCCGACCTCGAAAGGGGTCGGCTTTTGCTATGTATGTGAAGTTAGTTTTTAAATAAAAAATAAAAAATTAGAGATATAACTGTTAGTAATTATTAATTTAAAATATTTTATATTTGTTATCTTTACATTAAAAATTCCTAGCCATTTTCAAAGAATTATAAGTTTTAAAAATTATTTTTTACAAATTAATATTTTACTCTGAGTTTAAACTATAAGAAATATAACAAAATATTGTAATACTCATTTTGTGAAAAATAACGAATATTGCGAGCGTTATTTATATATTCGGACTTTTTAATTAAATAAAGCACGACATCTATCATTATTTAAAATAATGCTGCAAATAGTTTGAAGAGTAGGTGCTGATTGTGTATTATACCTATAATAGGTTAAAATATCAGTGTTTAATTCTTCAATAAAAATATTTCCCTCATAATTGGGTTCTATCTTATTTTTAATTTCATAATAATTATTACTGCCAAAAAGAGTTTGAATATCAGGGTTGATAAAATCTAACACTGTAATAGTAAGCATTTCAAAGTATACGTTAATAGGATTAATACCACTACCAATATAATATGTATTATTTTCAACAACGTGTAGAAGTGGTTCGCTTTGTATTTTATTCAAAGATGTTTTATACGAAAATTCTCTTACATTAAAAATTTCTTCATAAATCTCTCTTGTTATGTTATAGGCGATACCTTCTTTTCCTAATCGCTCATTCAAGTCCTTATATCTAAAGTCACTTGTTTGTTGAAATGTACTTCCTGGTACTGCGTTTATTAAGCCTTGACTTTCTGCGACACCATTTCCTCTTTGATGTATCAAAATATAATTTGATATTTTATCATCTTTCCTTACATTTTTTAGTACTAACAATGTAACAATTCCTATTGTTGAAAATCTATTGGAAAAATCATATATAGAATTATTATTTCTTATTATTAATTTATTTTTATTTTTATAACTTAATGCAAGTTCAAGGCCATATGGAAAGCAAGAATTAATAAAATCAAAATAAAAACCTTCTTTAATTGTTATTTTGATAGTATTGTCATCAATATCAATATTGCTTAAACCATAACAAGGTAGATTGTAAATATGAGAATTTTGATATATTAGTAGATTATCAGATAGAGAAAGATCATTATTAGGCAAAATATTGTATTTTTTAAAAGTTTTTTTAATAATTGAATAATCTGAATTGTTTTGCTTGGTATCTGCGATAAGTGATATTTTGCTAATTGGAATAGGATTTTTATCTAAACACATCCAGTCATTTTTATAAAATAATAGATTTTCATTGTTTTTATTTATGCTAAATTCTATATCATTAAGATATTGTCTTAATTGATATTGATTTTGAGAAAAAATTGAGTATATAGAAGAAAATTTTTCTTTTCTGTTTTCTTCTTCACTTTCTCTATATTCAACTATTGCTATGATTGTTGCAGAAATTGCAAGTATTATATTAAAAATATCAACAAATTTACTCCAAATTTCAGAGGGCAATAAAATTGAAATTACGAATAAAAAAATGATTATAATCGGTATTAGTATTAAATACTTTTTGTTATTCATGATATTACCTCTAATTTAATTTAATTTTAACATATTATAACATAAAAATATATAAAGATATAGTGGTTTTAAATTTATTTACATTTATAAACTTATATGTTTTGCAAAAGCAAATGCACAACGATAAAAACCGTTGTGCATTTTTTAGATAATGGAAGATTTAATTATTATTAAATTTAAAGATTTGTGTAACCTATAAGGCTTAAATCAACCTCTTTGGCAACATCTCTGCCTTCACGAATTGCCCATACTACAAGTGACTGTCCTCTGTGCATATCTCCGGCTGTAAATACATTTTTAACATTTGTTGCGTGGGAGCCTTCTGCGGTTGCCACATTTGTTCTTGCGTTTACTTCAACGCCAAATGCTTTTGTAACATAACTTTCCGAACCTAAGAAACCTGCCGCAATGAGTACAAGCTCAACATCAACAGTGTATTCAGAACCCTCGACTTCTTTCATCATAAGTCTGCCTGTCTTTTCGTCCTTTTCAGGCTTTAACTTAACAAGAACAGCACCCTTAAGGTTGCCCTTGTCATCGGAGATAAATTCTTTTACCGTTGTCTGATAAACTCTTGGGTCATGACCGAATACCTCAATAGCCTCTTCCTGGCCGTAATCTGTCTTGCAGACTCTCGGCCACTGCGGCCATGGGTTGTCGGCAGTACGCTTGTCGGGTAATTTTGGCATCATTTCAAGCTGGAGAACTGATTTAGCGCCGTGACGAATACTTGTACCTACGCAGTCATTACCTGTATCGCCGCCGCCGATAACCATAACATTTTTACCTTTAGCGGAAATATAAGTGCCGTCCTTTAAGCCGTTGTCAAGCAATGCTTTAGTAGTTGATTTAAGAAAATCAACAGCAAAGTAAATGCCTTTAGCTTCTCTGCCTTTAACCTTAATATCTCTTGGGTTGGATGCGCCGCAGCAGAGTATAACTCTGTCGTATTCGTCAAGCAATTTTTTAGCTTTTACATCTTTGCCTACATTGACGCCTGTTTTAAATTCAACGCCCTCTTCTTTCATAATAGAAATTTTACGGTCGATAACTTCTTTTTCAAGTTTCATATTCGGAATACCGTACATAAGCAAACCGCCTACACGGTCGGAACGCTCGAATACAGTAACAGAGTGACCCCTCTGATTGAGCTGGTCAGCGGCGGCAAGTCCCGAAGGACCTGAGCCGATGATTGCAATTTTTTTACCTGTTCTTACCTTTGGAGGATTTGCCTCTGCAAGTCCCTGTTCGTAAGCATTTTCGATAATGCCGTACTCGTTTGCTCTTACGGTAACAGCATCACCGTTAGCGCCGCAAGTGCAAGCCTTTTCGCAAAGGGCAGGGCAGACACGGGAGGTAAACTCCGGGAAGTTATTTGTAATTTTAAGTCTGTTATATGCCTGTTCCCAACAACCTTTGAAAATAAGGTCATTCCATTCAGGAATAAGATTGTTAAGAGGACAGCCGGAGAATGCATTGCCAATCTGCATACCTGCCTGACAGAACGGAACACCGCACTCCATACATCTTGCGCCCTGCTTTTCCTGATCCTTTTTGCTTAAAGGTGTGTGAAATTCATTATAGTTTTGTATTCTTTCTTTGACTGAAAATGCCTCGGCATCTTCACGATTATAATCCATAAAACCTGTTGGCTTTCCCATTATTGTTGCCCTCCTTACTTATTGTTGATAATCTGATAGAATGCTTCAATTTGAGCCTGTTCACTGCTAAGACCTTTTTCTTCCATAGAAGCAATCGCAGACATCATTTCTTTGTAATCGTGAGGAACGATTTTCTTGAACTTTGGAAGATACTCGTCAAAGTTATCAAGAATTTCTTTACCCTTAGTTGAGCCTGTTGCGGCTGTGTGTTCCTCAATGAGGGATTTAAGCTCTATAATATCGTACTTTTCTTTAACTTCGGAGAAGAGTACCATTTCTTTGTTAAGCTTTGTATAAAGATCTCTGTCCTCGTCAAGTACATAAGCTACACCGCCCGACATACCTGCGGCGAAGTTTTTACCTGTTTTACCTATAACTACAACTCTGCCGCCTGTCATATATTCACAGCCGTGGTCGCCTAAACCCTCAACAACTGCTACGGCACCGGAGTTTCTTACACAGAAACGCTCACCTGCAACACCGTTGATAAATGCTTTACCGCTTGTAGCACCGTAGAAAGCAACATTACCGATGATAATATTGTCTTCAGGTTTGAAAGTTGAACCCTTTGGAGGATATACAATAAGTTTACCGCCTGACAAACCTTTACCAAAGTAGTCGTTGCTGTCGCCGACAAGCTCAAGTGTAAGTCCCTTTGGAATGAAAGCACCAAAACTCTGTCCGCCAGAACCGTTACATATAATCTTAAATGTATCGTCTTCAAGCTTATCGTCAAACGCTTTTGTGATTTCAGAACCGAGAATTGTACCGAATGAACGGTCTGTATTCTTAACATCAACAGTAATTGTCTTGCTCTTACCGTTTGCAAGGTTAGACTTAAATTCCTTTAAGAGTACCTTTTCGTCAAGTGTAGAATCAAGCTTAAAGTCATAAAGATTCTTTTTCTTGTATTCAATCTTATTTGAAACAAAGTCAGTGTTGAGAATATTTGAAAGGTCAACCTCGGCAGCCTGTCCCTCAATATTGTCTTTTCTCTTAATAAGGTCAATTCTGCCGACAAGCTCATCAATAGTTTTAACACCGAGCTTTGACATATACTCTCTTAACTCCTGCGCAACAAAACGCATAAAGTTCATTACATATTCAGGCTTACCCATAAATCTCTTTCTGAGTTCAGGGTTCTGGGTAGCAACACCAAACGGGCAAGTATCAAGGTTACATACTCTCATCATAGCACAGCCGAGTGTTATGAGCGGAGCGGTAGCAAAGCCGTATTCCTCAGCACCGAGAATAGCCGCAATGGCAACATCTCTGCCGTTCATAAGTTTACCGTCTGTTTCGATAACAACCTTGTTTCTGAGGTCATTCATAATAAGAGTCTGATGAGCCTCGGCAAGACCAAGCTCCCATGGCAAACCTGCATTGTAAATTGAACTTCTCGGAGCAGCACCTGTACCGCCGTCATAACCCGAAATAAGGATAACGCCTGCGCCTGCCTTTGCAACACCTGCTGCAACTGTACCTACACCACATTCAGAAACGAGCTTTACAGAAATTCTTGCGTCTGTGTTTGCGTTCTTAAGGTCATAAATAAGCTGTGCAAGGTCTTCAATTGAATAAATATCATGATGAGGAGGAGGGGAGATAAGTGATACACCCGGAGTTGAGTGTCTTGTCTTTGCAATCCAAGGATATACCTTTTTGCCCGGAAGATGGCCGCCCTCGCCCGGCTTAGCACCCTGTGCCATTTTAATCTGAATTTCATCGGCAGATGTGAGGTACTTTGAAGTTACACCGAATCTGCCAGATGCAACCTGCTTGATAGCAGAGCAACGGTTGTCGGCTGTGCCCTTTGTGAGAAGTCTTTCAAGGCTTTCGCCACCCTCACCCGAGTTTGATTTGCCGTGTAATCTGTTCATTGCAACAGCAAGAGCCTCGTGTGCTTCCTGTGAAATTGAACCGTATGACATAGCGCCTGTTTTAAATCTGCGAACAATTGAATCAACGCTTTCAACCTCGTCAATCGGAACAGGAGTTTCGGCATAATTAAAGTCAAACAATCCTCTGATATTTACAGGGTCCATTTCTTCTGAAATCATATGAGAATACTTTTTATAAAGCTCATAGTCGCCTGTTCTTGTTGACTGCTGGAGCATATAAATTGTCTGCGGGTTATAGAGGTGTTCTTCCTTACCGCTTCTGAACTTATGGCTGCCTCTTGATTCGAGTTCAGGGTTTGTGTTAAGTCCGAGTGGGTCAAATGCGGAAGTATGAAGTCTGTCAACATTCTTTTCAATATCCTTTAATGTGATACCGCCTATTCTGCTGACTGTGCCTGTAAAGTAATTGTCAATAACATCTTTGCCGATACCGATTGCCTCGAAAATTTGTGAGCCATGGTATGACTGGATTGTTGAAATACCCATTTTAGATGCAATCTTAACTATGCCATGAAGAATAGCGTCATTGTAGTCATCAACAGCCGCATAGTAATCCTTGTCGAGAAGGTCATCTGCGATAAGCTCGTGGATAGTTTCCTGCGCAAGGTATGGGTTAATAGCACTTGCACCGTAGCCAAGAAGTGTAGCAAAATGATGTACCTCTCGTGGCTCGCCACTTTCAAGAATGATAGCGCATGATGTTCTTTTCTTGGTAACAACTAGGTGCTGGTGAACTGCCGAAACCGCAAGCAATGACGGAATAGCAAGGTGGTTTTCGTCAACGCCACGGTCCGAGAGGATGATGATGTTTGCACCCTCGCTGAAAGCCTTGTCTGTTTCAATAAAAAGTCTGTTGATAGCCTTTTTAAGGCTTGTGTTTTTATAATAAAGAATCGGAACGGTGGCAACCTTAAAGCCGTTGATATGCATATTTTTGATTTTAAGAATATCCGTAGAAGTAAGAATTGGATTATGAATCTTAATTACCTTACAGTTTTCCGGCTTTTCTTCAAGAATGTTGCCGTCCTCGCCGATATAAATTGTTGTTGATGTTACAACTTCCTCACGAATTGCGTCAATAGGTGGGTTTGTAACCTGTGCGAAAAGCTGCTTAAAGTAATTGAAAAGCGGCTGCGGCTCTTTTGAAAGTACGGCAAGAGGACTGTCTGTACCCATTGCTGAAATCGGCTCGCTTGCATTTTTAGCCATAGGGAGGATAGATGTCATAACCTCTTCATATGTATAGCCAAATGCTTTCTGGAGGCGCTGTCTTTCGTCATAAGAATGTTCCTCAACCTTTACATTAGGAATCTTGAGGTCTTTAAGACGAACAAGGTTGCTGTCAAGCCATTCGCCGTACGGCTGTTTTGACGCATAATATTCCTTAAGCTCGTCATCGTCGATAAGTTTGCCCTGTACAGTATCTACAAGGAGCATTTTACCGGGACGAAGTCTTTCCTTAGTGACAATCTTTGCGGGGTCAATAGGAAGTGCACCGACTTCTGATGAAAGAATAAGGTTGTTATCGTCTGTAATGTAGTATCTTGACGGACGAAGACCGTTTCTGTCAAGAACCGCACCCATAATATCACCGTCAGAGAAAAGAATTGAAGCAGGGCCGTCCCATGGTTCCATCATTGTAGCGTAGTACTGGTAAAAATCTTTCTTTTTCTGAGAAATTGTGTGGTTTCTGTCCCAAGGCTCAGGAATTGTAATCATAACGGCAAGAGGAAGCTCCATACCGCTCATTACCAAAAATTCAAGAGTGTTGTCGAGCATTGCGGAGTCCGAACCCTCAGTATTTACAACAGGGATAACCTTGTCGAGGTCGCCTTTGAGGTGCTCCGACTTCATTGTTTCTTCACGGGCAAGCATTTTGTCTGCGTTGCCTCTGATTGTATTGATTTCACCGTTGTGAACAATCATTCTGTTTGGATGCGCTCTCTGCCAGCTTGGGTTTGTATTGGTAGAGAATCTTGAGTGAACCATAGCGATTGCAGATTCATAATCAGGATCCTGCAAGTCTGTAAAGAATCTTCTTAACTCGCCTACAAGGAACATACCTTTATATACAATAGTTCTGCTTGAGAGAGAAACTACATATGTATCTTCGTTGCTCTGCTCAAATACTCGTCTTGCAACATAAAGTTTACGGTCAAAAGGCAAGCCTTTCTTAACACCTTTCGGACGCTTGATAAAGCACTGCATAATGTGAGGCATACATTCAACTGCTCTTTTGCCAAGCACATCAGGGTTAGACGGAACATTTCTCCAACCGAGAATCTCAAGTCCCTCTTTTTCCGCAATAATTTCAAACATTTTTTTAGCCTGATTTCTTGCAAGCTCGTTTTGAGGGAAGAAGAACATACCTACAGCATAATCTCTCTCCGCAAGAAGCTTGATTCCAAGATCTCTCTGGGCTACTTTTTTGAAAAACTTGTGTGAAATCTGGAGCAAAATACCTACGCCGTCACCTGTTTTGCCTTCGGCGTCTTTACCTGCTCTGTGCTCAAGGGTTTCTACTATAGTAAGAGCATTTGCAACCGTATCGTGAGTCTTGATACCGTTAATGTTTACAACCGCACCTATACCGCAGTTGTCATGCTCAAACTGAGGAGAGTAAAGTCCCTTAAAGTCTTGTCTGTTTGAGATTTGTTCCAATTTAATTCACCCTTTCCCGCTCAATTCTTCAACATTTGTTCTACACAGCATACTATATAATATAGTATAGTAAATGGAGTACGATAAATGGATTGAGCTGTTAAATACATTTTATATTTTTGCTAAAACATATTAATTATATGTAAAATGTATGCTTTGAAATATTCTGTCGCAAAACAGCACATTTGCAATAACTTTATTATATAGCCTGTTACTATAGTTGTCAATAGAAAAATGCAACTTTTTTATAACAAACTTTCATATTTTGCAAGAAACCCGACAAAAAATCAATAAACTAATGTTTAAAAGTAGAATAAGTGCAGGAAAATTACTTAAACTTGCAAAAGCTGAAATATTTTTTGAAAAAATTTTAAAAAAGCTATTGACAAATAACGCAAAAGGGTTTATACTACAGACAATGACAAACAGCAAGGGCGCTGTGAGCCGAAAGGTTCACAGTGCCTTTTTGTTTTCTAAAAATAATTTCTTTAAAAAACGGATAGGAGAGATTAAAATGGCAAAAGTTCCTGAATTATTTGGCAGTATGGTATTTAACGATCAAATGATGCTTGAGCGTCTTCCTAAGGCTACTTACAAGGCACTTAAGAAAACAATCCAGAATGGTGAGCCTCTCGACGAGAGCGTAGCTAATGTAGTTGCAAGCGCAATGAAAGATTGGGCTATCGAAAAGGGCTGCACACACTATACACACTGGTTCCAGCCAATGACAGGTATCACAGCAGAAAAGCATGACAGCTTTATCACACCGAACGGTGACGGTCAGGTTATCATGGAGTTTTCAGGTAAAGAGCTTGTAAAGGGCGAGCCTGATGCATCTTCTTTCCCAAGCGGCGGTATTCGTGCTACTTTTGAGGCAAGAGGTTATACAACTTGGGACCCGACTTCATATGCTTTTGCTAAGGACGGTACACTTTACATTCCTACAGCATTCTGTTCATACACAGGTGAGGTTCTCGATAAGAAAACACCTCTTCTTCGTTCAATGGAGAGAATCAGCACAGAGGCTTGCAAAGTTCTTAATCTTCTCGGCAAAACAGATGTTACGAGAGTTACAACAACAGTAGGTCCTGAGCAGGAATACTTCCTTATAGATAAAGATGTTTATGACCAGAGAAAAGACCTTATCTACACAGGCAGAACACTCTTTGGTGCAAAAGCTCCTAAAGGACAGGAACTTGACGACCATTACTTCGGCGCAATCAAGACAAGAGTTGCCTCTTTCATGGCAGACCTTGACAACGAGCTTTGGAAACTAGGTATCCTCGCTAAGACAAAGCACAACGAGGTTGCTCCTTCGCAGCACGAGCTTGCTCCTATTTTTACAACTACAAATATCGCAACCGACCACAACGAACTTACAATGGAAGTTATGAAGAAGATTGCTGAAAAGCACGGTCTTGTTTGCCTCCTCCACGAAAAGCCTTTTGCAGGTGTAAACGGTTCAGGTAAGCACAACAACTGGTCAATTTCTACTAATACAGGTGAAAATCTCCTTGATCCGGGTAAAACACCTGAAAACAATATTCAGTTCCAGCTCTTCCTTGCAGCTATCGTAAAGGCTGTACACGAGTATCAGGATCTTTTAAGAATCTCTGTTGCATCGGCAGGTAACGACCATCGTCTTGGCGCTAACGAAGCACCGCCTGCAATCATTTCAATGTATCTCGGTGATGACCTCGGCGCATTGGTTGACTCAATCATCAACGGTACAGAGTATGTAAGTAAGGGCAAAATTAAGATGTCAACAGGTGTTGATGTTCTTCCTGACTTCAAGAAAGACACATCAGACCGTAACAGAACATCACCGTTTGCTTTCACAGGTAACAAGTTTGAGTTCAGAGCACTCGGTTCGGCTCTCAACATTGCTTGTCCTAACATAATGCTTAACACAATGGTTGCCGAGGAACTTTCAGAGTTCTATGATGAGTTGAAAGACGCATCCGATCTTGACGCAGCGGTTAAGGCTCTTATTAAAAAGACATTTACAGAGCATCAGGCAATTATCTTCAACGGCAACAACTATGCACCTGAATGGGTTGAAGAGGCAGAGAAGAGAGGTCTTCTTAACCTTAAATCACTTCCTGATGCAGTTGAGCATTACATTGATCAGAAGAATATTGACCTCTTTACAAAGAACAAGATTTATTCTGTAGATGAAATTCATGCAAGATATGAGATTGAGCTTGAAAACTATGCTAAGATTATCAATATCGAAGCACTTACAATGATTGATATGGCTAAAAAAGATATGATTCCTGCCGTTACTTCATATGTAAGAGAGCTTACAGATACAGCGCTTGCTAAGAAAGCTCTTTCAGACGCAATCCCAACATCAGTTGAGGAAGACCTCATTACAAGTCTTTCAAACAAACTTGTTTGCTTCAGCAAAAAGACAGCAGAGCTTGAGAACGCTGTTATCGGCGCAAGCGAATATGAGGGCGATGTTCTTGCTTATGCTAAGTATTACAGAGAGAGCGTATTCTCGGTAATGACTGAACTTCGTGCAATCGGCGACGCTATGGAAACAGAAACAGCCGCTGATTACTGGCCATATCCTTCATACGGCGAAATGCTTTACGGTGTATGATCGATTGACTGATTTTTAAATTTTCAATTTGGTGACACAATGGCGTGTAACGAACAGACAAAAACTGTTTGGTACACGCCATTTTTGTTATTTTAAAAAAGGGGAGATCTATATGGCAGATATGATTTTTGGCAGTACAGGCGTATGGTATATGATAGGCGCCTTGCTCGTATTCTTTATGCAATGTGGTTTTGCGATGGTAGAAACCGGTTTTACAAGAGCGAAAAACGCCGGTAATATCATTATGAAAAACCTGATGGACTTCTGTATCGGTACAGTTGTTTTCAGCTTACTTGGTTTTGGACTTATGATGTCGGAAAACTATATTGCAGGTTTCATCGGCGTTCCTAATCTTACAATGTTTACAGATTGGGCAAGCTTTGATTGGAACTCATTTGTATTCCAGCTTGTATTCTGTGCTACAGCCGCAACAATTGTTTCCGGTTCTATGGCAGAGCGTACAAAGTTCTCTGCATACTGTGTTTACAGTGCAGTAATTTCATTGGTTGTTTATCCTATCGAGGCAGGCTGGGTATGGAACGGCCAGGGTTGGCTTGCACAGCTCGGTTGTATTGACTTTGCAGGTTCAATCGTAATTCATATGGTTGGCGGTATCTCTGCTCTTGTAGGCGCAATCATTCTCGGACCTCGTATCGGTAAGTATGGCAAAAACGGTAAGGTAAACGCTATCCCGGGTCACAGCATCACACTTGGTGCTTTAGGTGTATTCATTCTTTGGTTTGCTTGGTACGGCTTTAACGGTGCTGCTGCAGAAGACGGTTCAAGACTCGGTCAGATCCTTCTTACAACAACAATCGCTCCGGCTGTTGCTACAGTAACATGTATGCTCTTTACTTGGATTAAGAACGGTAAGCCTGATGTTTCAATGTGTCTTAACGCTTCACTTGCAGGTCTTGTTGCAGTAACAGCAGGTTGTGCAGATGTTGATGCTATCGGTTCTGCAATCATCGGTATTGTTTCAGGTATCCTCGTAGTAGTTGCAGTAGAATTTGTTGATATTAAACTCAAGATAGATGACCCGGTTGGTGCATTCTCAGTACATGGCGTAAACGGTATGTGGGGCGGCCTTGCAGTAGGTCTTTTTGCAACAGGCAACGGTCAGGACGGTATCACAGGTCTTTTCTACGGCGGCGGTTTTGCACAGCTCGGTAAGCAGGCTCTCGGTATCCTTTGCGTAGCATCTTGGACAATCGTTTGTATGATTATCGTATTTACAATCATCAAAAAGACAATCGGTCTTCGTGTAACTAAGGAAGAAGAAATGAAGGGTCTTGATATTTGCGAGCACGGTCTTGTAAGCGCATATGCAGACTTTATGCCAATCGGCGTTGGTACAGCTTCACTTGACGAAACATTTGATGTTGAGGGCAATGTTCCTGTAACTAAGGCAGTTCCTGTTCAGCTTGCAGGCAAGTATGATATGGCTACCGACGGTACAAAGATTACTAAGATTGATATTCTCCTTAAGCAGTCAAAACTTGAGGCACTCAAGGAAGAAATGGATAAACTCGGTATTACAGGTATGACAGTATCACAGGTACTCGGTTGCGGCGCTCAAAAGGGTAAGGCAGAGTATTACCGTGGTGTTGCTATTGAAAGTAATCTCCTTCCTAAGATGAAGGTAGAAATCGTAGTTTGCAAAGTTCCTGTAAAGGCTGTTGTAGATGCCGCTGTAAAGGCACTCTATACAGGTCATATCGGTGACGGCAAGATCTTCATTTATGATGTTGAAGATGTTGTAAAAGTAAGAACCGGTGAAACAGGTTACGATGCAATGCAGGATATTGAGTAATCCTATTAAAATTACCTATCCTTTTTAATTCACATAAACCGAGGGGGTCGACACGAGAAATTGTGTCGGCCCTTTTGGCATAACGCACATCAAAACAGCACCGCTTTTTTGATCCGCCCCCAAAAAGTCAGACTAAGAATCTAACGGTTTGGAGGTCACATCACTTTGTCGGTGCTGTAGTTTTATGTTTATAGATTTATAATATATCTCCGCCGATGGATTTTGAAAAGGCTTTATAAATGTCTTTTGCATTGTTTTCGCATAATATCCATAGCTTAATATAAGCAGAAATCGGAGTGACAGTAGGGAGTACCTGAATGCCTAATTTTGAATAAAGTTCTTTGCTTTCGTAAAAAAATCCTGCCTCACTGCCTGTTAAAAATACAGGAATGTTAAATTGTTTGGCTGTATTGCAGAATTTCTCCAAATCTTTGCTTGCGGTATTAACAGTTCCCGAATGATAGCTTTCCGTCAATACGGCTTTAATATTTTTATTAAGCTGCGGATAAGCCATTCCAACATACGGTGTAATTTTAAGTACAGGGGAAGTTGATTTGAAAACAGGCATATTCTCAAATTTTATTTCATCTTGCTTTTCTGTATAATTGATATTTTTAATAAAATTGCCGTTAATGATTTCACCGTAGTAAATATTATTAACGCTTTCGATTTTATCCGAATAAGCAAGGTGTTTTTGCAGGCGAGAGGCACGGTGAATGTTTGCATGCTCGCCGTTATTTTTGTATGCGACAAATACACCTTTATTATTGCCTGATTTAATGAAATCCACGGCAGCGGAAAAATTCTCGAGTCCGTTTGATTTTTCGCTCTCGAGCGGATAATTTGCAGACACAAGCACAATAGGAGTATTACACAAGCCGAACATATAAGAAAGCACAGCGGAAGTGTATTGCAGTGTATCTGTACCGTGAGTAACAATGATGCCGTCATAATTATTTATATTTTCTTTGACGGAATTATAAAGTGAATTAAAATACTCGCCGTTTAAGTTTTCGCTAAGTACCGTGTAAGGAGAGATCGCATCGAATTCAGCATAACCTCCGTTTTGTTTGTACATTTCGATTAACTTGTAACGGGTGCTTGAATCGGGAGAAATTACACCGTCATTGTAGCAGCTGCCTATAGTTCCGCCTGTAAAAACAACTAAAATTTTCATACAGCACCTCCGATTATTTCTTTTTATATTGTATCATATTTATTCGGAAAAATCAGCCTTTGCTGAAAACAGACTTTTACTTAGCTTTCTTTCCTGTGAAGAGTAAATTCCCGACTTGCCCGACGCTATAAAACTTATCAGACTTGCAAATACAAAATAAGGCGCGGCTTCGGCGCCGAAAAGCTCAATACCGAGCATAATTGTGGTAATCGGTGTGTTTGCGGCAGAACCGAACACGCAGATTAAGCCAATTGCCGCAAGAAAACTCGGTTCAATGCCGAATAAATTTGCATACCAGCCGCCGAATGACGCCCCTATGTCAAACAACGGAGTTACTTCACCGCCTTGAAATCCTGCTCCGAGTGTGAGCGTTGTCAAAATGAATTTTACGGGCATATCGTACCAATTTGCATTGCCCTCGAATGCGGTTGTTTGCTGCCAAGTGCTAAGTCCTTCATATTTGTTGAGATTTAATAAAATGATTAGCAATGTGACAACAACAGAGCCTGCCAATGCAGAGAGAACGGTATTTTTAAAAATTTTTGCGTATAATAATTTTAAATATTTGACCGCAAGAGCAAATAATTTTCCGAGAAGTCCGAAAAATACAGATGCGGAAACAAATATCAATATAAGTTTAAAATCAAAGTTAGGAACACTTGCGATAGTATGTACTTCGTGTGTTGCGCCGAGCAAAAGCGTAACAGCATTTGCCAGATAAGATGATAAAAAGCATGGAATAACAGCGCTTGCGGAAAGCTGACCTATGCAGCAAACTTCCATACCGAAGAATGCACCTGCAAGCGGAGTGCCGAATACGGAGCCGAATGCCGAACTTAATCCGCTTAAAATGATAGTTTTTCTGTCCTCTTTTTTAAATCCGAACTTGTCGGCAACATTGCTTGTAAGAGCGCCGCCGATTTGAACGGCAGTGCCCTCTCTGCCTGCCGAGCCACCCGAAAAGTGTGTCAGCAGTGTAAAGAAGAATGTAAGAACTGCAAGCCTTTTAGGTACTTTTACACCCTCGTTTGCACTCTGAATTATAAGATTGTTGCCTTTTGAGGACTCACCGCCGTATTTCTTATATACAAAAGCGGTAAGCATACCCGAAAGTGGCAAAAACCATATGCAATAAGGAAAAGACTCCCTGAATACGGACGATAATCCGAGCATTTTTAAAAACACGAAAGAAATTACGCCCATAACAACGGCACAGCAAAGAGATGCCGTCAATACCTTGAAATCAACAAACTTTCTTTTCATAATTCACCTCAAAATTTTGTAATAAAAATGGCATAAAAAAAGCCAATGCCCCTGTATAAAACAGAAGTCATCAGCAAAAGCGGTTTCGGAAAAAATCCGTGGGAGAACCTCATTCCCATACATATATTGTGCATTTATGGATATAGTATATACTGTACCGACAAAAAATGCAAGAGCAAAAAATAAATTTTAAAAATTTAAAAATAGGTGTTGACAAATAGAGAAAGATGTTGTATTATAATTATGCGAAAGGTTAGCGACAACTAACTTAAAGCAAGAATCTTTCCATTATTGTAATTGTGCCTCTATAATTACAGAAATAAATGTAAATCAACGCCTGTAAGGGCGTTAATTATGAAATAATAGTTAGTTAAAGCTAACTAAAAGGAGTATTATGTCTGAAGAAATTTTAGTCCGCCACTGCTCACCGACATTGGCGAATATAAAAACAGGAAATTTGGTTAATTGCCGAATTGACAGCGTATATAGGCTGAAAAAAGATATTATCTCCCTTAACTCTGTTCTCAACGCAAAAGGTGTGTCAATCCGTGTACTGTACTGTTCGTCCGAAAGAGCGTTGATTTATGTTTATCGTCCGGAAAAATTAAACGCAGATATGCAAAACGGCAAAAACAAAAAGTTTTTAAATTTAATAGGGTATAGAGGAACTACCAATGATGAGCTTATAAACGAGCTTTCGGCAAGAGTTTATTCTTGCGGCGGATTTCCTCACGAGATAGGATTGTTTTTAGGCTATCCGATTGACGATGTAATAAGTTTTATTGAAAATAAAGGAAAAAACTTTAAATGCTGCGGATGTTGGAAAGTATATCACGATGAAGATAATGCTAAAAAGACATTTGAAAAGTACAAAAAATGTACTAATATATACTGCAAAAAATATTTGCAGGGTTCGTCGCTTAAACGACTTACCGTATAAATTTACAAAGGAGTAATTAATTTATGAGTAAAATAGCAGTAGTGTTCTGGAGTGGAACAGGCAACACAGAGGCAATGGCTGACGCTGTTGCAGAGGGCGCAAAAGGCGCAGGCGCAGAGGTTTCTGTATTTAATGTAACAGATTTTTCTGCAGATAAAGTAGACGAATTTGACGCAATTGCATTCGGTTGCCCGGCAATGGGTGCCGAAACACTCGAGGACAGCGAGTTTGAGCCTGTTTTTAATGAATGTGAACCAAAGCTCAACGGTAAGAAAATTGCCCTCTTCGGCTCATACGGCTGGGGTGACGGCGAATGGATGAGAACATGGGAGGAAACCTGTAATTCGGCAGGCGCAGTTCTCGCAGCAGAAAGTGTTATCTGCAATGATGCTCCCGATGACGAAGCCACGGCAAACTGTAATGCACTCGGTGCAGCACTTGCAGGCTGATAAATTAACCAATCCCTTATACATTTCATATTTTTTCTTAAAGACTGTCGCTTGTAATGAGCGGCAGTCTTTAATTGTAAAAAGTTTATTTAAAAGGGTAATTAGGGTTTAACAGAATACTTCGTCAGTCAATTATAAAAGTTTGGTCAACATTTTCAAAGGTTGTGGGTGTGGGCAAAGCCCACAAATACTTTCCGTTTATGCAATCTAACGATAGCTGAACAGCCACACTGTTTGTGCCCGATAAATTGTAATATCGGAAGATATTATGGGTTTTGTTCAAACCTGCAAGTCTTTAAAAGACTTGACCTAAATTTTTTATTATTTCACTTAACTCGTGCAATAAACCATATTTTCATATAATAAGGGTTGTCACACAAGCCTGTGGCAACCCTTATAGTTTATTCTTCCATTTGTTTTCCTAAAAAAGCGGCCGCTGAATGAGCAAGTTTAACTTCTGTTTCAGTAGGAACTTTATTATCTTCGCCCATCAGCATTACAACTGCACCCGTAACATCGCCTGCGGCAATAATAGGGTATATGACTGCCGCTCTGTGTTCCACACCTTCAACCGGTTGAATATCACCGACCGTTGCCTGTGTTGCAGTATAACTTTTACGGCTTTCCATATAATTTTCAAGAACAGGTGAAACCCGTCGTTCAAGTAATTCTCTTTTAGATACTCCCGATGCGGCAATAACATGGTCTTTGTCGCAAATAATAACGGGTAAACCGCTTACTCTTGAGAGAACTTCCGCATATTGTGAGGCAAATGCCGATAATTCTCCTACAGGTGAATATTTTTTAAATATAACTTCGCCGTCGGTAGCAGTATATATCTCAAGCGGGTCGCCCTCACGAATACGCAGGGTGCGACGAATTTCTTTTGGTATAACAACACGACCGAGGTCGTCAATTCTTCTGACAATACCTGTTGCCTTCATATCAAAACTCCCCTGAATTTGTAATATTTGCAAAATATTGCATTAATATTGTTTGACTTGTAATCTCTTTTATTCCGCTTTTTTACAAAATAAAGCCGTTTTGATTTTGTTAATTTATGGAAAAATAAAAGTGTAGAATTTTTATTGCTACACCTGAGCTTGTAAAATAAAGTGTGTAAGTTAGAAAAATAATTTGCACACTTTTTGCAATTGGGAAAAAGTGTGCTACAATGAAAGAAAGGAAAAAGGAATGAACGAAATGGCAAAAAAGAGAGAAAGCACACCGGGTGAGAACCTCGCAAAGCAAATTATTGAACAGTACAATCCAAAAAGCGTAGCCGATATCTCGGATGACACCGACAAGCTCGAAGGCTTCAACAACAAGATCAAGGTCGCTAAACGAATCGGCTACGGTTACCTTGATTCGCTATCTCTCTATTCCTTCTGTCCGTTCACCATTCCACAAAAAATCTTGATGAGGTATTATTAATTAATTCGGAAAATAATAATAAAGCGGTTTCGGTTGAATGGTACGGAAAGAACATAGTATTGTAAAATTAAATATGATTTTGGCTTTTGACAATAAAACCTAAAAGGGTATATCGGATATGCATTGTATGAGTGACGATTATTTGGTGCAGGAACTTATTGATGAACAAAAATCAAATAAAATAAATCAATAAGTAATTGTAAAATGTATAAATATGTGTTATAATCGATAGCACAATAATGAGTTTAAAGCAAAATTAATATATTTGATAAAGTTAATATGTGTTTTACGGAAAGGAAGATTCTTGTGAAATATCATAAGCTGTTGGAAAATGCCAAGAAGCCGAAGGGCTTTTGGGGCAAAAAAATGATTAGTTCCATGAATGAAGGACATTACGAGCTTACCGGTTGGGCGCTTGATCATATAAATTTTGAAAGACATTATCGTGTGCTTGATGTTGGCTGCGGCGGCGGTCTTACCGTGTCACGAATAGCAGAGAGAATCGGTAACGGCAAGGTTTACGGAATAGATTATTCTGCGCTTTGTATCAAACATTCAAAGGCACAGAACAGAAAAAACATTCTCTGTAATAAGGTTAAAATCGTACTTGCCTCGGTTTCGTCTTTGCCGTTTGAGGATTGCAGCTTTGATGTTGTAACTGCGGTAGAAACCTATTACTTCTGGCCGGACAAACTTAATGATTTAAAAGAAATTTATAGAGTGTTAAAGCAAAACGGCAGGATTATGCTTGTATTTGAAATGCTGAAAACTCCCGAAGAGCCTGATAAATGGAAGGCTGTAGAGGACAAGGTAGGCATAAAAACAGTGACAGAGGAGGAGATACGGGAAATGCTTGCAAAGGCAGGCTTTGAAGACATTGAAACCCATAAAAAGGACGGTACTACATGGCTTTGTGCCATCGGTGTCAAAAAATAAATAAAAGCAGGTGAATATATGAAGGCTTTAATTACAGGAGCAAGTTCGGGGATTGGTAAGGAAATTGCGAGAATCTTGGCTGCAATGGGGTATGATTTGATAGTTGCGTCAAGAAACTATGATAAGCTGACAGAGCTTAAGGCTGAACTTAAAAATGTAAATGTCAGAGTAATCACCATTGATTTGTCACGGGAACAAGACGCTATTGATTTGTATGAGCATTTAAAAGACGAGGATATAGATTTTCTCGTCAATAATGCAGGCTTTGGCGCATATGGCAGATTTTTGGATGTACCGCTGAAAAAAGAGCTTGATTTAATTCACACAAATATAAGTGCAGTGCATATTCTGACAAAATGCTTTTTGCAGGATATGGTTAAGAAAAATAAAGGCTACATTCTTAATGTAGGCTCGTCAGCGGGCTTTTTGGCGGGTCCGACTTTTTCAAGTTATTATGCATCAAAAAATTATGTTGTAAGGCTTACAGAGGCTGTTCACGAAGAACTGAGGCGAAAGGGCAGTAATGTTAAAATTTCCGTGCTTTGTCCCGGTCCTGTGAATACTAATTTTAATAATGTTGCGGATGTAAAGTTTTGCCTTAACGGACTTTCGCCGGATTTTGTTGCTAAGTATGCGATTGAGAAAACTATGAAAGGCAAAATGGTTATTATTCCCGGCTTTACAATGAAAGTAGCAAAAGTTGCTCAACGGTTTGTGAGTGAAAATATGCTTACACGCATTTCCTACAATGTGCAGAGCAAAAAAGAGGGACAAAGGTCAGATACCGAACAAAAAAATTTTAATAAAGCAGAACACGCTTAAAAAGGAGCGGAGAAAATATGAAAAGATTTGTATTATTAATGTTTACGGTTCTTTTCATAATTTTCTCCGCTGTTTCTGTTTTTGCCGCCGATACAAACGGCGTAACTTTTAAAACAGAAGATATAAATTGTGATAAAGGCAGAATTTTTAAGGTTGATGTAAAAGCAAAATCGTCAGAAAAAATCTCTGCCGTATTATTAAAATTTACTTATGACAGAAATATAATAGAATACCGTTCAATCAGCACCGATTCGGACAGCCTGGCTTATGCTTATGATAACGGAAGTACATTAAATGTATCTTACCTTTGCAAAGACGGCAAAAATATTGATAATGACACGGTAATACTTACTTTAGAATTTAAGGCAACAGCCGAAGGTCAGAGTAATTTGCAATATACAGCCTATGACTGTGTTAATTCTTCGGCAGAAAGCGTTGAAATTTCGCAATGTTCAAGCGGTAAGGTAAGTGTTACAAAACAAGGCAGTGAAAAATCAAATGATAATGAAAAATCGGATACAACGGAATATAAATCCGAAAACAATGAAAGTACAGGAAATTCAGAAAAAAGCAGTATTGACGAACTCGGTTCATTAAACGGCAAATTTTCAGACAACACTGTATTTATGCTTATAGTTGGAGTTATTTGCGGACTTGCTGTCGGTGTTTTGTGTTTTATGCTGTATTTATCTGTGATAAAGCGGAAAAATAAGGCAAAAGAGGAAAAAGACAGGCATTAACTTGACATAACACCGATTATGCTATAAAATTTAATTTGAACTTAATATTTGTTATGGTTTATTCATTTAATTAATAGGGAAGACGGTGCAAGTCCGTCACAACCGCCATTACTGTAAACAGTTATAGCCTTGGCTCATGCCATTGGGAAACCGAGAAGGCGCCTTGGCTGCTTTAATGCAGACTGTAAGTCAGGAGACCTGCCATAACATAGTTTGAAAAACTTTCTTGGGCAGTGGGAGAATAGTTATTGGGTAAATTATTACCCTTTATATAGCTATGCCTCTTTTAAGGGGCTATTTTTTATTTAAGGAGAATGTTTATGAAAACAACAGCAAAATTTATTTCTGCTTCACTTGCTACTTTGCTTGTTTCTGCATCTGCAGTTACGGCATTTGCGGCAGAAACAAAGGACATTACAGTTTCACTCCGTATTGAGGGTGTGAATTCTTGTGTGCTTTATGACAATTATCAAATTCCACAGGGCAGCACGGCAGCTGACTTAATTCAGTATGCAGACAAGCTTTCTGATGATGTTACGGTAACAGGCGCCGAAAATAATTACATAACAGATGTAAACGGCGAAACAGCAGGCAAATTCGGCGGCTGGGACGGCTGGCAGTATATTGTAAATTCAGTTTCACCAAATGTTGGCGTAGGTGATTACACACTTAGCGACAATGATACAGTTGTTCTTTATTACGGTGATTTTCCTTGTCTTCTTCCGCAGATTGATACTTCGGCATTAAACAGTGACGGAAAAATCAGTTTTAATGCAGAGTCAACTACATATGACAGCGACTGGAATCCGACCGTAAGCACAGTTGCTATTGCAGATATGACAGTTACTTTTGACGGTCATACTTATACAACAGATGAAAACGGCACAATCACACTTTCAAAGGCTGACTTCACCTCAGGCGAGCACAGCGTACAGGTTGAAAAGAAAAATTCAAACGGTGCTCCTGCCGTACTTCGTTATGCTGACGACTTTACAGTTAATATTGCAAGAGAAAACACAATTAATGT
The DNA here is from genome assembly GCF_014288065.1 of Ruminococcus intestinalis. Classification (NCBI taxonomy): domain Bacteria; kingdom Bacillati; phylum Bacillota; class Clostridia; order Eubacteriales; family Oscillospiraceae; genus Ruminococcus; species Ruminococcus intestinalis. Next base: position 53,016 of record NZ_JACOPS010000002.1, on the reverse strand, counting down.
AAATCTCAGAATTGAAGGTCCGGAGGCTTGCTACCTTAAAGACACATTTGAAATTGCAAAGGACAGCAATGTCGGTCAGCTTATCTCATATGCAGACGAAGTTTCTGATAATATCGAAGTAGTAGGTGCAGATGCAGGCTATATTTCAGAGGTAAACGGCATTGCAGCAGGTTCATTCGGCGGCTGGGACGGCTGGTATTATGCTGTAAACAGCGTAGTTCCTAATGTAGGAGTAAGCGGTTATACACTTAGTAATAATGATACAGTAGTTCTTTATTACGGTGAGTATCCATGCTACCTCCCGATTGCAGATACTTCATTGCTTACAAGCGAGGGTAAAATTACATTTACAGCAAACGCTACATTCGGTGACGCTGTTCTTCCGATTGATAATATGACAGTATATTTTGACGGCAAAGAATACACAACAGATTATAACGGTGTAGTTGTAATTGATAAGGATCAGCTTACATTCGGTTCTCACAGCTTACAGGTTGAAAAGTACGGTTACAGCGGTGCTCCTGCAGTTCTTCGTTACGCAGATGACTACACAGTATTTGTAGATACAAAGATTGTCAATGATGTAAACCTTGACGGTAATGTAGACATTAACGATGTTACAGCTATTCAGACATACCTTAGCAATTATAACAATATTAGCGAAGAACAAGTAAGAATTGCTGATGTAAACAAAGACGGAAAAGTTGATGTAAATGATGTTACAGCACTTCAGACAATTCTTTCGGGTGAAACAGAATAATTCTAATAAGGAATGATAATTATGCTGAAAAAACTGACAGCTTTACTTATATGCGCAGTAATGTTATCTTTATCGGTAACGGTAAATGCGGCTGAAAACTACACAAAAGAAGATATTTCAAAAACTATAGACGGAATTATCTCGTATAAATCGGCAATTTTAAAGGCTGACGATACAGCTTCGTTTGTACAAAAACTTTCTGAAACCACGGATAATTCGGAAACACAGTGGTATATTATTTCTTTGTCAAAATACGGTACAGATGTAACTGCTGTACAAAGTTCTATGATAAAATCTGCCGAAAAGTTATATAAATCAAAAAGCAAAGCTACAGATTTTCAGCGTACCTCACTTGCACTTTATGCCTGCGGACTTAATCCTGAAAATATCAACGGCAAAAATTTGCTCAGTGACGGAGTTTATAACAGTGAAAATGTGAACAAGCAAGGCATAAATGCATATGTTTATGCCTTGCTGTCACTCGACTGTGCAAATGCAAAAGTTCCGAGTGAAGCAAAATATGACAGAGAATATTTTATTAAAAAAATTATAGGCTTACAGCTTTCGGACGGTGGCTTTACACTTATGGGAAAGTCTGCCGATACCGATGTTACCGCAATGTGCTTACAGGCACTTGCTCCTTATAAATCTGACAGTGCGGTAAAAGAATCTATTGACAGAGCACTTGATGTTTTATCTAAAAAACAAAATGAAAAAGGCGGATATTCTTCTTTCGGCACAGTAAATTCCGAGAGTGTTTCCCAAGTTATTTCTGCGCTTGTTGCACTCGATATAGATGTGCAGTCGGATTCAAGATTTATTAAAAACGGCAACACTCTTGTTGACAATCTCATGACTTTCAAAAATTCGGACGGCGGTTTTTCTCATATTGAAAACGGAAAATCGAATAATATTGCGTGTTATCAGGCATTAAACTCACTTGTTGATTTATATAAATATATGTCAAAGGGCAATACCGAGATTTTTGAATTTGACGATACAAAGAAAAATAATTCTAATAGCGAAAATTCCCGACAGAACACTGAAAATTCAAACACAGACAGTTCTGAGGTTAATATAGACAGCAACAATAAAAATAATTCTGTAAATACAGGTGATATTACAGAAAAACATAATTCGCAAGTTGACGAAGAACAGCAGGAAACAACTGTAAAGCCCGAATCCAATAATGCGGAAAATTATGATGATCAGGTAATGGCTTTGGCAGATGACAATTACGAGCCTTTTACGCTTGCATCTACTCCGGATTCCGTAGCGGCGGCAAATTCGGATGACGACAATAATTTTATTTTCTATGTTTCTCTTATAGGACTTGTAGCAGTAGCGGCTGTGCTTTTAATTATAAGATTAACAGTGCTGAAAAAAGACGGTGAGCCTTTCAGATTATTCGGCAAAAGAAAAGGTGACAAATAATGAAATTAAAACTTTTATTACTTGTATTGATAATTACTGCCGTGCTATGCGGCTGTTCGGTTCAGACTCCCGATGACTACTATTCCTCTTCATCTCAAAAAGAGGGAATGGAGGTTACTTTTTCAATCAACTGCTCAACCATTTTAAATAATATGGATCAGCTTGAAAGCGGTCTTGAAAGCTATGTTCCGAGTGACGGCGTAATTCTCAAGCCTACAAAGATTACTCTTGACGAAAATGCTACCGCATATGATGCGCTTAGTGAAGCCTGCCGTCAGAATAAAATTCAATATGAATACGAGGGAACGGACGCAGATATTTATATTGAGGGTATCGCAAATCTTTATGAATTTTCTTGCGGTCAGCTTTCGGGTTGGGAATACTGCGTAAATGATGTTTTTCCGTCGGTAGGCTGCAATTCTTATGATTTACATGACGGAGATACAATTAAATTCTTATATACCTGCGATTTGGGCGCAGATATCGGAAACGAATTTACAGGAGAAGAATAATGCTAAGATTTAATTCCTTTAATCCGCTGGCACAGCTTATATATTTTGTATCTGTGCTGTTGGTATCAATGTTTACATGGAATTATATAATTTTACTGCTGTCGCTTTTCGGAGCGGCGGCTTATTCTGTATTACAAAAGGGTTTTAAATTATTTTTAAAATCCTTTTTTGGTTATGTGCTGATTTTTTTACTTGTAACAATAACCAATCCGCTTTTCTCACACAAGGGAGTAACACCGCTTATATTTATAAATGATATTCCTATTACTCTTGAGGCTATAGTTTACGGTGCGGTGCTCGGACTGATGCTTTTGAGCGTAATACTTTGGTTTTCGGTATTCAACAGCGTGTTTGATTCCGAAAAACTTATATATATTTTCGGAAGATTTTTACCAAGACTTGCATTATTGTTTTCGATGGTACTTCATTTTGTGCCTAAATTTATTCTTGTGTTTAAGCGCACATTGGCGGCTCAATCCGATTTTTGCGGTAAAAATAAATTTAAACAATACATAGGTGCATTTTCTGCTTCGGTTTCCGTAATGCTTGAGGGTTCGGTTCAAACTGCCGATTCAATGAGCGCAAGAGGATACGGAGTTAAAAAGCGCAGTTTTTACTGCCGCTTTCCTTTTACAAAAGCAGATGCGGTTTTTACTGTACTTTCTCTGGGAATGTTGACTACAGTGCTGTTTGCTTTAGCGACAGGTCAACTTGATTTTCTTATATATCCGCATATCGAGATGTGTGATATTACAATATTATCTGTAATCGGAATGTCGGCTTTCGGTGTACTATCATTTATGCCGTTTACCATTGAGTTAAAGGAGGAGCTTGTATGGAAATTTTCTCTGTCAAAAATTTAAGTTTTACTTATCCGCAGATGCAGGAAAAGGCTTTGGATAATGTGAATTTCACTGTGAAAAGGGGAGAGTTTTGTGTTATCTGCGGTCAGTCCGGCTGCGGAAAAACAACACTGCTAAGACTTTTAAAGCCGCAGGCAGCTCCTCACGGCACAAAAACGGGAGAAATATTTTTCTGTTCCGAAAATATTGAAAAATGCAGTGAAGAAGATACGGCTTTTAAAATAGGCTATGTTTCGCAAAATCCCGAAAATCAAACAGTAACCGATACCGTACTCCATGAACTTGCCTTTACGCTTGAGAATATGGGAATGTCGAGTGAAGAAATAAATATTAAAATAAGTGAAACGGCTACTTACTTTGGACTTTCAAAAATAATAGAACAAAAGACAAACTCACTTTCGGGCGGTCAGATGCAAATTCTTAATCTTGCGGCGGCATCTGTTGCCGAGCCTGATGTATTAATTCTTGACGAACCCGCAAGTCAGCTTGACCCTGTATCGGCAGAAAACTTTTTTACAATTCTTGACAAACTTAATAAAGACTTGGGTATCACTGTAATTATTACCGAACACAGACTTGAAAAACTGTTTCCCGTTGCGGATAGAATTATTGTTATGGAGCAAGGAAAAATAATTACCGATACAGCACCTATAGATACTTGCAATGCTCTTAGCAAAATTTCAAAAAATCATCCTATGATGCTCGCTTTGCCCGTGCCTGCACGGCTTTATTCCGTAACGGATTGTAAATCGCAATGCCCCGTTACGGTCAAAGAAGGCAGAGAACTTTTTGCAAAATATAGCAAAAATAATTCTTTTACAGAACATACATTGCAGAATAATAATTCCGACCATGAAATATTATCGGTTAAAAATGTATATTTCAGATATGATAAAAAGTCTGATGATGTGCTCCTCGGTCTTAATTTATCGGTAAACAGAGGAGAGATTTTTTCGGTTGTCGGTGCAAACGGCAGCGGAAAATCAACTTTGCTTTCCGTAATAGGAGCAAGGCTTAAGCCGTACAGAGGCAAGGTAAAACTAAATGAAAAAACTGCTACTATGCCTCAAAATCCACAATTGTTATTTGTTAAAGACAGTTTGCTTGAAGACTTTAAAAGCGTGAGCGGGGATTTGGAAAAAATTAATAAATTGTCAGAAAAGTTTAATGTACACCATCTTTTAAATCACCATCCGTATGACCTTAGCGGAGGTGAAATTCAGCGTGCAGGTTTTGTAAAACTTTTACTTCTCGAACCGAAAATATTATTGCTTGACGAACCGACAAAGGGTTGTGACAGTTTTTCAAAAGCAGAACTTGCAAAAACTTTAAAAGAACTTTCCGACAACCAAATTACAATATTACTTGTTACACATGACCTTGATTTTTCGGCTGAAGTTTCCACCGTATGTGCAATGCTTTTTAACGGTACTCTTTCAAAAAGACTTGAACCGCACGAATTTTATTGCGGAAAACGATTTTATACGACTTCTGCAAATAAAATTTCACGAGGTATAAAAGACGGCATTATAACAACGGAAGAGTTGATTTCCGCTGTTAAGGAGGAGTAAAATGACTGCTAAAAAGATAATAAAATACTTATGTGTTTTTGTGGTTGCGCCGCTTATTGTACTTTGCGGAGTGTTTTTCTTCGGCGACCGCAAATATGCCTTTATATCGCTTGTTTTGTCGGTGGTTGCCTGTATTCCGTTTTTTATTTCTTTTGAAAAAGGTAAAAACGATGCACGCAGAATTGTTATAATAGCTGTTATGACGGCATTGTCGGTAGCGGGCAGGTTTGTATTTGCTCCCATTCCGTTTTTTAAGCCCGTTACTGCAATTGTAATTATTACCGCTATTTATCTTGGCAGTGAAGCAGGTTTTATTACAGGATCTTTTTCTGCTGTGGTTTCAAATTTCTATTTTGGACAAGGACCGTGGACTCCGTTTCAAATGCTTGCGTGGGGACTTATCGGATTTTTGGCGGGCTTGCTTGCTAAAAAACTTGTTGAGAGTAAGGTAATGCTTATTATTTACGGCGCTCTATCGGGCATAGTATTTTCTTTTATAATGGATGTATGGACAACTCTCTGGGCTGACGGCACATTTAATATAGCAAGATTTGTGGCAAGCATTACAACCGCAGCACCGTTTACCGTTGTTTATATGGTTTCAAATGTAATATTCCTGTTGCTGCTTACAAAACCAATCGGAAGTAAATTGCAGCGATTAAAAACTAAATACGGAATTTTTTAGGACAAGGGGAAGTTTAGCTTTCCCTTTTTATTTTGCCGTGTATTATTTGCCTGTCTTCTGCATATAATCATTTGCATGGAGGTAATATATGGCAATGTTAAAAAAACACAAAAAAACGTTGTTGTCAGCATTGCAGAGAGTTTTCTGCTTTATATTGGCAGCAACAATTTTGGGTGCGGTGGGTGTTCCCTCGGCCGTACTTGCACTTGACGGTGCAAATCCGACAGTAGAAATTGTCGGATTTATGAGGGGCGACAGTAAAGACCTTCGTTCAAGTGAGCTTTTAATGGCAAAAGTAAGCAATTACGACGGTAATCCTCAAGAGCTGACTTACGAATGGAAAAATAAGCTTGGCACTTATCTGTATGTATTTGACAAGCACGATATGGCTGTGGTGCGTGGCACAAAAAGTGAAATTGAAATTTACAATTCGGATAAAGGCTTGTTCGCATCTGATAATATGAGCGGCAGATCTTATAACCGCAGCTATTCGCACAAAGGCTTTGCTTATGCGGCAGTTTACGGTGCATCTGTTAACGCTGAAAAATTAAAAGGCGGCATTTCCGTAACAGTAAAGGATTCTGACGGAAATATCATTGCGACAGCATCGTATGATGACGATTTTAAAAATTATGACCTGTCAAAAGATATGGCAAACGCAGTGTTTGGTGTGTTTGAGGGTGAGAGCGTTGATATTCTTAACCTCTTAGGTCAAAGCTCGGTTGTTCATGTTGTATGTCCTGCCTGTTATGTAAGTCAGGGAACAATAATTTCCGGCAGCGATTGCATAAGTTTAAGCAAGTCAGAAAGCGGTTACTCAATAACCGGTTTAAAAGCCGGTGAAGGTGTAATTAAAATTAATCTTCAAAAGAGAAACTGCAAATTCCATAAAAACTCGGAAAACAGTTCGACTACAACCGTAATAGTATTTAAAAAACCTAACACTTCCACAACTGCAACAACACTCACTCTTACAAATCTTGATGACAGATGCGAATATTATCTTGAGGGTGTTAAGGGTGAAGTAATTGACGGCAAAATAACTTTTAGCAGTCTTACTCCCTCTACTGAATATACCATAGAGGTACGGGGCAGTTATATTGACGAGAACGGTACAACTAAAACTGCATACGCCTATGTAAAAGACACAACAAAGGACTGCTATACATCAAGTGTGGTTTTCAAACTTGATGATACTGTAGCGGATACCGAAAGCATATTCGGTAAACCGTACGAGGTTGCCGTAAAGTCTGACAGTGATTACATTGTCTTGCAGAGCGGTGATAACGGTTATACTGCAGAACTTGCTAAAGGCAATTATAAAGTGTTTTTAAAAGACGGTAATGATTATAAACAGATTGATAATGCGGTTCTTACCGTTGACAGTGATGATAACAGCATAGAGATAAAATATTACTCTGTAGTTTATAATCTTGATGGTGGTACACTCAACGGCGATACAAAATTTGTTTACCGTGAGGGTGAATCCGTAAAAACAATTGATAATAAATCAACTAAGTATGAGTATGTATTTGACGGCTGGAAGTGCGGTGAAAGCACTTATAGCAACAGCCAACAAATTACAGATTCAATTGACAGAAAATATGAATTGACAGCAATATGGGAAGTAGATAAGATAGGCAACGGAGAAAAGCCTGACGGAATACCGGATAAATATCAGAAGAAAGTAACCTTTAAAGTAGTAAACGGTACTTGGGAAGATAAGAGTGCAAATGATATTTCTTACTATGTAACTTTGCTTGACAAAGAGGGTAAGTGGAATGTCAACGGTACTGCAAGAATTAATATTCCAACAGGTATGACAGCAAATTACGGTTATGAAAACGGCAAGTGGGATGTTGAGCCAAAGTCGCCTGTAAAGGGAACAAATGCGGAAACTTACACTTATACTTTTACAAAGAAAACAGACCCGAAAGTTGATTACAAAGAACCAAACGAAAACGATAAACCAACACCTGCTACACAGGTAGTAGAGTATGGAAAGAAAATACAGGTAAAGCCGAACGGCGGTGTATGGGTTCACGATAACAAGACTTATTCGGGTGATGATGTCGCAACATTTGTTCTTGAAAAGAATATAAAACTCGAAGATCCGACAAGAACAAATTATGTATTTATGGGTTGGGATAAGCAGAAAGGCAAAGACGATGTAGCCTATATCTTCACAGCAATATGGGAAGTAGATAAGATAGGCAACGGAGAAAAGCCTGACGGAATACCCGATAAGTATCAGAAAAAAGTAACCTTTAAAGTAGTAAACGGTACTTGGGAAGATAAGAGTGCAAATGATATTTCATACTATGTAACTTTGCTTGACAAAGAGGGTAAGTGGAATGTCAACGGTACTGCCAAAATCAATATTCCAACAGGTATGACAGCAAATTACGGTTATGAAAACGGTAAGTGGGATATTGAACCAAAGTCGCCTGTAAAGGGAACAAATGCGGAAACTTACACTTATACTTTTACAAAGAAAACCGACCCGAAAGTTGATTACAAAGAACCAAACGAAAACGATAAACCAACACCTGCTACCCAGGTGGTAGACTACGGAAAGAAAATACAGGTAAAGCCGAACGGCGGTGTATGGGTTCACGATAACAAGACTTATTCGGGTGATGATGTAGCAACATTTGTTCTTGAAAAGAATATAAAACTCGAATATCCAACGAGAACAAATTATGTATTTATGGGTTGGGATAAGCAGAAAGGCAAATACGATGTAGCCTATATCTTCACAGCAATATGGGAAGTAGATAAGATAGGCGACGGAGAAAAGCCTGACGGAATACCCGATAAGTATCAAAAGAAAATTACCTTTAAAGTAGTAAACGGTACTTGGGAAGATAAGAGTGCAAATGATATTTCTTACTATGTAACTTTGCTTGACAAAGAGGGTAAGTGGAATGTCAACGGTACTGCAAGAATTAATATTCCAACAGGTATGACAGCAAATTACGGTTATGAAAAAGGCAAGTGGGATGTTGAACCAAAGTCGCCTGTAAAGGGAACAAATGCGGAAACTTACACTTATACTTTTACAAAGAAAACCGACCCGAAAGTTGATTACAAAGAACCAAACGAAAACGATAAACCAACACCTGCTACACAGGTAGTAGAGTACGGAAAGAAAATACAGGTAAAGCCGAACGACGGTGTATGGGTTCACGATAACAAGACTTATTCGGGTGATGATGTAGCAACATTTGTTCTTGAAAAGAATATAAAACTCGAAGATCCGACGAGAACAAACTATGTATTTATGGGTTGGGATAAGAAGAAAGGCAAAGACGATGTAGCCTATATCTTCACGGCAATATGGGAAGTAGATAAGATAGGTGACGGAGAAAAGCCTGACGGAATACCCGATAAATATCAGAAGAAAGTAACTTTTAAAGTAGTAAACGGTACTTGGAAAGATAAGAGTGCAAATGATATTTCTTACTATGTAACTTTGCTTGACAAAGAGGGTAAGTGGAATGTCAACGGTACTGCAAGAATCAATATTCCAACAGGTATGACAGCAAATTACGGTTATGAAAACGGCAAGTGGGATGTTGAACCGACTGAAATTGTATCCGGAATTGAAGATGTTGTTTATGTTTATTTGTTTGATAAAATAGCAGAAACAGAGCCACAACCGCAACCGACAACTGTACAGCCGACTCCTACAGTTAAAACCGTTGTTCAGGAAAAAACGGTTTATAAAACACAGTATGTTGAGCCTATTACCTTAAAAACAGGTGATAATCTCACTTTCTTAGGTGTGCTTGTCGGTTTGTGTGCAGCAGGTTTTGCAGGAACAATAATTTTCGGTAAAAAACGAAGTAAGTAATATTAAAAAGGCGATTGCAGATTAATTTTGCAATCGCCTTTTTTCAAATACAGAATAATAATAAATATTTCAAAGGTTATAATAAATTAAATGAGGTGAATTTATGGCTGAGGTAATTAAAATAGTTTTGACAGGCGGTCCATGTGGCGGTAAAACAACTGCTTTGAATTTTTTGAAAGATGAACTTGAAAAGTTAAATATAAAAGTTTTTATATTAGAAGAAATTGCAAATAATTTATTGAGCAACGGCATTACTCCGAAAAAACTTGGTGTATATGAGTTCCATAAACAACTTTTTGAAACTCAATTAAAAGAAGAAAATTCTCTCGAAGAGAAAGCTAAGGCATACAATGGGGAAAAGGCTGTAATTTTATTTGACAGAGGATTGCTTGACAGCAAAGCATATGTTACCGATGCCGAATTTAAAAAATATATTTCAATAAGTAATAAAAATGAAGATGTATTAAGAAATTCGTATGATGCTGTATTTCATTTAAAAAGTGTTGCTTGTACAGATGAAAACACTTACATTAAGAACTGCAATTCTGTCAGAAAAGAAGATGTAAAGCTCGCCAAGGAACTTGACGAAAAATTACTTTCTATATGGACAGGCACATCACACTTGCGAGTTATACCAAATAACATTGATTTTAATAAAAGGCTCGATAATTTGCTTAAAGAAGTATTAGGGTTCATCGGTGTTCCGGAACCTCTTGAAATTGAGCGTAAGTTTTTGATAGAATACCCTGATATTGATTATCTTAATAATATGACTGCTTGCAGAAAGGTTGCGATTACTCAGGCATATTTAAACACTCCCGAGGAAGGAATGTTCAGAATACGGAAACGTGGTTACGGCAAAGATGCAGTATATATTAAAACGGTAAAAATCAAGATTAATGATTTAAAAAGGATAGAAAAAGAATCTTATTTGACACAAGCCGAATACAATAATTATCTTTCAAGAAAAGAATGTATAACGGGTATTATTTCAAAGGACAGATATTGCATAGTGTATGATGACGAATATTTTGAACTTGATGTATATCCGTTTTGGAATGACAGAGCAACGCTTGAGATAGAATTGCTGTCAGAAGATCAGCCTTACAAACTTCCTCCTTTTATTAAACTTATAAGAGAAGTAAGTCACGAACCCGAATACAGAAACATTGCACTAGCGCAAAGAATGGTTCATAATAAAGGGACTGATTAAGATAACTTAATTGATAACAACATTTCGATATTAATACCAAGTGATATTGACATTATTATCTGCAATGTGTTAAAATGCCTATATCATTAACTTCATTATCAAATTAAAACAGGAAAATAATTATAAAAAATTAAAAAAAGTGTTGACAAATGGAGTTTGCTGATGTATAATAATGAAGCTGACTTAAGGGAAAAACAAATTTTTAAGTTAAGTATGCGGCAATAGCTCAGCTGGATAGAGCAACTGCCTTCTAAGCAGTAGGTCAGGGGTTCGAGTCCCTTTTGCCGCGCCACATGGTGGGATTAGCGTAGTTGGTTAACGCGCCAGTTTGTGGCACTGGAGACCGACGGTTCGAATCCGTCATTCCACCCCATTTGACTCATTAGCTCAGTTGGCAGAGCACTTGACTTTTAATCAAGGTGTCCGGAGTTCGAATCTCCGATGGGTCACCATAAAGCCGCACATTTTACTTTTGTGCGGCTTTTGATTTAAAAACCACGAGTTGGGTTTAAATGGTGGGCTGTCGCCAAGCGGTAAGGCAACGGACTTTGACTCCGTCACCCGTGGGTTCGAATCCCGCCAGCCCAGCCAAAAGTAAAGTGATTTAAATAGTTAAGCAAAACTACTTAAATCGCTTTGCTGTTTATTTAACAGTAATAGGTTTCAGATAGTCGCTTCCTCTCGTTGGATTGTCGCATTAGCTAACATCAGTTCAAGCCGATAACAACCACGAGGTAACTACACAAAGGGATAAGGTGATGTAAGCACCTGTTTCCGCAGTGGAAAGAAATACCCCTATCTGTCCTTTATTAACTTTATTTGCAAAAAAGTAAGACCTGCACCACCGGATAAATAGTACAGGTCTTGACAAAATATCTAAAAGCGTATAGAATTAAGCAATACGCATGTTTAGCTTCTCAAGTTCTGAGTACGGTCAATACTCGGGGCGCACGCTTATCAATTACGCCAATAATTGATAAGCTGAGGGGCTTATTTTATTTGCATTCACATTTTACCATTTTAAGAGAAAAATGTCAATATGTAATGGGAAATATAGTAAAATTTAGTTTTACTATTTAATTAAGTGTCCCACCGTGGGACAGATGGAGGTATTAATTATGACAGAAGAACAAATTAAACATCAGATTGAATACTTGCGTTCTCAAAAGGAAAATCCTACCGGCTTTTATAGGCAATATCTTGTGAATTTATATCACTTGTTTTATGACGGAGCTAAAGCGAACGGTACTGATTGGTGTCCTAATGTAAGTCTTAGTAAAATGATAAAGGCTACTTATGCTAATATAAATCCTGATCATCAAGCCAAAGATATGGTTCTGAAATGGAAAGGAGATTTAAAAAAATTAGGATATATTAAAGATTGCAATGTAAATGGTGAGTGGCGAACATATATCCTCAAAGAGCTTGATTTTTAATTCGTTTCGGAATCAATGCTGTTTTGTGCAGACTCATCAATAGAAATTTGACAAACGGACTGTTCAGGAATATTTTCGTGACTTTTAACAATGTACAATAAGTGATGAATAGGATTATCATTTTTGATTATCATAATATCTCCCCTATATGTCTTGTCAAAAGGTAAATTTTCCGGATCTTCAACTTCAATGCTGTCAACACTAAACACTGTGTTTTTATACTCCTCGGCATTTATGTCAATGTTTAGTTCTGATTTAATGACTTCTGAGATAGGTTTTAGGAATAAAAAATTCATATGTATTCTCCTTAAAATAAATATTTGCTTTGTATAAGCATTATTGTTTTATCATTCCTATAACTTTTTGTCAATATAATTAATAATAAAATGGAGTTCTTTTTATGAAATATATATTACTGGATACAAATATTTATATAAATATGTTAATTGATAGAAGAAATAACATAAAAAACGATATGTTACTAAATTTCATTAAACTTCTTAATTTCGATGAAATTAAGTTAATAGTTCCATCTATTGTAGTACACGAAACTATTAAAAATCTTGGGATAGAATATAGAAATGTTGATAAAAAACTTAAAGATGCAAAAAATAGTGTTAATAATATATGTGGCATTAATACAGGGGATTCCGAAAGCAATTTTGATGTAGAAGAAACTAAAACTTCCATTAGTCAAGAATTAAATATGTTAGGAGAAAAATATAAAGAAAATAGTTCTCAAATATTTGAACAGATTTGCAACATTCTTGAAGAAAATTTGTTTAAACATGATAATTGTATTATTATTGAAGAAAATAAAGAGATTGTATATAATTGTTTGATAAGACGAATTTATAAGAAAGCACCATTTCATGAAAACAGTAAGGATTGTTATGCCGATGGTATAATAATTGAAAGCTTATTATATTTCTTGAAGAATAATAAGTTTAATCATGACGATAAAATATTTTTTGTTTCTGACAACCCAAAAGATTTTTCTGAAAAAGATAATAAAGAATCCTTGGACAATGATATTTTAAAAGAAATTCAGAACATTGGACTTAATGCTGAATTTAAATATGTTCTTCAGTTTAATAAATTAATCGGAAAGTGTTTGAAAGATGAAGTAAATAACGCTAATTTGAACAATGTTTTTGAAAAAGAATTTGAAGAAGATGAAGTAGAATCTTATTTTGATGATATGCAAAGATCATCAGCCGGCTTAACTTCTTTAGGTGAATTTGAAGAAAAATTTATAGAAGATTTTCGTAATTCAAATTTTTCAAATGAAATTGTTTCGTTATCAGAACGCTTTGCAAAATGTTATAAACAATTAGAAGATTTTCCATATTTTTATAAAGAAGAATTTCAAAATTATTTAATGCAATTAAATTATAGTGAAATCAGCGAATTTGCTAATAAATCAGCTATGATATGTGATATGAATTTAGATGAAGATAATTTAAGTTCATTAATAGATATAATTGAAAGAAAAGCTGACATATTGGACTTTTCTTGTTTAAACTTTGAAAATATAGACTCTTTAGATTATGGCGATACAATGTTGTTTTATGATAAAAACAAGAGAAAATATAAATTAAAAATGCAACCATTGAATCTTTCTTGTATAAATGGTGGAATGGATACTCTTGACATTGATTTATTTGATGATAACAATAATAAAATATCTTCAGGAAGTATTGAAATTATATATGGATATGTTGATTATAATGATGATAATAATGTGGGTGATGCTTGTGGTGAGGAATTTAGATATAATATATACGCTATTATTGAAAAAATTGCAAGTATAGTAACAGATTTAGAAGAGTTTGTAAGAAAAGAAAGTGAAATAGTTAAAAAGTTAAAAATTGAATTTAATCTTTAGTTTTAATTAAAGACACAAGTGTCCCACCGTGGGACACTTGCAGTAATACGGTATTATTATTGATGATTGCTTTTCATAAGACTATAATAAAAGCGGTTCTCTCAACCAACCAAAATGAGAATTTAAAAAGTATTTTCAAAAATTATTGATTTTTTTATAAATATATCATATAATATAAGTGGACACAATGGTGTCTTTAATGAGGAGTGCCTTGCAGCTCTAAATGCAAGTGATTTATGTTGAGTGCCCTGCAGCTCTAAATGTAGGTGATTTATGTTGAGTGCTCTGCAGCTCTAAATGCAGACCGTAATGTATAAAAAAGGGAGCGAATTTTCGTTCCCTTTTTGTTTTAAGGAGAAATGCATTTGAAAGACCTTGATTTTTATATTGTACCAAATAGTTATATTACATACTTACAAAAGGCCGAGAGTATAAAGCGGGGTTTTACTCGTGTTCCGAATATGGATTATGGTAAAAATCATAAGCCTAAGTTTATATGTGGTATTGTACTTAAGATTAATGATGTAAGTTATTTTGTCCCAGTATCATCTTATAAATTTAAGAAACCTGATAATTTTCTGATTTGCGATAAGAACGGAAATACAATCTCATCTTTAAGGTTTAATTATATGTTTCCTGTTCCGTTAGAAATTATTAAACAGCGAAGAATTGATATTGAACCGGACTTAAAGTACAGAGCTTTGTTGGCCCAAGAGCTTAAATATTGTAAAGACAATCAAGATACTATAAGAAATTTAGCTAAAAGAACGCATAAAAGGGTAATGCTTGCAAAAAGCCCAACACTTGTTAAAAACAGTTGTGACTTTTCTTTTCTTGAGCAAAAGTGTCAGGAATATGAAAATCAGTTATTGCAAACCCAACAACCGATTTTACCAAATCAAATACCGCCTGTTCCTACAAATGGATTTACACAAGGAATATAATAAAAGATGCTGTAAAAAAACAGCATCTTTTTTGTTTCTTTAGGTTCTATCCTGAGAGATAAATATAAGAAATCTAAAATTTTTTATAGAAATAAAAGTATCTATTGATATTAATTGCTTATTTAAAGGCTATAAAGCGAATAATAATTTTTGAATATATATGTTTAAAAATCAATATTTCTAAAGTGAATATTAATAGAATTATTTAATAATATTATTTTTTGATATATGTCTAAAATACATATATCCTAGTTCTGTTTGTATGAGTTTTTCATAATAAGGAAGTACTCTATATATAAATAGGTTTTTAAAATCATTTCCAACTAGAGATTCTTTTTGAATATTAGATGTGAATTTTTCTCCGTAGGAAGATATTGTTAATATTCCATGGACAAAAACTTTACCGTTATTTGAGAAATTAATTTTTGTCGAAAATATGGAACCTATTCCATTAAAGCTTTTATCACGATTTCCCATATGATATTGGTTTAAATCGACTCCTATTTTTTTATCATCAATATATATATATTTTTTTTTCGAATTAATCAATTGATAGTAGACGGTGTGTTCATAATTTACGAAATCATTTAAATCTAGTTTTGTTTCAATTTCTTTTCCTGTAATCCATTTCCAATTTGTATCGTTTTTATCAGTATCTTCGGAATATCTATATATAAATGAAACAGATAAATATTCATAATTGATTGATGTTATTTGAGAAACAAGGGCGTTGAGTTCATAGCATATATATTCAATATAGTCGTGTACATTATAAGGTAAGATATTTTCAGAAAAGTTTATCTTATCAGAATTAGTTTTATTGTCATATGTACGTTGTAACAATCTGTTGCGTTTGTTTTGAATGGTTTTATAGGCACTCGTATAGGCAAAGGCTGTTATTTCATTGGTGTTATTTAGTTTAATTTTCTTTTGTTTTTTTCTTAAAATTATTATTGAAATTATCATGCTAAATATCGCTATTAATGCTAACATAATATTTTTAGCATTAGCAGAGATGTATATATCTGGTATTAATGATATTAGGGGGGCAACACATGGGATAAGTGTTATAAAAATCCATTCGTAAATTCCATTGTCTTTAATAAACTTTTTCATAATTTACTCCTTTTTTGATTTTTTTGTGATATTTTATCACAGATTTTCTTTTTTGTAAAGACTAAACTCCCGATACAATCGGAGTGTTCGTTGCACAAAAAGAACAAGTGTCCCACGGTGGGACACTTGTTAATTATCAAAACGGTAAATCATCATCAATAGGCATATTTTCAAAATCGGGTTGTGAGGGCAAGGGCGGCTGTTCAGATGTAGTTGAAGAAGAGTCTTTATTATTATTATTTGCTTTTTGCACACGCTCTCCGGTAAAAGATACCGTGTCTGCGACAATCTCCGTTACATAGCGTGTACTTCCGTCATTGGCCTGATATGTACGACTTTGTAGTTTGCCTTCAAGAGCAATCATATTGCCTTTTGCAAAATAGCGACATACAAATTCTGCTGTGTAGTTCCAACAGACAACATTGAAAAAATCAACTTTTCTTTCTTCACCGGATTTGTTGTAATTGCGTTCAACTGCGATACTAAAGCTCGTTACACTTTTTCCGGTAGTAGTTGATTTGAGTTCAGGGTTAGCAGTAAGCCTTCCCATGAGTACAATTCGATTTAACATATTTACGACTCCTTTTTTATTAATATATCGGTTAAGTGTCCCACCGTGGGACACTTGTGGGCAAACAAGAGATTGTTTATTTATTTTTTCTCTGCTTTCGGGTGTTTAATTGTAGGCGAGTAGCTGCACAGGTTATGACTTTGCAAAAGTTATTTTACAGTCAACTTTAAAATAGTGTAGGGGAAGAGCTGCCGGCGTAAGTTATGCTGCATTTTTACGAGCAATCGTCTTGTTCTATTTTTTTCTCTGCTTTAGGGGCTTTTGCCGAGCCTGAAAACCTTGCATATTTTAGCTTTTACGCTGTTGCCGTTGAGTATATTTTCTTTTTAACCTGCAATTATTTATCGGTAATTCTGATTTTGAAGTAATCTTTTGAGAAACAGCAGCTTTTCCCTAAGTTCAAGTGTCCCACCGTAGGACACTTGAGGAGGTAAGCTATAACTGTCCCACGGTGGGACACCAAAACAATATTTTGCCACGGAAAGTAGGGTAGTAAAATTTGCAGGATAAAGACTTAATATTGCAAGCAATATTAAGTCGGTCACAAATGTCGGCAGTGCCGACATTTTCGATAACATTAACTTTAATATCATCGACTAAGCCTTTAATATCACTTTTAGATTGCTGTTTTATTTTCATCAGATAAAAGCTGACTTTTTAGTAACATTGATTTTAATATTGCTAAAATTTCAAGACAAAAAGTTGACAAAATGCTGATAGCAGAAAAGAAAAAGCCTTGATTTTTGCGTAAATTCGATTTATTCCCCATAAGAGTGAAATTACATCAGCAGACAATAAAAAACGCTTACAAGTCAAATTTGGCTAAGTTAAACGCAAAGTTTGTAATGTTGTCAAAAAGTAACGCTTTGAGATAATTTGAACAATTACGGATTTCATATTCTTTGCTTGCTTCTTCATAATTCAAAAGTGTATCCGAAATCAAGTCACATAATGAATTAGCTTTTGCAATACCGTGCTTTGTAATGCAGTTGTTAATTGAATAAATAAGTGTACGCTGTGACACAGTAGTTTTATTATAGGTTTGAGATGTGTTGTTGGTTGCCATATCACAAAGTAAATCAACGGCTTTGCAGTATAATCTTGAATATATATCGTTCTCGTAAGCAACATAGCTTTGATATGCATTATAATCTGTCAATTCTTTAATCGATTCAATAATCTTGTCATTGTCAGTTGTAAAAGGTACAGTAAGGTTAATTCTGTCAATGATTAGATTATGATCTGATTTACTGTTATTTATGGTATTGTTATATATGGTATTGTTATAATGTCCGAAATTTTGGGACACGGTATTGTCCGAAGAATTAGGACACGGCAATGTCCTGCTTTTTAGGACACGGTTATTTTCATTGTCCTGTTTTTTAGGACATGGTGAGAGTGCAGATTTTATCGCATTTTTTACATTGTCCGAAAATTTAGGACACGGTTTATTACTTTCTTTTTGCTGTTTCTCTATAACGGTAGGATTAGTGTTAAGTATGTAGTTATTTACACAAAACTTACCGTTTTTACCCTTACGCTTAATTACGGATATATAGCCATAAGCTATAAGTTCATTTAGTGTATTGTAGTATGTCTGCTTGCTTATACCGAGAATTTCCATAGTATAATCTCTTGTGGGAAATACTGTGTTTGATGATTGAGCAAGTGAATAGAATAAAGCAATCATACCACGAGCCTTAACAGATAAACGAGTATCACACATAATTAGTTTTGGCATATTTCCGTAGCCGTATGAATAAATATTATCAAGCGAAAGTGTATGATGTTCTGCAGAAGCAGACGGTGGACAACCTATAGCATTAGGATTACTGCATATGGTGTACACATTTTTATTTAGAAAGCCTTTAGCTTTTGAAATTGAAATATAACTCTTTTCAACAAGCCTGTTCAGATATTTGTAGTAGGTATCCTTGTTCATATTTAGGTCACGAAGTATTGTGCTGCGTTTTGGATAAATTTTACCTGAACCTGCATAAGAAGCTAAGTAGGCATAAATAGCCTTGCTTTGTAAAGGCAGTTCTTTGTCAAGCATAACTTTTTGAGCAAGCATACCAAATCCCTGTGCATATACGCCGTCAATTTCTACTGCGATTTCTATGTCTTTGTTATTTAATTTTTTCATTATAATTCCTCCGTATTTTGAAGCTGCTTGAAACGGACTTTTTTAATTGTTCAAGACCGTGTGAATTAAGCAATTAAAAAAGTCTGCTGCAAGAGCAACAGACTTAGTTTTAAATATATGTTTTTAGTACAGGCTTTTTTTCGTGAGTCTGCACCGGTTCTGAAGATGAGCCTACAGGTGGGTTATATGCCTTTGCTGTAGGATATTTTCTCAATAGAGCCGAAAATAATCTTGTGCGGTCGGCATAGCTTACCTCTCTTATAGTGCTTTTCTTTGCTTTATAGGGTTCTTCGTTAAGTGATAGTCCCCAGTCCTCGCTTTTGAGGAGTTTCATTTGTGCCGGGTGCATACCTGTTTTCATAAGCACCCAGTCACCTTTTTTCATTCTTTTAATTTGCCCCGGTGTCATTAAAGGCTTTTTTGTCATATTGTAAGTAACGGAATTTGCGTTGTTATTGTTTGAAAAGCTGTTTTGCTTTTGCGAAACAGAGCCTGACATTACAGTCTGATTATCAAGCATTTTTGAAAAAGTTTCTGCGTCAGGGGAAGTAGGTGCTATGTAACTGAACATTACATTCTGACAGCTTGATTTTATAACGCTTGCTGTATTCTGATCGTATTTTTGATCAAGCTGCGTTGTAGTTTGTAAAAATGGGCAGCAAATGATACCTCTTGATCTGCCTGCAGAAAACATCTGATCAACTCTCTCTATGGCTGTGTATGTGCCAAATTCATCAAGGTAGTAGTATACTCGATGTGGCAGCTTGTTGTTCTCAAAATGTTCAGAGGCACAAAGTAATTCGTTATAAGTTTGCCTTACAAGTAAGCTTACTAAAAAATTTTTAGTGCTTGATTTTTCATCAACAACAAAGAATATTGCTTGTTTGCCGTTAATAAAGTTTTCAATATCAAGGTCACTGTTAAAGCATATCATTTGTTCCATTTCTGTATCAATGAAGGAAAGCATACGGCTCATTGCTGTTGACATAACGCTTGCAGTAGTCTGAAACGCACCGGAGGCTGTGGCAGACATAAACCATTTTGCTTTATGATTAGTCGGCAGCATTGTATATAATTCAGTCAGATAAGTTGTAGGCATTACTCCTTTTTTATTTACTGTTCGTGGGTCAATTTCAAGGAGCTGTTCAATTATTTTAAAAACTGATACTATGTGCTTTTCTTCGGGTTCACAAAGTTCGGATACAAGTAAGATAACGCCTGTAATAATGCCTTCTGCAGATTCGTAAAAGTATTGATTTTGTCCTGCACTTTTGAAACCGTCCATATGTACGATTGAGTTCGAAAGAACTTTTGCATATGTTTCAGCCCGTGCTTTGTCTGCAAGACTTTTTGTTGATTCATAGCGGTCATTGTATTTATTGACAAGATACATCAGATTGTAACTGTCACTGCGAGTAGGATTTCTTAAATCTATTACATAAGTTTTGTACCCGTAATATTTTTCCAAAACAGGTGCATATGTCTGATGAGCGTCACCTTTTGTATCTGTGACGAAAAAAGGATTGCCAACGGCCGCTAAAAATTCAAGATTAGGATAGACGAAAGAAGATGTTTTACCGCCACCCGGAGCAGATACGGAGAGAGTATGATTATCAGATGTATCAATGTATGCAGATACTTTTTTACCGCTTTTTACTGCACCGAGTATAATGCCCTCAAGCTGTGGCCTGTTTTCGCCATTTCTCCACTTTTCGGGTTCATATGGTATAATAACAAGATTATTATTTAATTCTTGTTTGGTGGCCCATTTTTGGTCACCGAATTGGCCGTCACCGACAGGCTTGCTTTTAATAGAGTTTAAATTTTTGCCGCTTGATGATATAAAGTACGCAGCTATAAGTACAACTAATACGATTATTGAAAATATAATAATTCCGCTTGTTGAGCTACTTCCCATAACTTTGACTCCTTTGTTTTAAAATTTCGTTCCAATCTTTTAGCTTAGGGGTTATTATTTCAGTTTTATATTTGACCTGAAATAATTTTTGTGCTTTTTTAGCAAAGTCTTGTCCGTGATTTTTGCCGTCAGAACTGTTTATATCATTATCTGTACATATATAGATTTTCTTTATATGCGGGTAATCTTTAACACATTTTTTCAAAGCTTCTAAATTCAGTCCTCCTAAAGCTATATAGTTGTATGTGTGCCAGTTTTCGTCAAGCTGATACAAAGTAATAAAACTGAATAAGTCAATAAAAGCTTCAAAAACAAAAAGCACATCAGACAAACCAATGTGCTTAAAGCAGTATATTTTGTTACTTCCGGTAATCTCACCTTTAAAAGATTTAACAGTAAGCGTACCTTTTAATCCGGCATACCTGACTATTCCTTTTTTATCTTTGCCGAGAAATACAATGTTGTGGTTGCTTTTATCTTCATATATAAAACCTTTTTTTACAAAGTATCTGACGACACTGTAATCAATACAGCGTGAATTGCACAGATAAGCATACAAGCGTTTGTTGTTTGTGTTTTTTTGAGGTAAAACCACTCTGTCTTTTTTATGGTAAATATCAGGTTCATTTATAAAATCAACAGGCTTTGAATTGCTTGTAGCTTTGTAATTTCCGTCAAGCAAAGTTATTACTGCTTCTTGAAAACTAAAATCAAAAAATGTCATCAGAAAATTTACTGCCGTACCCGATTCACCTGTAGAATGTCTGTACCAAATATGACCTCGTATTTTTACGCTGTCATGTGTTTCCCACATATATTCTGTACCGCTATGTAAAACTTTTTCTCCTATACTTTCAAGATATTCTTTAATATCTTTATGATGAGCCTGATACAACTCT
This sequence comes from Ruminococcus intestinalis, assembly GCF_014288065.1. NCBI lineage: Bacteria > Bacillati > Bacillota > Clostridia > Eubacteriales > Oscillospiraceae > Ruminococcus > Ruminococcus intestinalis. Next base: position 31,204 of record NZ_JACOPS010000002.1, on the reverse strand, counting down.
TCATCTGTAAACGGAATAAATTTTGACATTTTTTAACCTCCTTAATAGTCATAGCTGATTGGATTGTCAGATACAGCGTGACCTAATTGTATTTTTTGTATTTTTTCATCTCTTAGCTGTTTTGAATCAGATGTGTATTTTTGCTTTGCGGCGGCAATTGTTTCTGTATTTATAATTTTGCCCATATGAGCGGCTATAGAGGCAAGATTAAGCACTGTTATTTGCTGTTGCGTGTTAGTTTCTTCAATTTTTTGCTGTGCTTTTATATTTCCGAGTTCAACAGCCTTTTTATACCACAAAAGAGCCTTTTCAATATCTCGTTCGATTCCCAATCCGTATTGATAAAAAGTACCTATTCGCAAAGCTAATTCTGAATCTGTTTGATTGTTATTAAACCGGATAAGATAAGCCGATAATGCTTTTCTAAAATAATTACTTGCAAGCTCATTGTTTTGTAATCCGTATTTTTCGGAGTGATAGATATAACCGAGCTGATAAGCTGCATTTGCATTTTCAAATTTTTCAGCTTCGGAAAACCAATATATAGCTTGATTAATGTTCATATCGGTTCCTAACCCTTTTAAATACATATTACCAAGACGATAAGCAATATAATCATTAGGATTTTGCTTGTAATCTGTTATATAAAGATTTAGAGCATTACTGTAGCATAGCTGAGCTTTTGAAATATCATATAGTCCGTAACTTTCATTTGAATGAATTTTAGCAAGATTGAACCAAGCGTTAGATATATTTCCTTGTGCTGCATATTGAAAATGTTTTATAGCATTTTCAATATCATTGTTTTCAAATGCTATTTTACCTAACTGATAGGCAGCATTTGTATTGCCGAGTTTTTCAGCTTGTGAAAACCAATGTATAGCTTTATTTATGTCAATATCAGTACCTAAACCGTTAAAATACATTTTTCCGAGTCTATAGGCTGTAAAGTCATCAGGATTTTGGGTATAATCTGTTATGTAAAGATTTAAAGCATTACTGTAGCATAGCTGAGCTTTTGAAATATCATATAGTCCGTAACTTTCGTCTGAATATATTTTACCGAGTTTAAACCAAGCGTGAGATATATTTCCTTTTGCTGCTTCTTGAAAATTCTCAACAGCTTTTTCAATTTCTCCCTTTTGAAGAGAAATTTTACCGACTTGATAGTTTGCATAGGAGTTACCGAGTACAGCAGATATTTGATAATAACTGTATGCCTCTTCAATATTCTTTTCGACGCCTTCACCGTTTTCGTATAGCTTTGCAAGCGTGTATGCAGATGAAGCACTACCGTTTAATGTAGCCTTTTTTAGCCAAATTACAGCTTTTTGAATATCTTTCTCAACACCGTAGCCGTTTAGATACATCTTACCAAGTCTGCTTTCAGCTGTAACATTACTGTTTTCTTCTTCTGCTTTCTCATATTCCAAGCAGGCTCTTTTATAATTTTCGTTAGCCTTTTGTTCATCAATGATATTGTATTTTTCGGAAGAGTATATGTAACCAAGCTGATATGCTGCATTTGGATTATCTTGTTTAGCTGCTTTATTGAGCCACTCAATTGCAGAATTAATGTTAATATCTGTGCCTTTTCCTGCAAGATACATATTTGCTATACGCATTTCTGTAAAAGCATTTTGTATATCGTTTTCTTCTTGTTCTATCATACCCTCCAATGCTTTTTTATATAAGCCGTTAATATAGTCTTTTGAAACATTATTAAAATCATCGGCATAATCCTCATACAGCTTTGCAAGGTCATAATTTGCAAGCACAACTGTTTTAGTTGCTTTTGAAAAATAATGCTCTGCCTGCTGTATATCAATATTTACACCCTCACCGGACAAACACATTTTACCAAGTCTGTATGCCGCATATTTATCACCTTTTCTATCTGCTTTTAAGTAATAGTCAAATGCTTTTTCATAATCTTGAGTAAAACCAAGGCCATAATAAAATTGATTGCCAAGGTAGTAGTAAGCATGCGAATAACCGTTTTTTGCAGCAAGACTAAAAACATTACTTGAGCAGCGATAATCCTGTTCAACACCTTCGCCTTTAAGGTACATTCGGCCTAACAGGTATTCAATATATGCTTCATAAGAATCAACTTCACTGTAATAATGCAAATTGTCAGAATCGTTTTCGAGTTCATAAAAGTAATTTCTGTTTTTTAACCCATCTCTGAATTGAATAAAAGCTGTTTTGCAATAGTAGTTGCCAAGTTCTTTATTGATTTCTGTATCTTTAGTACCGTATAAATACATTTGTCCGAGTTTATATGCAGACATACTGTCACCGTAACTGTCCGCAGCAATACCGTACCACATTTGAGCTGCATTATAATCTTTTTCCGTACCTTTTCCGTAGTAATAACAATCCGCAAGTTTTCTGCAAGATTGTGCAGTTCTGGTTTGCAAATCACTTGAATTTTGATACGCTTTTTTAAAATCTATAACTTCCTTTCCTTCATTTCCAAGTATAAATGAGGGAATTTTTTGTAACTCTGTATATTCGTATTCTTCCGGCTTTGTATCATCAATAAAACCGTTATCATCATCTGCTGATTGCGGTTCTGTTTCTGTAGGAGCTGTAATATTCGGTGGGTGAGAAATCGTAATATCATCAGTTGCAGTTATAAATGTTCCGCTTTGATTCATAGATTTTGCACATTCTAAGATATAATTCTTGATAGATGTAAATTTATCAATTTTGGAAATGTCAGGCTTTACAAATTCTTTTTTTGAATAGTATTTACTCAAACTGTAGCTTTCATCACACCACTTATCATAAAGATTTGACAGTTGGTTGTTATTGCTTACAAGTGTGGTTAGAATATCATCTACAAGTTTTTTCTTGTCAGGTGAAGAAAAGCCGTAAGTATTTCTTCCTTTGCTGAAATCTTTGCTTGAAAGGGTCAACATTTGATTAACTAAGTATTTTAAAGTTTCATCGGAAATATATTGATTAGGTTCGGAAAGCAGATTATTTAGTAAAGCTTTACTCTGACTGATTAGCTCGTTTAGGTATTTGTCTTTATTAATATATATTTCCTGTCGTTCATCTTTGAAAATTTCATTAACAAACTCTGATTTTAAATTCTTAATATTTTTCTTAGACAAAAAGCCTTCTTTTGGGTCTGTTGAGTAAACAAATAAATGTACATGCGGGTGATGACCTGTATTGTGCATAGCAGCATACCATTGCAGATTATTAATGTTTATACCGTGAGCTTCTGCGATAAGATCAACTTTAGACATTATTAAATCTTTCCATTGCTTTTGACAGTCATAACCGAGCCTGTCAGCGTCCTCTCGTCTGAGCGAGAGAATGTCAGTCCATATGTTTCCGTCATGAGTTGATATTTCTTCTGCAACTCTGTCAAGATCTACATCAGGGTATGATGAAAATAAACCGTGCTCACCGACTTTATAAGCACCCGGTCTTTTAGCTGCATATTCTATCAAATTTCCTGCTTCGTTGAACAGTAATTCTTCCGCAAGTCTTGATATAAGGTCAGAAGCATTTGACATAGTCGGATTATTAATATAATCGGTGTATTCCAACGGTTTATCCTCATCATCTTTATAATTTAATTGTTCAAGAAATTCTTTAATAGTTTCTTTTTGTTTCTTTGTTGCAGGTCGATTTTTAACATCATAAAACTGTGCCAATCTGATAGCTTCATTTACTATGTTTTGTTCCGATAGATTTAATGAAGTATTTTCAGAAAGCTTATTTGCCAAATGCAGCATTAAACTTGAAGCATTCGCTCTTGTAGGATTAGCTTCATAAGCTTTGTATTCTTCACACTCTGCACTAAGACCTTTTTCTGTATAGAGATTAAGTAAATCTTTAACAGATACTTTTTGCTTAAAAGTAATCGGTAAATCATCTGCCATATCAATGTTTTTGTCAACGGTTTCCCTTGTACCGCAATACCGTACAAGATTTGCTGCATGCTCACCGCTTAAGGCGTGATCGCTTAGCTTTTCTCCGGGTTTGGCTATATGAAAGTAACGGGAGTTTAAAATAAACCTTGTGCCAACCATAATAGCCTCCGTTATGTTTGAGCTTCATATGCTGATATAATACCTTTGCTTGCCTTAACATCTTCTACAGCTTTTCTACGCATTTTATCATATGAGTCTTTGTCAAGTTCCATCATACTTGCAACGATACGAGTAAGCACATTAATTTCAACAGCTTCTTTGAATTGCAATTTTGAGGTTCTGTTTGAAGCATTGTTTATCATACCTTCAATTTTTTGTCCTACGATAGAGCATAGATAATCTTGCGTAATTTCAGATGTTTTATAGCCAAAGTAAAAATCAACAGCTGATTCAATTATCTTATTTCTGCTTGTTTTGCCGTCATCAAGTTTCTTTAAACTCTCAATTTTATTTATCGTTGATAAAGGCAATTGAACGCTTATCTGCTGTTTGTTTACTGATTGCATACGCTATTCTCCTTTAAAACTTCATTACGCTTATTAATTAAAAGTGTAAGGTATTCATCTGAACAAAGATAGTTATAATACTGCTCAATTGCTATTTGCATTACAAATCCTCTTGAAATATAAAGCTCTCTTTTAAGAAACATCAGCATTCTATAACTCTTTTTGGTAATATAAAGACTTTTTTGCTTTTTAGGAATTATATCAAATTTTTCTCTTTCTTCTCGAAAAATACTTTTTATTTTTTCGGGATCTTCAAGATATTTTTGGTATAAATATTCGACAGAAGCGTTATAAACGAAAGAAAGAGTGTTTGAATTAAGAATATTTTTGGCTTTAACAGCAGTTTCGTCTATTACTTTTGATGTAAGATAAAAGCAAGAACCTAATAATTTATTATCAGGTATATTATCATTGGTTAAAGTTAATTTGTTAAAAAATCTATCTGACTGTATCATAAAATCACCTCTTAAAAGATTTTCTCGACTGAACGAATTTTACATATATTATCGTAATATCCCATATTGAAATTGTATGTTACATTTGAGTTTGACACTTCATCGTTGTATATGATTGTCTGACTGCAAATAGCCATAACATTAAACGAACCGTTATCCTCATAGTCAGAAACATACAATTGTACCAAGCCTGTAGCTTGCTCATAATTATCATCGTATGTGCTGTGACCTATTGTTGTTTGTAATTGATTATAATAATCATCTGATAAGTAATCCTTGAGCTGAGAAATATTATTACTTTGTGAACCGGAGTAGGAGAGGTAAAGCTGACAATATTTATCAATGACATCTTTGACTTCAATATTAAACAGTCTGTCATATTTGAGCTTTTCACTTTCCAATTCCTCAATCCTTTGCTGCAAATTTTCTGTGTTCATAGTTGTGGTTTTAACTGTAACAGGAGCAGTAGTCGATTCTGTTTTATTAGTATCATCTTTCAAACCACACCCTGTTACAATAACTGTTATTGCAGAAATAACGACCGTTGCTATAATAAATTTCTTTTTCATTTTTCTTCCTTTCATATACCAAAGTAGCAACAAGTGTCCCACCGTGGGACACTTGTTAGCTGAAATCCGTGTCAGATAAGCCTTTTAGGTAGTCATATGTCCATTTTCGTCTTGTTTCATAGCTGTAGTTGCTGTCACTCCAAGCCCTTTTAGAAGAATAAACAGAATCAAAAGTTGCGTTAGATACACCGTATAAAACACCGTTATGACCGTTGCCGTAAACATTTTTATCAAACGAACCTGTGCCAAATTGATTTAATATATCTGCACAGTAAACGATAGCTCGCTTATCATTGATATTATTTTCCTGACAAATTGCGATATATTCTTCCGCATTTTCTGTTGATGTTTGATTTTGTGCTTCTATGCCTGCATTTGTAAGCAGCATTGCTTTAATACATGAGCAAGTATAGCTGTCAGGGACATAACTTGACCAATCGCTTCCGTTTGTTATAGCGGCAATAACTTTCCTACCGGTATTTGAGTAAGATAAAGCTACTCGGTTAATTTCTGCATTGCTTATACTGTATGCTTTACGCAAGAGTGATAATGCGTTATTACCGTGCCAACCGTATGCACCTACTGACAGAGCACCGTTATCATTAGCTGTAACTGAACCGAAATCACTGTTATCAAGTTCGCTGTAAAATATACCTACTTCATTGTGAGTAATAACATTTCTTGTTACATTTGCAAGCCCTTTTTCAATTGCTGACCCAACCGCTCCATAGCAAGCTATGCTGTCATCGTTTAATTGTAATGTGTATTTATTTACATAACTTACAGTTGCCCAGTTGGAGGTTTGGCCATTGTACTCATTGCCGGCAATTACTGTAACAGAATTATCTTTTACTTCAACAACTATGCCTATATGATCTACATTACCGGTTGCTTTATAATGGCTTCTGCCACCGTAATCGAAGAAAATTAAGTTGCCGACTTGCGGTGTATAGTTATCGGCACTTTTTAATTTTCCAAGCTCTTTTAGGTTGTTTGTCCACATAATAGTTCCCGGTGCAAAGCCAAAATCTTTTGTTTCATAGCCTGATTCCTGAATACAGTAACCGACAAAATAACAGCACCAATCTGTCACAGAAGATTTAAAATATGAGCAATAGCGTTCACCTTGACAGGATAAATTTTGACTGCCTGGAGTGTGAGTTTGCCAAAAGCTGTACTCTTCTTTTGCTTTTTCTGCAATTGGTGCTGCATTTTGTTGTGTAGATTCATATGTAAACATCAACAGAAATAAAACGGCGGCTATAACACCTATGACTATTCCTATAATTGTATTTCTTGCTTTCTTGTTATTAATGATAAGCAAAAAATACTTAACTGCTGTAGTCATTTATTTACCACCTGCTGTGCCGAATAACTCTTTTTTGTATTCCGGTGCAATAATTTGTAAGTAGTAGCGTTCATTACCGCAGCAGTACAAGCAATGACCTCTTTTACTTATTTGTATAAGCTCCCATTCTTCATCAAGCATATTAGTTATAGCTTTGTACTCCTTAATATTGACAGTGCCGGGATAGAAGAGAAAACGGTGAGTAGGTATTGAGAAGAACGGCTTTGTATATTCAACAACCCCCGGAATCATTAAATCCTCAATATTTTGTGAAGCGATAACGAGGTTACTGTTTTTCTTTCTGCCACGCTTAACAAATGATCGCAGATACATAATTACAATTAAACTTTTAATTACCTCGTGCAGCTCATCAACAATTACAACCGTATTGCCTTCCGTCAAAAATTTATTATTCATAAACGAAAGAATATTGAAATACATTGCATTTTTTAAGTTTTCGTTTGTGTTTAATAAATTCTTTACATCAAAATTTATGTGGTCTGCATTCGGAATGTTTGTATAACCATTAAAGAATGTAGAGTCTGTACCGATACATATTGAACGAATACAAAGTGCAAGATTACGGAGAGTATCTTTTGTAAAAAGCATTTCTTTTCCGTTGATTTTTGAAACTTCATCATAAATATTAAGCTGTCTTTCAACTTCTTTGAACAAATCTGAAAGTATAGGATAATCAACATTTGTAAGCTTGTTCAAATCGGTACGGTCTGTAATATGAAATTTTTTGTACAGTTCTTCAAGCATTATTTCAAGAGTATCAAGTTCAGCTGTTGTAATAGCAGGATTATATGTTTTAAAGAAATCTTTGAGAAATGCTATATGTTGAGAAATAATTGTTTTATGCTTAAACGCAACAGGTTCATCATCAGTATAGCTGTCATCAAGAGGATCATTCAAAAGGCGAGGCTGCATTACATTTATAAAATACTTGCCTGACAGCATATCAATGTTTGTGCCGCCGAGTCCGTTAGTTACATCTATACATTCTTTGTCAGAATCCATACTGTAAACTTTTTTCTGCTGTTGTCGGAAAAGACATATAAGCAATTTTATAAGGAATGACTTACCTTCACCGGAGTTACCGAAAATTGCTATATGACCGTTGGTTTTATCGGTATCTCTATGGTCAATATCGGCAAGAATATTGCCACCGTGAACAGCTCTGCCAAAGAACAATCCTTTTGGATCTGTTTTGCCTGAGTACGAAAAAGGGAAGAGGTTAGCCACTGAGCTTGCAGGCAATACTCTTGCAAATTCTTTGTCAAACATATCGAGGCCAAAAGGCGCTACAGAAGCAAAGCCGTCACGCTGCTGCATATACAATTCATCATATTTTATGTGATTTTTGTTGAGCGTTGAACAAACTTTTGTTTGCATATCTCTTAGTTCTTTAAGAGAATTAGCTATTACTTCTACATAAACAGAGCAATGTATAAACTCTTCTTTTGTTCGGTGCGATTCTTTGAGTATTTTTTCTATGTCTAAAATATTTTCCTTGCTGTCTATTGACTTAGACATAGTTTTTGCCTCTGCAATATCGCCCATATTTTTTCGTTCTGCTTTTTCAAAGATTTTTTCTTGCTCTGACGGTGTAACTCTTTCATTATATATATGTAATGTTACACCGCCCATTTCACCGATTTCAGAAAGTATTGCAGTTTGTTCCGTTTCGGTTTTATATCTTCTGATAGCAAAAACTTTTCTGTATGTATTACCTACTATGTAATATCGCCTGTGCTTAAAATCCATTATAGACGGTGCAATTATATCTACAAAGCTTTTAAGACTTTCGTATTTGGGCAATCCGTACTGCTCACCGTCCCAATCGGTCAATTCCTCGTCATACGAAGTATGCTCAAGATAAATTGACAACATCTTTTTAATATCTTTTTTCTCTGCAAGCTGTACATTGAAATTTTGCTCGGCGCATAGCTGCAATGCGTGATTTACAAGCTGTCTGCTGTCCTGCTGAGAAGTTCTTAAAATAATAAAAAATGATCTGCTTGTTGACATAGCAGATTTTATATTATTCATATATTCAATGTCTTTGATGTCAAGAGCTGCAATGGCTGCGTTATTTTCTTTGCTTTTCAGATTTTCGAGATGCCTTATGTTATTTTCATAGTTTTGTGAATTATTAAGACACAAAATTTCAGATTTAGGCAGTTCAGAAATGATATTTGTAAGTGAGTCAATAATACCAAGTCTTATGGGCTTTGAGAGAACAGTAATGTTTTTTGGCTTAACTTCAAGAAAATATTTTTCCTCATTGCGTGTAGTAAGAATATGATCTTCTTTAATCTCAGCTATTTCAAAGAAATTCTGCACTCTTGTATTATTGTTCTTAATTGCTTTGTTAAGTTTGCGATCTTTTTTTGACAAGTTTATCGCCTCCATTTCAAAATAAGTACATCAGTAAACAAGAACCTTATGAACAGCACAAATAATCTGATTACTGAATAATCCACAAAGCGGGCAGACAAAAATGCGTATGCAGGCAGAAAAGCTATAAAAAACCAAATATGTAATGATAAAAACATTATTATTGAAAAAGCAAATATACTTACCATTACAAACAGATCTGTTATAGTCCAATATTTATATAGCTTTACTGCCGTAAGATTATCGGGATAGTAAAATTTTCTCATTTTTAGCCTCCTTTTAGTGAGCAAAAGAGCGGATTATTGATGTAATACCGCTTGTAGCAAAAATAGCTTGAGATACATTAGCTTTTACGCTTGTATCAAGTCCGAATTGCTGTAAAATTCTCGGAGCTTCTGCCGCAGCAAGCATAACACCTGTGGCTAAAATCAAATCCCATACATCTGCACCGTCTTGAGTACAATATACAACCGCACCTAAAACGATTAGTATATTTGATATAAAAGATGTTGCACAAATGCCGATTACTTGTTTGCACCACCCTGAAAACGAATCTAAATATCCTCGTGGTACATTGAATAAGTGCAAAGAACCGACAAACATTTGAATTATTAAAATTCCGCCTCGTTTTATATTTGCAAGGAATACTTTAATTACACAAACAAATGTAATCAGCATAAATATAGCGAATCCCCACCCGGAAAAGAAATTTGCTGAACTTGTACTGTTATCTGAATTTATTTGGACGATAAAATTTATAGTAATATCATCTGTAAATGCCTGACAAATAATGTTACAAATATGATTTGTAAAAATCAGCAAGGATACAGGCAGGGTAGTTATTAGTAATGAAGCTAACAGACCTTTGAAAATATTAAGCAGGAGATTAATAGGAGAAACTCGTTCTCCCTCACCGACTGAAACAGCAAAGTCAAATACTGCAAAAGCTATACCGGACACTAAAAGCAATCCGGCAAAGCTTTCTATAAAAAACAAAAAATTTGTAACCATACTATTATCAAAAAGGCTTGTTGTATAATTATTATTTTGATTGATTATGTCGGTTGACCAACTTGCAAGACCAATAGACATAAACTGAGCAATTGTATAGTGTAAGTCTTTTGTTAAATCCATACAAAATATATCAGCAAGGATTAAAAGTAAAGAATCTATCATATGCTGCTCCTTTTAGCTTAAACCAAACCAACCAAAGAAGCCTGCTCCGGCAACCACGCCACAAACAATAGTAGCACCAAATGCCATTCCGATTCCTGCCCATGGAATTTCAGTTCCCTGATTACGATGGCTGAGCAATCCTTTAACAAGCTTTGCAACTGCGACTGTTAATGCTACAAGTGTCAAAAATCCAAAAATGACTGCGACTACATCCTTAAATTGTATTTTTACTTCATTAATTGCTTTATTAATGCCGCCAGAAATATCAACACCGGCGTTGTTATCGGCAGCATAAGCATTAATTGCTGTTATAGATGAAATCAGTGCTGATGTGATTGAAAATGATAACACTTTGTTTTTGATTTTTTTAAGATTCATAAAAATTACCTCCGTTAATTAACTGTTACATAGCAGGTATATGACCTACCGTTATATGTTGCTGTTACTGTTGTTGACCCTTTTTTCAATGCTTTAAAGCTGCATTGATTTCCACCACCTCCATAATTTTGAAGAATATACGAGTTACCGACTGACCATGAAACTCCGTTATCTGCTCCGATTAAGTTAAGAAATAAAACATCATCTGTATGTATAGAAACTGACGAATAAGAAAAATATATATTATCTTTAGTTGTTTCTTGCGGCTTTACATTAGGTTTTGAAGTTGGCTTCTCAACTTTTTTAGTCGTTTGAGGCTCTTGAACCTTTGTCGGTTCAGGTTTTGGTGTTTCAGATTGCTGTGGTCGGTAATAGTTGTTATTGCTTTGTGATGAATTATGAGAACTGTTGTTTATGCTGTTTTCATTAGGTTCTTGTGATTGTTCGTGCTCTGAATCTTCAGATTTACTTTCACTTTTTGATTGTGATTCTGAACTTTCGGAGCGTTCACTATTAACGCTTTGAGAAGATTGTTGTGTTGCTAATTCACTGCTGTTTTGCCACTTAGAAATACTTTGTGTTGTTTCTGCGGCATTAGTGAATTTTATAACTGAACTTGAATAAGAAGCTGTAGTATTTACTTCTTCTTTCTCTGTTTTGCCATTAACCGCAAGACTTACGATTATAACAACTGCAATCATTACTACAATAATTCCTGCACATACAATAACGAATACAGGGTTGATTTTTCGCTTGATGATCTATACCTCCTTTTTTATTTGTTATATATTAAAAGCAGTGTATGTTTTAATACACTGCTCCTAAATATCGAAATCAATTTAAGTTATATATGTAGTTTAAATCAACATCACCTCTTATACCGTCAACCTTGCCGTTCCAACTGTACTGATGAATGTCAACAAATGCCGGAAGCTCATTGTACGAATTATTTGGTGCTGCCATCCAAATTAAATATTTACTTGCAAGCTCATCGGGATAAGCACTGTCAACAAGCATTGATTTTGCCGAATACAAACCCGACTCGAAGCCGTTGCTTTTTATGCCGTCACAAAATGTTGAAATTATATCAGTTAGTGTTCTGCGTGGCAAAACAGCTTGTCTGTATTCTTCTACATCAAGAAAAACCGGCAAGTCAAACTCTTTACCTTGAATGGTTTTCATACAATTTCTTACTTCTGCTTTTGCCGCATCGACAGATGTAGCGTAGCTGTACCAATACGCACCTACATTTAAGCCTGCGGCTTTAGCCTGTCTATAATACTCATTGAATTTATTATCTTCTTGGTTCGGGTCTTTTCCGTAGCCTGCTCGGAGAATAACACAAGTTATGCCTGCGTTTTTTACTTTGCTAAAATTAATATCACCGTTCCACTCAGAAATATCAATACATTTTGCTTTATCAACATTGAACTTAACTGATACGGACTTAGAACATTGTTGGGCGGTAACGGTAGCGGTGCCGACCTTATTAACTTTCACTTTTACCATATTTTTATCAGACGAAACAATCTTTGCAACTGTACTGTCTGATGATGAGTATGTAATGTCGCTTATAGCGTTATTGGTTATTATTGAAAATGTAACTGTATCACCAACATTTTTCTTATACTCATTTGTCACTACAGATAGTTTTGTGTTCGCCTCAATGTTTTTAATATTGTTGTTTGAAATTTCTATTTGTAATGTTGAAATATCGTTTACATCAACTCTGCCGTCATTGTTCAAGTCATAGTCCATATTGTCGGTAAATCCTGATAGTTCGTTCTGTAAATAAGTAACATCATTCACATCAACTTTATTATCCGCATTAATATCTAAACCTTTTGCAAATACAGACATTCCACAATTGATAAGTACAATACTTGTAATTACACCAATTATTATATTTTTTATTTTCATTTACTCATTAATCCTTTATTTAATAAATCATCACATTCGCCGGAAGCAATAAACAGTGTGTACACTATAAATGTATCAGTTATCGCTAAAAAACTCATTACACACCAAGTTAAAGCCATTATGCTCACCTCACATATGTTCCTCTTGCAACATTTTTTGATAGCAATATAAAGTAGCTTTACAATCAGCTAAACTATCGTGAGCAATGTCTGTTCCCCAATCATATCCGTAATATTCTGCACATTTAGTGAGTTTTTGCCATTTGTGACAGCCATATTGCTCGCTCCATTCTCCGTATATGTCTGCAAAATCTTGCATAACATCTATGACAGTCGCCTTGCTGTTTTCAATGCCGACAGCAGAAAGAAAACTTAAATCAAAATCTACATTGTACCCTATGATAGTATGAGCAGAATTGATAATACGACTGATTTCCTGCTTCACTTCAAGAATATTCGGTGCAGTGGCAACTGTTTCGGGGGTTATGTGATTAACCGCCATAGCTTTATTCCAATTATCTGTATAAAGCGGCTTAATATAGCTGTTAAAAAGAGTGTTGCCCTGACTGTCTATAATTGACACCTGTAACAGCTCATCGGTATCGGCATTAAGTCCTGTTGTTTCTGTATCTATGACTATTTCGTCATATTCATATTCTATGCCTGAATCAAAATTTTGAGCTGTAAAAGTGTTTTTAATAATGCTTTTAACAATGTCCTGTGTGATTTCTCGACGCAGTTGCAGTAACTCTTCTTCCTTCTTTACCTTTTGTTGCTGTAAAAAGGCTTTTTGACGAGCAACACGCTTTTCTTTCTCTTTTGTTCGATAGGCTGTAAGTTCTTCATCAGTCATTTTGCGTACTTCCTCATCCCAAAGATACAGTTCTTGATTAGGACAATAAGCATTTACCCAAAGATACCTACCGCACTTATCATCAATTTTGATATAATGCTTGAGCTTCCACTGCCTTTCGGTCAGCAAAAGTCTATCTTGCTTAACATTTATCCTTGTCCTTACGCTTGTTTTATAATCGTCCCAAATGCTCATATATACGCTCCTTTCTATCAATCACCTTTATAAGCTAACTGTGAGTCAATATCACTTTGTAATCATAGAGTGCTATATCAACAGTCTTGGCAATGCATACTGAATTATTGATTATTTTATTTCTCATTGGTTTTATCATATTAAAACTCCTTTTTATACAAAAACCATATTTTTATACACATCTTCTCTTGTAATCAAGCGAAGATTATTAAGTAATTCTTGTAATTTCATATACATACTTCCTTTTTATATATCACATTCGTTGGAAGCAATAAACAGTGTGTCCGCTATAAATGTATCTGCTATTGCTAAAAAACTCATTACATCGAAAAATAAAGCCATTATGCACACCTCACTTTAAATGCTTGTTTAGCTTCACTTTCGCTGAAAAAAGCATTTTTACCAACAGTCCAAAATTCATCGCCTGATGTTTTGCACCTTACGCTCATACTGTTTTCTTCTATAAGAATTGCGGTGACGGTATCACTGCACATCAGCATTTCTCCGTCACCTAAGTCATCAATCAAGAAAACTTTTTTGCCTATCATATTTTCAATCACATTCTTACCTCCTTTTACAAACTGTTCTCTTAACACAAATAATTAAAACAACTAACAAGCTAATACCTAAAATGATAAACACAAGCGTTAAATCATTATGATTATCATTGCTAATCACCTCATCAGCTGTTGCAGTATCAGTAATCGTATCTTCAACCCTTTCGCCACGCACACACAATCTGTGCGTATTAATTGAGTACGGATAGCAAGTGACCAATGTCACATAGTCTTTGCCGTTCTCAATTTCAAGTTTACTTGAATCATCAGGGTCAACTATATTAATCTCACACACCTTGTATGTGAGTGTTTTATTCAGTACATTTATTTTAAAGGTATCTCCGATTTGCAGTTTGTCCAACTCATCAAAGAATACCTGTTCAGGATAACCGGAGTGAGCGGATATAACAGCGTGTGTGCTTGCACCGCCAATGGGCAAGGAAGTGTTTGCCAAATGTACACAGCCTTTTTTGAGCTTTTCTTCTCTGTTGGTGCTGTCGTGATACACCGGTAAGTCAACATTTATCTTCGGAATTTCGATAGTACACATTATATCGTCATAGTTGAGAATGTTCTCGTACTCTGACATTGCTGCATTGTATTCGTCTTTTTCTTCATCGTTTAATGCACTCTTTGCAAGCAATTCGTTAAAATTTTGAGCCTTAGCAAGCTCATTGTAGATTTCATAATCAGACATTGTTTGAGTGCTTTCACTGTAGTTTTTTATAACTGTTTCATTGCTTTTACTGTTGATGTAATCGGCAATGTTGGGATATACTATAAAGCCTATTCCGACCGCAGCAAGAACGCAGAGGGATATAAAAAATATTTTAGTTTTCATAATTTTTCGTGAGCAAGGGCCACCGATAAATCGGCAGCCCTTTTGTTATAGTTTAATTATTTAGCTGTCTTAGCCGATTTCTTCTTGATGAGGTATGCAAGTACCAACGCAAGAGAAATGCCTACACAAGCCACACCAGCCACTCTGATGAAGCCTACATATCCGCCTGTCTTAGGGAAGAATACGATTGTATCAGTTACGGTAATTTCAACTGCGCCGTTTGTCGGTGCATTCTTTACCCAAGTGTTTTTAGTGAATACCGAATTATACTGAACAGGGATTTCAACTTCAATTACCTTGCCGTAAACATTGTAACCGGCAGGAGCAACAGTTTCTACAATGTAATATGTTCCGCTCTGTACTTTCATTTCTTCGTTAGCGGAGTTCATAAACTTAACTGTGCCGTTGCTGTCTGATGTACCTGTTGCAATAGCGTTTTTCTGTGATTCAGCGTCAGCCTTTGTCTTGTAAAGGTCAAAGGTTGCACCTGCAAGCGGATTGCCTGCCTCATCGAGCTTGTTTACGCCAATGCGATAAGTGTAAACATATACCTTATTGCCCGGAACGCTGTCAACACCTGAATCATTACCGTATTCAAGTTTTACATCTTCATTCGGGTTGCCTGCTGTACCGACTACAGCGTATTTGTTGACTGTTGTAGAATATGTTACAATAACAAATTTTGCGTTGCTTGTATAAAAATCTGACTTTGCAAGATACTCGGAAGTAAGAGCGACATTAAACTTTGTGTTTTTGCCCTCACCCTCGCTTGTTACATTCACCTTGTAATCTGTGCCTTTAGTAAGGTCAGCTACTTTAGCACCTTTAGCGTCAACAAGTGTAACCTTGAATGAGCTTTTGTTAAGTGTAAGACCGGCTGACATATCATCATATACAGCATATGTTGTGAGCTTAATGTCATTTGAGCCTGCTACTGTATTCTTAAGTTTAAAGTTTACAGTGTCACCAAGTGATACATCTGTATAGTTAGTATTGTTCTTTGTGCTGTTGGTAATTGACTTTTCTGTTGATGGTGTGCTGTCAGCTACTTTGCTTGCAAGATTGATTTCAGCGTAGCTGTATACCCACTCACCGTTATTGTAATATGGGAGAGCAAGAACAGAGTTTGTGATACTTGTAACACCGGCAGGGTACTTAACACACTTGATATAATAAATACCCTGTGCAAGGCTTGAAAAGCTCTGTGTTGTGTTTGTTGCCGATGAAGTAAATGTACCCTGTGATACTGCTGTGCTTAAATCAGCGTTATCGAGTGCGTCAAGAGCAGCCTTTGAATCGCCTGCAAGAATTTCAGCACTTACAGAAGAAATAAGCGATGTGTATTCTGTTTTGAACGGAGTAGCTGTTGTGCTCTTGAGGTCCGCAACTCTGAAAAGTTCAAAAGTATAGCCCGGTTTAGTGCATTTCACACTGATATTTACCTTTTGATTTGTCTTAAGTGCAGTAGCCGCACTTGCTGTTGGGATCGCCGCAAAGAGTAATGTCAACATCATTACTACTGCGAGCAGTTTGCCTGTGAATGATTTTCTAATTGATTTTCTCATAAGAAAACCCCTCCTTAAAAATTTTTTTGCGGACAATTTGTCCGTTGTATGGAAAAAGCCCAACAGATTTACTGTTGAGCCTTTTTGCCAATGTGTTTTTTCTTTTTTCTTATACCTAAACCAATAGCACCTGCAAGAACAGTAAATGCTAATACAGCGGCGCCGATTTCAATGTAAATCGGTCTGTTGTTGCCTGTTCCGCCTGTTTCAGGAATAAAGACACTGTTATTCTTAACCGTAAGCTGTATATCAAGCGTATCTAAGCTGTCGGGCGAAACCGTAAAGTTAATCTTGCCTGCATACGGCATATTACCCTTTGAATTTGTTTCAAGAAAGTAATAATCGCCCGGCAAGAGGTTATTTACAATAATTCTGCCGTCGCTGTCGGTAACGAGCTTTGTTACCGTATCAGCTGTCTTGCTGTCGGCAGCTTCGTACATAATACTGCTGTTTTTATTTATAACATTAACAATGCCTGTTTTTGTGTTATAGAGTTCAAACTCAATGCCCTCAAGCGGATTGCCGTTGCCGTCTGTTTTTAAAAGCTCTACACTGCCACGCTTGAGCAGGTTTTTCATCGTAACTACAAAGCTTTTGCCGTCCTCAAGTGTAACTGTCTGAGCCGCAGGCTTTACATACTTCGTGGGGAAGTAATATGTACCGTCTGCATTTTTAAAGCCTAATTCGTCAACGATGTATTTAACCTTTTCATTGCTTGTATTATATACAGCAAGGTTAGTAAGCTCTGCAGAGCCGTCAGCACCGGTTACAAGCATCTTATTTGTTTTGCCGTCATCAGACTTTACCGAGAAGTAAAAACCGCTTATAATGCCGTCCTCAGACTCTTTTTGAACGATTAAGCCTGTCTTTTGCAGTCTGTTTGCAAAATAAAATGAAAGAGTAACATTTTCCTTTAGCGTAACGGTTTTTTTAGCAGGAAGAATATATCTGTCAGGTATCGAGTATGTACCGTCTGCATTTTTGTAGCCAAGCTCTGTGATTATGTATTTTACATATTCTCCGCTTGCTTTGTAAACAGGCAAGTTGCTGAGCGTTGCTGCACCGTCTATGCCCTTGCTTTTTGTTACTATGTTTTCGTCTGTCACTCCGTCATCAGACTTGACATTAAACCATACATCCTTAGCAGTATTAGCTCCTCGCTTGCTGTCATCAGCGGTTTTGTAGATTGTAAGATTGCCGTAAACGGTATCTCGTGGTTCAGGCACTTCAATCTCATTAAATGTTGTGATTGAGCCTGTGGCTTCATCAACCTTAATTTGTCGGATAAACAATTCAGGATTGATTTTGTAACCTGTCGGGGCTTTGGTTTCCTGTATTGTTATAGTGCCGAGTGGCATAGCCGGGTTAGGGTTTTCCGCACTTGTTACATAAAATGGCTCTCCATAGTCGCTATCAGCTCTATAACTTTCATCTAAACGTGTATAGCCGTCACTATCGGTTTTGAGTATCCATTTTCTCTCAGGTAATTTGCCGACAAGTTCATTTTCAGAGTAGTAATAACCACTATAGTATTTTACAGTAAACTCTGCATTTTCCATATTAGTGTATTGACCGGTAACTGCGTCTTTTTTTCGTAAGACAATACGAATAGGGTCATTAAGAGGTGTGTCAGAAATAGTTGCTGATAATACAACAAAACCACCGTTTGTGCCATTTATAGTCATTTGCACCGGACGGTTGTACTTTTTAAAACCTTTCGGTGCTGCCATTTCGACAGCATAGTAACTGTCACTGTATGCAATTTTATACAGGTCTGAATTTGCGTTATAGTCCCAAGAGTTGCCGTCTTTAGATATAGCTTTGCAATCACCGTTGCTGTCGGTAATGAAGTACCTG
Organism: Ruminococcus intestinalis; assembly: GCF_014288065.1. Taxonomy (NCBI): domain Bacteria; kingdom Bacillati; phylum Bacillota; class Clostridia; order Eubacteriales; family Oscillospiraceae; genus Ruminococcus; species Ruminococcus intestinalis. The sequence continues at coordinate 12,626 of NZ_JACOPS010000002.1, read as the reverse complement.
ACGATGTTATTCTTTGCACTGTTATCAGATATATAATCGTATGCACTCTTTTCGTCAGAAAAGACAGCAAACATACCGCCGTCTAATGAATAGCAATCATTGTCGGTTGTCAACTCAGGATTACTGCTTTCTTTTTTGAATTTCAGCTTAACGATTTCAGTATCAGATAGTTGAAGAATATCAAGTATTCTTTCGTTATTGCAATCGTCTGTTGTGACTGTAACATTGTATTTTTTGTTGCTAAGAGTGAAGTAACCGTTTGCCGGTGCTTTTGTTTCCTTGAGGTAATACTGACCTGAAACAAGCTCAAAGTAATTCTTTGTAATCCAGTCCTGATTGGAGTACGAATACTTAATTTTTGCAATATTACCGTTTTTATCAAGCTCTGCAACTGCAACTACTTTGTTATCATCACTATACAATGTGTACTGTGCACCTGCGAAATTCAAGTAATCTTTATCAGTTGTCTGTTCTGTCAGGTTTTTGATTTCTTCGCTTGTACCTGACTTTTCAAGATATAATTTAGCTTTTTTCGGTATTCTTACTATTAAGTGCTGACAAAAAGTGCCGTCTTTGCCTTTTGGCTGTGTAATATAGTAATTGTTGGTTGCACAACTACGCTTGATAGCTGAATAATCACCTGTGGATTTTACTATATTCTTTGTGTAATCTACTAAGCGATTAATCATTGTGTTAACATCTTTGTAGTTGCTCCAAGTTTTCCAAGATGTACCGTCATTTACAAGCTCGTGATAAAGCTGTGAGAGCGTATAATGCGATAAGAAATAATACTTATCCTCTCGTGTGCTCATCTTGTTAAATAAAGATGAATACACACCGTCAATAAATCCGTCCATTATGGACTTAGCGGATTTACCGCCGTTCTCGAATGTTGAGAAATAATCTCCGTAACCGCCGTAAAGAACACTTAAACCTACTATAAGAGCCTTTTCTTTTTCATCAGTCGAATTAGGGTCAAGTTTTATTACTTCTTTACCTGTATCACCCGAAAACTGCGTAAACTCCATAGTCTTGCCGTCTGTCTTTTGTGCCGGCAACTGTGGGTCAATACAATAACCGACCTCACCGTTGATAAGGAATTTATATGCGTCAAGTTTGCCTGCACTTCCGTTGTCAATAAGGACTAACGGTTTTTCCGAAGATTGAATCAATACCTTGCCGCCGATTTCACTAAGCCCCGTATATGAATAAGCACTTGCCGAAATATTAGCGACAGGCAGCATAGCAAAGATTGTTGTTAATGCAACTGCCAATGATGTCAGCTTTTTAGGCTTGCAAAAAGAAATAATCGCCGACTTTAGCTTTTTAAATTTGTTCATAAAACTCTCCTTTCAATGAGATAGTATATTTTTCTTTCTGTTGGTGGACTCCTTTTTCCGCTCATAATACCGCTCCTTTTCTTTATAGGTATAAAAAAAGCAGTCAAGCTCTTGCTTAACTGCTTTAATTGATGTGTTTAATTTTCATATATATATCAATACCAACCTGCTGCTCTTACGAGAGTTGTTTTTGTTTCATAATGTCCTTTTTCGGGAACGGTTATTGTTTCATAACCGACTAAAGTATCAACCATTTCATTACGATAACTAAAATCATCACCATAGGGTAAATGATATGTTTTATCGTGACCTGTTATATCTTCCGTAATATCTGCACCACAGATATTACAAATTGTTCTATCGTGTGTTTCATAAATCGGTTTCTGCCAAGTGTAACCTTCTTCATCAACTACCCAAACTTTTTCGGTTTTGTACTCTGCATCGTGCCAAGTTTTGCCCTCGTGTGGGTCTTTTGTTGCAGGCTGTGTAGCCGGTGCAGGCTTACTTGAAGATGATGAGCCGGAGCCGCTTGACGGCTTGCTCTGACTTGAGCTGCTTGATGAACCGCCTGACGGTTTACTCTGACTTGATGAACCGCTTGAGCCTGAATTGCTTGCAGGCTTATTTGTGCTGCCTGATGAGCCGTTGCTCTTGCTTGTCTGACCGTTGCCGGCATTGTTATTATTGTTGTTAGTCTGATTGCTGTTGCCGTTGCTGTTATTGTTGCTCTGACCGCCGTTGTTCTGCTTGTTGTCGGTCTTTGCTGCACTCTGTGCATTAACTTCCGTAGCTTTTTCCGACTTCTCCGCAGGCTGTGTCTGCTTAACCTCAACAACCTTAGTTTCTTCTTCAATATGTGTATTGCCCTGACTGTCCGTCACAACCTGTGTAACAGTCTGAACAGATGTACCGATAACTTCGTCTGCTGTTGCAGTAGGCTTTTTATTTCCGCAAGCGGTCAGCATAGCAATAATGACCGCCGCCACAGTTACTGCCGCAACCGCAACAATACCAATAGCCTTTTTCTTATTCGTTTTTTTCTCTGCCGGTTCATTCGTATTTGTAATGTTTGTGTTCATTTCCTGTGTAGTCATACTTCTGACCCCTTTCGTATTAGTGTTTATACTTATATTGTATCGTTCACAATTTTGTTTGTCAATCCAAATAAAAAAGCAGTCAAGAAATTCACTTAACTGCTCCGATTGGTATATTGACTTTTAATTTTTATGTTTTATATATTTTTTAATAAGTTCATTATCTCTTGTGATTTCCATTTTATCATTATATTCTTTTATCCAATAGGAATGAATATTACAAAAAAGCAAAGCCAAACCATTGATTATTAATAATGGAAATAAAGAAAAGTCTAAATAATTAATCCACTGATTTTCTATTGTAGCTATAGCTTGATGTAATTCATCTATGCTTGCTTGATTTAAAGTTACAAAATTACTATTTGAACTTATTGTATTTTCAAAAAAATAAACGATCATAATTTTTGTTAAAGAAAATAATGCTAATAATATTTCTATAATAGTATTGGCTGTTATAGCTATATTACTATTTGAGATTAAACTTAAAATAATATATATAATTACATAGATAAAAAAGAAGTATATATCAGAATTAATCTCTAACAACTGAGAAATTATATAAGATAATATAAAATTAATTATTATCGATAAACACATATATCCTCTTAATGTAGTGAAAAGGCAGTAAAAATACTGATATATTATATCTATATAATACAAAAAAATACTTACCCCAGAAATACCTGATAATATATATACTATAATTATATAGTTATTTTGATTTATATGAAAATAATTACATAATAAAATTAAGATAAGTAATACTGTGAAGGGTAAAGCAAATGTAACTTTTGTAATTCTTTGAATTATCGCAAAAATATCATAATCTATATTTTCAAAAAATGCTTTTGTTTTCATTAATCGTAACTGACATATCCAAAAAAAATTAAAGAAATAATTTACAATTATCATGATTTTTAATAACTCCTAAAGATATAGGATATTATATCATTTTTTGAAAATAGTTTCAATGATAGCTTTTAATAGTTTCTTTGTTATTGGTATTAACATAACACAAAGGCAAGGAATTACATAAAAAATACAGTTATTAAACGATAAAAAAGTTAAAAAAATACTAAATATGTCAATTATTAATTCTATTTTTTTATTTGAAATTTTATTAAATATTTGATAAAATATCATATTCAAACTTAATAATACGATTGACAAAGGAAAGTACAAATCAAACTTATTGATAACGACATAATGAAAAATTTGGCAAAGAAGCACAACTATAAAGTTGTCACAATTTATGCTTATTCTTTTATTTTTATATTTAGATATTACCGTTTTAAAAAACATATAGCACGAGATAATGATTGATATAATTATAGGAATGTACTGCAACCAATATGCTGTTTTTAAGATAGTCAATATAATTTTTATTGACATAGAGCCTGCCCCCATTTCTTATATATAAAGCTAATCTTCTTATTAGGTGCGAAAAAAGCAGCTAAGTTTTCACTTAACTGCTCCGGTCTTGTCCTATTCATTGATTAACCTCTCCTTTGTTGATTTTTATATCTCTTTATATTTATTATATACCACATATCACAATAATAACATTGTCAAATATATAAAAGGGTGAGATGTAAATGGATAAAATAAATAAGAGAAGTATTCCAAAAGAAAGAGAGTTTATTTGCAAGATGTGCGGAAACACATTCAAATCAACTGCTACACACGCAAGCTATTGCAAATATTGGAGCATAAAATGAGTTTTAACGAATTTATTAATACTTGCATTGATTATTACATAAAAAATCATAAAGACTGATTATTCCAATTCGTTTTTATGTGATTTATCAGATGCCTTTAAATAATCTTCGATACTCTGACGGGCAAACTCAAGTTCTTTTAATTCGCTTACTGTTTGTTTGTACTGCTCGTTTAATTCTTTTATATCTTCAATCAAGTGATTTCTTTCGTTTGTTAGTTTTTCAATCCTCGGCGATGTTTTGTCAGGATACAAATTTAATAATTTATTAACGGCATCATCGTACTTATGTAGTGCGTTGATGTTTTCTTTTTTATAACGGCTCGGATTTTTTGAATTTTGCAAACCTGTATGAACAGCTTTGTATTTTTCGTATGTGTTAATGAGTTTTATTGCATCTCCGATTTCATCAACCTGCCGTTGTTTCTTGTATGCAAAGATTAAGGCAACAACGCCGCCTATGATTGCAACGCCAACAAAACTTAGAATTATTACTTGTGGAGTACTCATACCACTTGTAATTTCAGCCGAATCAGATGTAGCTACCTTATCATATTCAGATACAGCAGATACGCTTACAACAGATACAACAAGCATAGCTGCAATCATTACAGCAACTATCAATTTTTTTATAATCCTCATATTTTACATCTCCTTTGCTTTCCACCATTCGTTGACTTTTTCGACTTCTTTCTCCCAGTCGGCTTTCTCATTCTTTTTGAGATAGTCCGATTTGATTTCTGCGATTTGCTTCTCCCAGTCATCAATATCGGTTTTCAAAAATTCGATTTCTTCCTCGTCAAAAACACTCTGGTCTTTTTTGTAATCTTCCAGTTCTGCATATCCATTTTCAATATCATCTATGATTTCTAAAAAATCATCATACACATCATAACCCGTGTACAAAAGAAATTTTAAAAGTGTTTCTTCGGGGAACATTCCAAACCAACAACGCTTGAACCACTTGTTGGCATAATCTCTTTCATCACTTCCGTTTGAGTAAGTACCACCAACTAAATCTCCGACAAAATTCTCTATCAGCTCTCCAATAGTCAGACCATACTCCCCACACTTTCTCGCCAGTCGGTCACAATCTGCGTCCGAAAGCCTTACAGTGATTTTTCTCTCTTTTATTGTTTCAATTTCTTTCTTCTGTTCGTTGTCCCAACTCATATTCTTTACTTTTACTTTCATATTAACAAATCCTTTCCTCTTGAGGTGCGAAAAAAGCTAATAAATATTTAAAATATATTTTAAAATCGAATAAATAAAAATATTACACCTATGATTTCAACAGCAAACCAAGTAGCTGTCATTAATATTCCATATTTATCTACAAGTTTTATTTTTCTGTATATTTTAATGGTGTTGTAAAGTGAAATTGCTATAAAAATCGGTGAAATAATTATTATAATAAGTAATAGTATAATCATAAATTTCCTTTCATTTATATAATAAATTATGTTTAGTACAAACACTGCAGTTCCGCACTAACTGCAGTGTTTCTTCATTTTAATAAAAGGAGAAGGGGTATGTAAGGTGCGGTTTATTCTTTAATTTCACTTAAACTGAATAGATTTAAATTTTGGACAATTATAAAATGAATTGCTCCACTTGAGGTTTTTATTATAAGCATAAACAGTTGTAAGTTTGCTGCAATTATTGAAAGCCTTATCGTTAAGCTTTCCGATATTTTGAGGCAAAGTTACTGTTGCGATTTTTGAATTGTTTGAAAATGTATTAGAACCGATTTCGGTAACTACATAGTTGTAGCCGGGGAGAAATCCCGGTACTGTTACATTTGTATCATTGCCAAAATATGATTGAGAAATCAACTTTGAATTACTGCTCATTTGAAATATAAAATCACCATACACAATGATTGATTTTGAAAGATACTGTTGCAATAAAGATATATCGTTAATGTCTAATTTTCCGTTGCGGTCAAAATCAGCATATGCCGAGTAAAATTTCATATCTTTATATCCTGCGAGATATTGCTGAATTAATGATACATCTACAATATTAATTATGCCGTCAAGGTTTACATCACCCATTTTCGGTGCTGCGTTTACCGGTGATGATAATAATGCTGTTGATAAGCTAAGTGCTGCTAATGAAGCACAAATTATTCTTTTAATTTTCATATTTACCTCCTTGTGGGGTGTTGGGCTGTTCCAAATGTTTTGAAACAGCCCTGTATTTCTATCATCGGGGAACGATGAGAAGAAAACTATGTATTTGATATAAGTTCAATGAGTTTTTCTTTTGGAAAGAACTTTCTTAAATATCTGCGTATAAACTCATCAAGTTCATTGTAAGCAACTGTATATTTATTATTGTTAAGATAAAATTCAAGCTGCTTTTTAAGAAACTTTAATTTGTATTCGCAATTTTGATATTCCTGATATGGAACATAATTTTGTGTATTACCGTTTGCAGAAAAATTCTTAAATCGTTGACTAAACATATTAACTGATTCGGCAGTGGTAGGAAATGCAGTTGCGTAATATTTTAATACCGAGCTTGTACAGTTTAAAACTGTAGCTGATAAGGTCATAGTCAGTTCGTTCGGTAACTGCTCTTTTTCCTTTAAGTGTCCCACCGTGGGACACTTGTGGTTGTTTGGTTCAGGATTAATTGCCTTTTCAGATGAATTATTAACTTTTTCTTTCTCTGCTTTAAGAGGTTCAATTTCAATATTTTCTTCCTCAATATCAGCTTCTTCTTCAAATAATACCGGCACATCAACTTTTTGATAAAAGATTTCTTGCAGATTGTCAGGTTCAAGTCTTATTCTTCTTGCAATGTCTTTATCAATCTTTTGGCAAACCGAGGCATTATTAAGAATAAAATTAAGCAATGAGATTTGTTGTTCCTCTGAAAGGAATGAAAGTTCATATCCTGCACCGACTGTAATTGCTCCGCTGTCAACTTTGTTAAGTAAAGGTTTAATGAGATATGTAAGTCTGATGTGTCGATGAACAGCTTTTCTGTTTGTGTTGTTTTGCTCTGCTATAGCTGATACGGTAGATTTACTGCCAAGTTTTTTTAATAGTTCGGATTGTTCCGCATAACTGAAAGCAAGTTCAGAAGGGAGATAGTCTGTATTGCGGTCATTATTAGTGGCCAATAAGATTAGCCTTTGCTTGTCCGGGTCGGTTTCGCTTTTTATTATTGCTTTAACAGATTTTTGCCCATTCAGTAGGCATGCTCTTTTTCTGTGCCTGCCTGCAAGTAAAACATATCTGCCTTCTTTTTTTGACTTCACAACAGTAACAGGGTCAATCTGTCCTATATGCTTCATACTTTCAGCTATGTTTTCAATTTTGTCTTGATGTATGCTTTGTGGCTGATCATCTATTTCATCAATCAGAGATATGTCAATTTCTACAACTTGATTTTCGGTACTGCCGCCGAGCAATTCAGAGTATGCCTGCTCCGGGGTTTTTAATATTTGCTTTTTGGGTTTAAAAAAATCAGGCATTTTCACTTTCCTCCATAATTCTATGTGCAGCCTCTATGTATTGAGCACCTACAACTGACTTGCAGTCTGAAACGCTGCTACGGTGAAAACCGACTGAGTTTTTTGTTTCTGTTCTGTACGATATATATGTGTTAAAAACGAGATCGTTATAACTTTCTTTAAGTGCGTTGTAAATTGTAGCGGAATGTCTTGTATTAGTCTGATACATAGTAACAAGCATTCCGAGAAGATATTTACGAATATCGGTATCTTTCTTAATTCGCATAAAACTGTCAAGCATTTGTTCTACGCCCTCATAACTGAGTAAATCTGCCTGAACAGGAATAAGCAGCTTATCACAAGCGTTGAGAACATTTGTAACAAGCAAATCAAGAGCAGTTTGACAATCAAATATAATGTAATCGTAATTTTCGTTAAAATAGTCATTTTCAAAAATTCTTGAAATTACAGTTGAACTGTTATCATCTGCAGCAATAATTCCAAGCATACCGGCAAGCAAATTGATCGAAGGTATGAAATCAAATTTTTCTTTCTCGCAAGGGCGAATACAGTTTTTGAAATCCACATTCTGCTTTGTTACGGTGCTGAAAATAATATCGGATGTTGTAGGTTTGCCGTCAGCTTCCCAATCGAGCCAGTTCGATAAGTGGTGCTGTGGGTCGCAATCAACAAGCAATACTCTGCGATTGTTGACAGCAAGAGCTGCTCCGAGATTTAAAACAGTCGTAGTCTTACCTACGCCGCCTTTTTGATTTGATACTGCAATTTTAATTGCCTTATTATTAACTTTCATTTTTCGTTCCCCCGATTAAATGATAAATTTTTTACTAAGTGTCCCACCGTGGGACACTTGTTTGTTTGAGTAATAAAAAAGACTGCCAAAAACGCAGTCATAATTACATCATCATAGCCATTCCCATATCGGGCATTGCTATTTGATTTGGTAAAATGGGTTGTGTCACCTGTGCAGCCTGAACATTTTTAATTGATGGCGTAAGTTCGGGTTTTAGACTATTGTTGATGTTATCCGCAACTGATTTATATGCTCTGTGAGAGTGATCAAGTGATTTTGTAATGTCAGCCGAAGAGATACTTTTGTCTGCACACATTGTTTTGTATTGATCGGCAAGATGTCTTTGCCTGCTCTCAGGTATTTGCAAGCCAAAGTATGACTGCAACATTACCGATGTTGCGTCAGCTTCAAATTCCATTTGAGCTTCACTTTTAATTTGAGTTTTATCAAGCTCTTTATGTAAAATAGCGTGTGCGGTTTCGTGTGTAAGTACTGATAATTTTGTTGAATCGTCAAACATACCGCTAAGCGAAATTGAATTGCTTGCAGGATCAAAGAAGCCTCGCAGTGATACTGAATTAAATTGATTTTCGTGCACTTTACAATTCAACTCTTTTCCGCAATATGTTTTCATAAGTTCGTATAGCTGTTTATGCTGTTCTGATGTGTAACCAAGATCGAAATATTTAGGATAATCTTCTTTAGGACAATTTGTTTGTGCTATGTCAAAAACAGTACCGACTTTAAAATGTATTCGTTGCTCTGCCTCAATTCTATGTAGCTTGTAAGCCTCTTTCTGTTCTTTTGTAGCTTTACTGAGAGGAATAGGGCTGCCGTCAATATTAAGGTATGTCTTTATAGTTGGCACAAGTATTTTCATTCCGTGTTCGCCACGCTTAACCGAATAACCCATATCCTGATATGCTTTATAGCTGTTACAAAACATTGCACCCGGATTTTGCTGATAAATAAGCATTGTGTTTCTTGAACTGTAGTTATAAAAACGAGTTGAAAATTGCAAGTATTCAATCATATTCTGCGGATTATCTTTAAAGTTCTTAGCAAGTTCAATGACCTTTTGCTTCATTTCTTCTTTTGTCTGTTCTGATTTTGCCGGATCGTAAGCCAAATTCAACACCTCTCAATCTGCATATTGATTTATAATCCCTTTTTGTACATCATACGGCAATTCTGCAATACTTGTTAAATCTTTTGGAGAAATAGTTTCTCCTATTTCAATAAGATTTTTGGGTATTTCACAGAAAAATAATTCGCCGTCCTCACGCTTGACAATAAGTTTATCTTCATAATATCCGACAACCTCGTTGTCTGTGTACGGTTCTTCAAAACTTAATATACTCATAGCTGCCTCCTGATTTTATTATTATAAAAATACCCCATAAACAAATTTGTATATTATTGACCATATTATTACAATATGTTACAATACTGTTACCTAATTGCTTACGAGGTGTATTTTATGACTTTATGTGCTGTTTATCAGCAGTTCTTGAAAGAAAAAATTTCTGAAGGTGTAACTGAACACACTCTAAAATATTATAAATATAATTTACCGAAGTTCATTGAATGGTGTGTAGATAACAAAATAGAAAATGTCGAAGATGTTTATACTCATTTATTTGAAGATTACAAACTCTATTTAATTGAAAATAAAAACGGTACTAAAAAAATATCACTGCAAACTTATACAAGAGCAGTGAAAACATTTTTGCTGTGGCTGAATGAAAATGAGTTGCTTCAAAATGTGGGTAAATTGAAACTTATTAAAGCTGAAATTGCCAATATAGTTCCTTTGTCAGATGTAGAAGTAAAGATACTTCTCAATAATTTTGATAACTCATACTTTGGTATTCGCAATAAATTAATGGTAATGTTTATGCTTGATTCAGGTCTGAGAAGAGGAGAAGTAGTAAGTCTTGAATCAAAAAACATATTTATGCATAACAACACTATGTTAGTTAATGGCAAGGGAGAGAAACAGCGTTTAGTGCCTTTTGGTGAAGAAACTAAGCGATACATTAATCGTTATTTCAATATGAGAAACGAATATGAAAAACGCTTTTTCCAAAAAGAAGATGGTACACCGATTACCGATAATACAATCAAGATGTATTTTCAAGATTTAAAAGAAAGTACAGGAATTATCAGACTACACCCGCACTTGTTGCGGCATACTTTTGCTACAAACTACATTCTTTATGGCGGTGATGTTGAAGAATTGAGAATACTTCTCGGACATACAAGTTTACAAATGACAATGAAATATGTGCATTTAGCTACACAACAAAGAATACTTAACCAGCGTTATCATAGTCATATTGATAAATTATTTTGTCAGTATGATAATAAATTGGCTCAGTAGAAGGGATAGCTTAAAAAGCTGAGAAAATAACTGTTCAGCAAGTCTATATAATTTTAACTTATCAATAGCAGCATACATTTTTAATGTCTCCTTTAATTTTATTTTTCTTTAACAATGTAAAATTTGAATAAATCGTCATAATCAACGATATAAGAAACATCAGAATTGCGTTCAGTTAAAAGAACTTTGCAACAATTAACAAATAAATGAAATTCATAACCACTACATTCAAGCACATAAAAACTGTCACGCTGATATTTGAAAAAGAAGAAATCTGATAATTTTTTATTTAAAATCTCATGAAAATAAAACTTACACAGCTTAACCATATTTGTTTTATTTACATTAAGCTTAAGTTCTTTGAATTGTGTGTTTTCAAGCATTTTTAATGTCCCCTTTTCAATAAAGAAACACTACTGTTCCTTTTAATCAAGGTGTCCGGAGTTCGAATCTCCGATGGGTCACCATAAAGCCGCAAGGTATATAGCCTTTGCGGCTTTAACTTTATAATAATCTGCTGTAAATAGCAATTTGCACAAGCGGTAACGGCTAATGCACTTAACCGGGTACAGCAATTTGCATAAATTTAATATATTGGGCTGTCGCCAAGCGGTAAGGCAACGGACTTTGACTCCGTCACCCGTGGGTTCGAATCCCGCCAGCCCAGCCATAAGCACCGATTTTTGAAGTCGGTGCTTTTCTTTTTGGAGTGTTAAAAAATCAAGGTGTCTAAGTCAAGGTGTCTAAATGACTATCAAACTTATTATTCACTAATTGCATTTGTGCCGCACTTTTATATATTTTCGCTACTGCTATTACAGGATTTTTTTCAACTGCCTTTTCGTAGTCAATTCCCTGCGGTGTGCTTTCATCATCAAGCCAATCATTAATGGTATCATCTGTTGCGTACTTTATGTCGGAAATGTTATCATTTTCTTTTATATTGACTTTGTTATCCTCATGTGCTAATATTTTATAGGAAGCTGTACCACTAAGCGTTTCGGACGTTTGCGAGAGGGATTTATTTTCACTTGGCGTAGTGGCAAGGCTTTCTTTATTTTTGCCTGAATACATAGTTTGAAGTGTTAAATCGTGATGCTTTGCTGAAACATATGTCACAGCTGTTGTTTTACCATTAATGGTTTTTACAAATATAATTACAGGCTTATTTTCAAACTTTTTATCTCCTAAATATATTTCATCAGGATTAGTAATTATTTTAGCAAAATTCAAAAAGTCACTTTTAACAATTGCTCTTTGACCTCTCAAATTTTCTTTTATTTCATTGCCATGATCATATTTTAAAATTTTTCTTATTTCTGATGAGCGTAATACTAAATTATATCCTGAAATATTTAAACCTGTTTTGCTATATATAAATTCGCCTAATTTGGAAGAAATTTTACCTATATATATTTTCTTATTAATATCATTATTTAATGATTTTGTGATAAAATCTTCAAATTGTTCATTATCACGATATATTAATATATTTTTGCTTGACTGCCAATTTTCTTTTTCTTTATCAGAATATTTTTCTATACTTTTTTCATCCGCTGAATATTTCACATATTCATTATTAGCAAATACAACATCTTTCCTGTCAATGTCCGGACGGATGTTTTTTCTTTGCTCTGCATTGTAATCTCTTCTGGCAGAAACATCTCTTGCTTCTCTTTCTCCGGCAGTGTTGTAATACATTGCCATTGCTTCTTCATCGCTGTATCCGAGATTTTTCCAGTATTCCAAATTACTTCCGTTCGCAAAATTTTCTATTCCCTGTATTGCGTGCTGAATTTCGTGAATAATCGC